>JADJXL010000015.1:669474-1004212 GCA_016715885.1 Polyangiaceae bacterium
GCGTCACGTACTCGTGTGAGAACCGCACGTCCGTACGCACGAAGAGCGCATCGCCCGGACGAACCGCGGGCACGCCGATCTTGCCCGTCTTCGCATCCACGATCGCATGCGCCGCGATGATCTTCTCGCACAACGTCATCGGCCTCGGCGCCGTCGTGATCTCCGGCGGCGACACTTCGCCTGCCAAACGCGCCTTGTTGTACGTGAACAGCCCTCCGTACTCGACGACGTCACGGCTGATCGGATCGAGCCCCCGCGTGAACTCGCTGATGGAAATCTCTTCCCCACTTCGGATGCGATCCAAGATGGAGAAATCGGTCGTCGTGAGCAGCCCGATGTTCTGGCAATTTTGTCCGTAGATCTTCTCGATGTTCCGCGCGACGACGATCTGAATCCCCGCTTCGCGCTCGGAATACGGCGCAGTTTCACGCGACGAACCACACCCCTTCGACCGCCCGCTCACGATGACGCTGAAGCCACCGTTCTTGATCGCATCACGCTCGATGTGCCCGCCTCGCAGCCCCACGAGACAGTACCGAGCGAGCGTTTCGTCGTAGTAGTAGCAGACCCATCCGGGCGTCAGCTCATCGGTCGAGATGTTGTTGATGAGCGGTAGCTCTTCGGGTTTGCCCTCGAGCGAACCTCCGACGAGCTGTTTTTTGAGCAGGTCGGCATCTTCGGTAAGGAAAAGAATTCGTCCTTGGGCGCGGACGGAGGTGCGTCGCGGGATGGGCATGATTCCTCTTCAAACCACCTTTCAGCGAGAGTGATCTAGTCGGTTCCGCATCCGGATCCAAACGAAGGTTTTGCGCGCTTTTCTTTTTCCCCCAACGTCGATGACGCGTTGTGACAGTCCTGTCGAATCGTTCGAGCTCCACTTGATTGCTACGATGGCGAACAATTTTTGTTCGATCGACACGTCGCTCATCGCTGTTACGTGGTCAAACCTCGCGGTGGATGCATCGAGCACGCTTGGTCGGTGATGATGCGTGGCCTCTGCGCAAAAAATGCTAGTGTCCGGCGCCCTGCGTGAGGGCGCTTCGCTGCTCGATCGTTTCCGCATGATTCGTTCCGCTCGTACCCCCGTTGCAATTCTCGGCGCAGGCCTCACGGGTCTATCGACGTCGCATCATCTCGGGCGCGCGGGCCTTCCACATCGCATCTTCGAGCGAGCTGGATTTGCAGGTGGTCATGCGATCACGATCGAAGATCATGGTTACCGATTCGATCGCACGGGGCATCTTTTGCATCTGCGCGATGCGGACTTGCGCGCCTTTGCGCTTGGGTTTCTCGGCGACGATGTGTTCGAAGTCGACCGGCGTTCGATGATTTGGTCGCATGGGACGTACACGCGGTATCCGTTTCAAGCGAACACGTTTGGACTTCCGCCCGATGTTGCGTACGAATGTTTGATGGGGTTTGTCCGCGCGCATTTTGCGCCGCCGGGTCCCGAGCCGCAAAATTTCGAAGAATTTTGTTTGAAGCATTTTGGCGAGGGAATCAGCAAACATTTCATGATTCCGTACAACACGCGTCTTTGGGGGGTTTCTCCGAAAGACATCACGGCCGCGTGGTGTTCGCGATTCGTGCCGCTTCCGAAGCTCGAAGACGTGCTTGCGGGAGCGGTGGGAAAAAAGGCGCCGGAATTGGGCTACAATGCGAAATTCGTGTATCCGCGTCTCGGCATTGGCGAGCTTCCAAAGGCGATGGCGGCGTCGCTTCCGGTGCCGCTCGAGCTCGAACGGGCGCCATTGGCGATCGACCCATTTGCGCGGGAAATCATATTTGAGCATGAAACGGTGCCGTACGACGTGCTCGTGTCGACGATTCCGCTTCCCGTATTGATTGGTCTTTTGCATGGCATTCCGGATGTCGTGACGCAGGCGGCGCGCCGGCTTCGGTGCACGCACTTGTATTACCTCGACGTGGCGCTCGATGGGCCGTGCGGGCAGCCACTTCATTGGGTGTACGTGCCAGAAGAAAAATATCCGTTTTACCGAGTCGGATGTTATTCGAACTTTTCCGGATACATGGCGCCACCGGGCAAGGCCAATTTGTACGTCGAGCTTTCGGATCGGAGCGAACCGGACCTCGAAACGCTCTTGCCGCTCGTGGCCGACGGGCTTTTGGAGATGGGGATCATCGATTCGCCCAAACAGATTCGATTCATGCGTCCGCGTCGCATTGATCACGCGTACGTGATTTTCGATCACGCTTACTTTTCGTCGCTCGAAGCGATCCTTCCGTTTTTGGAGAAAAACCGTATCGTCACGACGGGGCGTTATGGTGGTTGGAATTATTCGTCGATGGAGGATGCTTTGCGTTTTGGTCGCGATGCGGCCAGTCGTGCAAGCGTGCTTCATGGCTCCGTCGCGTCGTCCGAGACCTGATCCATGGCAGACAGCAGCAAAGAAAGCACGCCGCGCATTTCGATCGTGATTCCCGTGTACAACGAGGAAGCGATTTTGCATGCGGCCATCGTGGATTTGCGTGAACGTTTGCGTCCTTTTGGTTGGGCTTACGAAATCGTGCTCGCCGAAAATGGTTCGCATGATCGAACGTTGGAAATAGCCGCCGAGCTTGCGGAAAAGTTCCCCGAGGTTCGTTATTTTTCCTTTGGAATGCCCAATTATGGCGGCGCATTACGCAAGGGCATTTTGGAAGTGGCGCGCGGCGAAATCGTCATTTGTGACGAAATCGACCTTTGCGATGCCGATTTTCATCGCCGCGCGGTCGACATTCTTTCGTCGGGAAAAACCGATTTGGTGATTGGCTCGAAGCTCGTTGCGGGGGCCGACGATCACCGGCCGCTGGCCCGGCACGCCGCGAGCCTCTTTTACAATGGCCTCTTGCGCGTGACGCTGGGTTTCCAAGGCACCGACACGCATGGGCTCAAAGCGTTCGTGCGTGAGCCGCTCTTGCCGATTGCGCAGGCGTGTGTGGTGGACAAGGACGTTTTTGCGAGCGAATTCGTGATTCGGGCGTACCGCGCGGGGTTGGCCATTCAAGAGATCCCCGTGCGGGTGATGGAAAAACGTCCGCCGTCCATCAACTTGGTCAAGCGCGTGCCCAACGTGATGAAGAACCTCATCAAGCTCACGTGGGCCATTCGAATCAAGGGGTGATTCGGCTTCGGGGCGTGAAGAGCTGCGTCGCGTGAACGCGAGCTAGCCGTTGAGCTTTTCGATGGGGCCGACGGTGGTATGCGTCTCGAATGCGGCGGTATTCGAGATTTTTCCTTTGAGGACCCCTTCCGTCTTGTGCAGCACTTCATGGGCCGAGAGGAACCAGAAGTAGTGTCCATTCACGCGATCGGGAAAATTCGCGCCGAACATTCCTTGAACGCGAATGGGCGCGCTGAACGCCATCGACTGCTTCCTCATGGTGGCGACGATATCCACTCGCTGCCTGCTTTTCGGAGGTAATGTCACGGTAACGCTCGCCTCCGAACCTCGTGCGACGGATTTCGAGGACGACTGGCCTGCTGTAATCGACGTCGAAAACTCCATTCCGGACTTGAAGACGCCTTCCAGGCCGATTTCCGAGCTGAATTTCATTCCCACGGTGACCGACGACTCCACCGTCGTCGTTTCCGACCAGGACCCGTTCACCGCGAGCGTGATCTGGGCCGGCTGATCGCTGTTGTTCACGGCATATTGCGTACCGACGATCGCCGACACGCCGTCTTCGGACGGGCCTTCGACGTACGTGACATCGCCGAGCGTCTTGTAGCAAGGGTGCCCATATCGCTCGGTAATGGCGGGTTTTACTGCATCGAAATACGTCTCCGAATTGACGGAAATCCCGTCGGGCGTTTTGTTGTAGTGTTTTTTGAACGCTTCGCGCACGCTGTCCGGGCTGGAGCTGAGGGCAACGAGATCGCTGAATGAGAGAGCTTCTTTGACGGCCATGACGCACCTTGAGATTGAAAGGGTTTCGAGCGGTCGCCACGCTCATCGTGGCTCGCGCTTGCTGGTGGACCCTCATTGCAGACGGTGTGCCAAGTCGAAGGAACGGCGTGTTGGCCGAGAAAATGGCTCGATTTGGGTTCGTTCGCGTGTGCGCCGCGAGCCCGCACGACTGTGCGCACACTCGATTCCGGCGCTCCGCACATGTGCGCACGGCACGGCCCTTCCAATGAACGTCACGAAAAACGTATCGTTGTGCTTGGCATGGGGGTTGCTGTCACGGCACGAACATGCGATGGGGTTCGTCGCAGGGAACGATGGTCATAAGGAAGGTGGAGAATGAACGTGACGACGAAGCGACGTGCCCGCGCCTTGTTGATTGGCGTAGAAAAATACGAAAACCTCGGCCCTGAGAAGCAACTTCGCGCAGGCCGCAATGATGTGCTCGCATTTTGGAAGGTTTGTCGGCGGCTCGGGTTTGCCCCCGAAAACATCCGAATGCTGACGAGCCCCAAGCTCGAGGTAGAAGACATCACTTGGGCCGAGCAGGAGCTCCGAACCGAGCTGCCGGAGTATACGGGAAAATCCGACGACGACATCGCAGCGCGGGTCGCGAGCTGGTTTCCTCCCAACGACAAGGCAAAGGTTTGTCTCGACGAAGCAACGCGTGACAACATCATGGCCGGCGTGGGGTGGCTCGCGGAGCGCCGAGAGAATTCGAACGAAAAGCCCGTTGATCGCATTTTGACGTATTCGGGGCACGGGGCGCGTATCGAAGAAAACGACAAGACCGTGCTTGCGTTGTGTCCGAGTGACTTGGTAGAGGATCAAAGCAAAACGTATCTTTCCATCGACGCGTTCAAAGAAGCGCTGAAAGACGTGGATGACAACATGACCGTCGTCCTCGATTGCTGTTTCGCGCAGAATGCGGGCGCGCGCGGCGTTCCGCGTGGAGCTCATCAGGTCGCGACACTCGCGCTCGGTGCATCGAACGTGCCCGTGACGATCGACGCAAGTGACAATGGACCTCGGGTGTTCTGCGCGTCCGGGCCAACTGAGTCATCGTACCAAGCGATGCTTGGCGGGTATTGGTACAGCGCCTTCACGTGGGCGTTCACGGTGGCATTGGAGCAATGGCGTATCGTCTCTGGTGGAGGCAATACGCGCCACAGCACCGTTTCGCATACGGAGCTGCTTTTCCGAGCGCGCATGTTGCTCGAAGCGCTGTCGTTTCCGCAGCATCCGGTGCTGCTCGACCAGCGCAACAACATGCCGGTATTTGGCCAGGTGGATTCGGAGGAGGCGATTGCGGAGCCGAATCGGGACCAAAGGAATGGGCAGCTCGATCCGTCGTGTTATGATGGTACGGGCCACTTCGTAGAGTATATGTTTTACGATGGGGCAGAAAACTCCCACAAATGGGTGGCGCACGTCATTGCAACCAGCGCGCACTTCTCCGAGTCGCAAAAGGAGCGGACGGGAATGGAAGCCGGCGTGGAATATTGGAAAATTAATGGCGACAGTCTCGTGACGAGCGAGTTGGGGGATATGACCGTCAAGAAAGTCACATGCGGCAAGGAGAACGATCTTCCTGCATTCTACGCGAATGCCGCACACTTTCATTGTGGTGTCACGGCTCATTGGACAGACAACTCCACCGACCAGAAGTACAAGGAGTCCTATCACCGCGGCTTCGATATCAACGTGAGCAAGAACGCGTCAGGCCAATGGACGGGGCAGATGAAGTACTACATGCAGTCTCATGACACGGCATTGTTCCGCGAAATCAAGGATGGAAAGACCAACTGGTATCATACACGAACGAATAAGCCTGGTAAGAAATGCGAAATCAAGATCGGATAAGCGTCCGAGATGAGGCGGTTTCCGCGCAATGTGCCTCAGCGTAAACGACGAACCAATCGAAATCCCACCACCGGACGACGAATCGCTGGGCGGCCGCCGAATCGTGCTGCAGCTCGACTTTGGACCATTGTGGTCGACCACGATCCACCCTTGATGACGCGAAAATCTGGATCGTCGCGCGCGGCTTCGTCCAGTGTCGCGCGGTTCTGAACGATGCTCGGTCCTTCGTGTTTCCAGAGATTGATACACCAATCTCGAGTATTTCCCGCCAAGCCTCGCACTCCGTAAACAGATTCATCGAACGGTTGGTCAAAAACGCTGCCGCGTGTGGCTTCAGCGGCGCTCGTATCGACGACATTTGCAAATGTCGGGTCCATGTGATTGCCCCACGGCAAGAATCGACCATCCACGCCACGTGCGGCTTTTTCGCGTTCCAGCTCATTCGGCAAGCGCCATGGTTTTTCCGTGCGTGCCGACAACCAGGACGCGTACGCCATGGCGTCGAACCAATCGACGACCACGACGGGCCAATCACGGCGCCAGCGGAAGCCTTCTCGATCAGGGGGCAAGGAAAAGCGCCCGGATGCATCACGAAGAAAAGCCCTTTCGACGCCTTGTTCCAACAGCGCTTGGTGGGTGCGGGGGCAACGCTGCATTGCCTCGGCAACGCGATCATTTTCTACGAGATCGTTGAGAAAATCGAGATATTCTCCCGCCGTCACCGGAAAACGCCGCATCACGAATCCATCAAGCCACACCCGCCGCCTAGGTAAACCATCCGCTGCTTCCGGATCCCCGCCAATCCACGAATACCCCGCCGGCACGTACACATCGTCCGGCCCGAGCTCGTTCTCGTTTGGCAGGTAAATCGGAAATGGTTCGCGATCTCCAGGCGCAACTCCATCCCAATGCCCGTCCCGTTCGATGAGCACCGGATACCGCACTTCCGCGCGGCTCGGCGCTCGCAAACGCAATAGATAACTGCCGCGCTGTAAGGGCACTTCCACGAGTGGCGTTTGTCCGAGGAGTCCCTCGGGCATCGCTACCAAACGTCTGTCTTGTAAAACGTATCGATCGACGAATACCTCGGCGCCTGGAGGATCCGTCACGAGCGTCAATCGCCCATCGCCGCGCAGAAACGCTGCGTGTTTTCCCTGATCATGAATGCGTAACAATTCTTCGGCGCGCGCTGCATCTTCATCACGATGCTCCAATTCCGCTTCCACCAACCGATTACGATAATGATCCGACAACAAAAGATGTGCTTCGGGCAATCGCGGGTCGATACTCAATGCCCCGTGTACGGCTTCGAGCCATTTCGTTTCCGCCAATGCCGCCATGCGCCCCAAACGCGACGCTTCGTCCTCCAAATCCCACGCCGGACGCTTCTTTTCCACCGGATCGAACGGACGCAAATCATTTTGCAAGGCGCGCGCTTTGCCTCGCGCCAGGTTTTCCTCGGAACGTAGACGCGTGATTTCCGGCTCGTACGTTCGAGCTTGCGCCAACGCTTCGAGCGCCTGTTCGCGGAGACGCACGCCATCGAGCCACGCGACGAGCTCATTCCACAATGACGCCGCGTTGGGGAATCGTTCCGTAATGTCTCGGTGCATCGCGTGTTCACAAATGACACACAATTCGTTTGGCAGGGGCATTCGCGCCGCATCCCGCACGGCTTTGGGCGGACCCCTCAAGACGGCCATCAGCACATCTCGCGACGACGCGCCTTCATACGGCGGTTTTCCCGCGAGCAAGCAATACAATACTGCCCCCAATGCATACACGTCGCTCGCGGGACCGTGCAGCGCGAGCGCCCCGCGCGCTTGCTCGGGCGACATGTACGCAGGCGTGCCCAGAATGTCGCCGTGCTGCGTGAGCCCCGGGGTCTGATCGTCCTGAAAAACTCCGCCGGCGGGACTTTCCGTCGGACCGACTCGCCGCGCCAAACCCCAATCCATCACGAGCACTTCGCCGAACTCGCCCACCATCAGGTTTTCCGGTTTCAAATCGCGATGCACGATGCCTTGACGGTGCGCGTAAGCGACGGCTTGTACGATACGCGTGAATGCATCGACGAGACGCCGAAACGTCCAGCCCGAGGTCGTCGTGCCAAACCCTCGAGCATCGGAAGCGTCGTGAAGCTCATCGATGACCTCGTGCAACGTTCGTCCACGAATTTCTTTCATCGTGAACCACAAGCGCCCGTCGGAAAGTTCGCCGCGATCGTGAACGGCAACGATTCCCGGATGCTGAAGCTGCGCCGTGATTCGAACTTCGGTCAAAAATCGCCGCCGAACGTGCTCCACGTCGGCATGTTCGGCATGCAAAACCTTCATCGCGACCACGCGATCGAGGAGCGTGTCGCGCACTCGACGAACCTCGCCGAAAGCGCCACGTGCAATCTCGCCGAGGTCTTCGTAACGACCCGGCAAAACGGGCCGTGCTGCGTCGGCGTGGACGACGACGCCGCTTACGACGACGTTGACGGTATCCCCTTCCGCATCGACGACGTCGACCGTTGCGTCCTCATGCAATCCGTTCATGGTGCTCGCGACTTCGGACGAATGTACATGAACGGAGCATCGTAGAAAATAAGATAAAGGAGCCGCTGGCTCGGCGAGTTTCGTGTTTACGGAAGATGCTGGCTGCCATATCTTGTGTCCGTGGGCAGACTTGCTTCGACCATGGATGTTGGCACTGCGGACAGCGTTGCAGGGGCGCGTGCGAACGAGCCGCTGGTCCTTGCGCTCATGATTGCATGGTTACCGGCGGAGCCCGAGCGTATTGGAGAAGTGGCGCTTTTCGATGACGGCGGTGGGGCGCGCATTCTTGGGCGCGGCGCGCCCGAACAGGGTGGAACCGAGCGTGTCGTGTTTTACCGGCAGCGCCCGGGATTGATCGAACGTATGCCGCCGCTTTCGAGTCCTGGTTTGTCGCGGGAACAACTGCGTATTCGTGTCGATCGCGGAAAACTGCAGATCGAAAGAATTGGTAAATGTATTTTGGAATTCGATGGACGACGCGTCGACAAGTGTTTGGTCGCTCCAGGTGATTCCTTGCTCCTCAAAGGACAGCTTTTGCTCCATTGCACGTTGCGGCCGCGGAAGTTCGAACTGCTGCACACGGCATCGCTCGAGTGCGCGCCCGTATTCGGCGCGCCGGATGCGCACGGTATCGTCGGAGAAAGCGCGGCCGTATGGCGACTTCGGGATCAGCTTGCTTGGATGGCCAAAGCCGACGGGCACACGCTCTTGCTTGGAGGCAGTGGTTCGGGCAAAGAGCTTTGTGCGCGCGCCGTGCATGCATTGTCCGCTCGTGCTCGTGGACCTTTCGTTGCTCGAAATGCCGCGACCATTCCAGCGGGCATCGTCGATGCGGAGCTTTTTGGCAACGTAAAGAATTATCCCAATCCAGGCATGACCGAGAGGCCGGGGCTCATTGGCTCGGCTGATGGCGGGACGCTTTTTTTGGACGAAATTGGCGAATTACCGCAAAACCTTCAGGCCAATCTATTGCGTGTGCTCGACGAAGGAGGCGAATACCACAACCTCGGCGGAACGACGACGAAACGATCGAATTTTCGTCTGCTTGGCGCGACAAACCGCGATCCTGAAAGCTTGAAACACGACTTGGCGGCTCGTCTCGTTTTGCGTATTGCCGTGCCGGGATTGGATGAAAGACGGGAAGACATACCGATGCTCGTGCGGCATTTGTTGCGCCGTGCAATGACGAAAAGCCCCGATGCGGTGGCGCGGTTTTTTACGACGAACACAAATGGTTTGCCCGAGCCGAACATTCGGGCGAGCCTCGTCGAAAAGCTGATGGCGCATGCTTACACGACCAACATTCGCGAGCTCGATGCGTTGCTCTGGCGGGCGATGTCGACGAGTGCCGGCACCGTGATCGAATGGCCCGAGGACGCACCCGCACCCAATGCAGCCGCGTCCACGCCGACGGATCATGTCAATGACGAGCTGCCGCCCGAAATGACGGAACCGGTGAAAGAGCCTTCCGAAGCCGAGGTGCGCGAGAGCTTGGCCGTGCATGACGGAAACATCGTGCGGGCAGCCAAGGCGCTTGGTTTGTCGAGTAGGTACGTGCTCTATCGATTGATGCGGAAATACGGAATCGAGTCCGCGTAGTCGTTTCGGCATTCGGGTGATCGAATCGATGAACGGACGCATCTGCGGTTGGGAGAAGGGCCCCGTCGATCGAGCAACCTGGTCATGCGTGTCATCGAGCGCGATGAACGTCGAGCACGTCGGCGATTCGCATCAAAGGCCGATTCTGCCCGAGATTCACAGCTCGTTCGCACGGCACGTCGCGCATGGCCAGCCGCGTGCTATGAGACGCGCCCGCATGCAGCGCGCACTCCCACCCTCCCAGCGCCAAACGCTCGGACGCGATGACGTCGACGTGGATGTCGTCGTGATTGGCGGAGGTGTGAACGGAACGGGCGTTGCGCGCGACGCCGCGATGCGCGGGATGCGTGTGGCCCTTTTCGAGCGCAACGACTTGGCGTTCGGAGCGAGCGGCAACAACAGCGGCATGATCCACGGCGGCCCGCGGTACATGCTGCGAGATCCGAATGTCACGGCCACGTCGTGCCGGGATTCTGGATACATCCAAGCGATCGCGCCGCACTTGCTGTTTCGCGTGCCGTTTCTCATGCCGGCCGAAGACAAGGGCCGCATGAAAATCATGTTCGCGCTCACGGACGCGTTCTTCGAGGCGTACGACCGCTACCAGCCGCTCAAACGCGGCAAAAAGCACGCGATGCTCACGCCGGAAGAAATGCGAAAGCTCGAGCCGGGCTTGCGCGGCGACATGATCGGCGGCTTCAGCTTCGATGAATGGGGAATCGACGGAGTACGCTTGTGCACGGCCAACGTCGTCGACGCGCACGAACGAGGTGCCCGCATTTTCGTTGGCACGACGGTCGAACGTATCGAGCGCAGGCATGATTCGGGCGAAGTCGTCGCGGTCCAATACCGCGATCGCATGACGGGACAAACCGGAAAGCTGCGCACGCACACGGTCGTCAATGCCACCGGCGCTTGGGCGCCCATCACGGCATCGCTCGGTGGAATTGCACCGAGTCGCGCGCGAGTTCGTCCGGGCAAAGGCATTCACGTCATCTACGACCGAAGGCTCGTCAACTACGCCATCACGGCGAGGACCATCGACGGGCGACAAATCTTCATTGCACCTTGGCAAAACATGAGCGTCATCGGAACGACCGACGACGACTATTACGGAAACCTCGACGACGTCCGCGCGACCAGCGAAGAAGTCCGTTATCTCGTGCAAGGCATATCGCGCGTATTTCCCGCCATTCGCACGGCCCGCGCAATTGGCACCTACGCGGGCGTTCGTCCCACGCTGCACGCGTACGGGCCGCTCGAGGACGAGCTGTCTCGTGAGCACGCGATCGTCGATCACGCGCATCACGGAGCGCCCGGCGTGTACTCCATGATCGGCGGCAAGCTCGCAAGTTATCGCATGTTTGCCGAAGAAATGACCGACGTGCTGGCCGCTCGATTTGGTTTGTCCGTCCCATCCTCCACGCACGAAAAACCTCTCCCCGGCGGTGACGTGATCATCGATGCCGCTTCGCTTGCCGACCAGATCGCGATCGAGCCCATCGCTGCCCGAAGGCTCACGTTCCGTCATGGTTCGCGCGCGCTGCACGTTGCCGAGCGCGTGCACGCAAACCCGCGCGAAGCGTGCACGGTATGCGTGTGCGAGCCGGTGATCGAAGCGGAGGTGCGGCACGTCGTTCGTCACGAATGGGCTCGCTCGGTCGCCGACGTTTCGCGACGCACGCGCCTGGGACTTGGAGCTTGTGGAGGGATGCGTTGCGCCGCGCGATGTGGGCAGATCGTTGCACAAGAGCTTGGTTTGTCCCCGCAAGAGGGATTGCAGCAAGCGGCGAAGTTCCTGGTCAAACAAGCACGCACGCGCGCCGTCGCACTCGGCCCGGAGCAAGCCCAGCAAGAGGCGCTCGCGATTGCAGCCGTGCGCGCGGAGCTCGGTGTCGACGTGCCTGCCGATGCGGAGGGTGACGCCACGTGAGTCGGCGAGTCATCATCGTGGGTGCCGGCGTTGCGGGTTTGTCGGCGGCGTTCGCGGCACGCAAGCGCGGGCTCGACGTCACCGTTGTCTCGGCGGGTGCTGGTGCGAGCGCGCTTGGAGGCGGCGCGGTCGACGACGTTCAGTGGGAAGCGTGGCTCTCCGCTGCGCGTACGCTCGGCGAGCCTTTGCGCACACGCGCGCTCGCCGATGATGTGCGTGCTTTTTCGGATGCGCTGGGCCTTTGGGATTTGCCTGCCGCGGATGTTCCTGCGTCGATCGTCGCCACGGCGGCTGGTCGGCTTCGTCCTGCTCGCGGGCGAGACAGGGGCCTGCTCGACCTGGGTTCGCTTGGACAAACCACGGTGCTGGTGCCGCGTGCACCGCGGGCTGGATGGGATGCCGACGCGCTTGCATCGACGCTCGAAAGCGAATTTTTGGCGCGCCGTGCAGGAATGCGTTTCTTGCCGGTGGATGCGCCTGTCCTGCGTTTCGTGGACGAAGCGCGCATCAGCGATGCCGACCTAGCCATGCGTCATGACGAACCCGCGCGGCTCGGATGGCTCGCAGATCGCTTGCGTGAGCTCGTTGCAGATGCACGTCGTCACGCTTCGGTTTCCGCGGTGCTTCTGGGTTCGTGGCTTGGGGCGGATCGCGAACGAGCGACGGAGCTGTCATCGCACGTGGGAGTGCCCGTGGGTGAAGTGCTCGTGGGTGTGGGATCGCCGGCCGGATTGCGGTTCGAGGCTGCGCAGCGAAGGCTCCTCGAACGGCTCGCCGTGAAGGTCGTTGCGGGTCGAGTTGCGGTGCTCCGTCGCGCGGGTGAGCGCTTCGAGCTGATGCTGGTGGACGACGATGCGAGCGTCGTGGCGGATGCCGTGGTGCTTGCGATGGGAGGCATCGCAGCAGGTGCCATCGTGTATTCGCCGCCTGAGCAGCGCGCGGGTGAGGACCTTCCATCCGAGGTTTCGCCATCGTTTGCGCTTGCGATCGACACGACCGACGTGCCCATCAGGCTTGCAGCCGGAAGCGACCGCATCGATGCCGGCGGATCGATTTTTGGTCCCGCGCTGGATACGACCGCGTGGCCTTCCGGCATGCGTCCATCGGCGCTCGAATCGGTGGGCATCGTGGCTCCGGATGGAGTGGTTTGGCCGGGCATTCGAGCAGCGGGAGACGTCGTCGCGGGAAAGCGGCGCACGGTGCTCGAAGCCGTGGTTTCGGGGCTTCGAGCGGGACAAACCGTTTGAGGACGAATCAGTTGGCTGGTTTGATGCCCGCGCGTTCGAGCAGCAGCTTGTAGCCCGTAGCGAGCGTGAAGTCGGTCCCTGTCGCGGGGTTCGTCGGTACGTCACGCGAGGGCCCGGAGTCGTTTTCGGGCGCTTTGACGACCGTGCCTTGTGTCGTGCCTTGGGGCCTCGCTCCGGCACCGGCTTCCGCAGGCAGGTGACCATTGATGTCGCTCTCGCGCACGACCTCTCCAACTTGAACTGGCTTGGCAGGTGCGATCAGCACATCGGGCAAGATGCCTTGTGCCTGGATCGCTCGACCGTTCGGTGTGTAGTACCGCATCGTCGTCAGGCGCATGCCCGTTCCGCCTGGCAAGTCGAAAATTGTCTGGACAGACCCCTTGCCGAACGTTTGAGTGCCAACGATGAGCGCGCGTTTGTTGTCCTGAATCGCTCCGGCGAGCAGCTCCGAGGAGCTGGCGGAGTATTCGTTCACGAGCGTCACGATGGGCAGCGACGCTAGTGATCCTCCTGCGGATGCTCGTTGTTCGTCGATGATTTTTCCGCGATGGCGTGTGGAGTAGATCCCTCCGGAGTCGATCATTTCGTCGGCGACGGCTTGGGCTTCGTCGATGAGCCCGCCGGGGTTGTTGCGCACGTCGAGCAGCACGCCGCGCAGCGGTCGCGCGTTTTCTGCGCGCAATTTCGCAGTGGCTCGAAGCAGCTCGTCGTGCGTGCCTTCTTGGAACTGGCGAATGCGCAGGTAGGCGATGTCGTTGTCGAGCCGTTTTCCGACGACGCTGACGACGTGGATTTCTTCGCGCGTGAGCTCGGCGTGGATCGGGTCGGTTTGTCCTGTGCGACGCAGCGTGATGTGCACGCGCGTTCTGATGGGCCCGCGCATCATGGCGATGATCTTGTCGACGCGTTCGCCGCGGACGGGTTTGCCTTCGATCGCAACGATTTCGTCGCCTGGCTTGATGCCGGCGCGGTCGGCGGGCGATCCTTCCATCGGAGCGAGCACGGTCACGCGTTCGTCGCGAAAGTCGACTTCGATGCCGATTCCAGCGAATTTGCCCGTCGTATCGCTTTGAAAGAGGGCGTACTCCTTGGCATCCATGTAGGCGGAGTGCGGGTCGAGCTCGGCGACCATGCCTTTGATGGCGCCGTCGATGATTTTCGTGCGCTGAGCGGGATCGACGTGATGATTTTCGACGAGAACCAGCGCCCAAGCGAGTTGATCGAACGGGTTGTAGGGGCTTTGGGACTGGGTTGTGGCGTGCACGGCTTGGGTCGTGATCGCGCCTCCGGCGAAGGCGGCGAGGACGAGGCCTGCGGTGCGGAGCCAACCGTTTTTGCGCATGGATCGACGATAGCAGCCCGAGGGAAAGATCCACGGGTTTGACCGAGAGAGAGCCGACGTTGGGCGGGATCACTCGATGGGGCAAAAGTCTGCTCGGGTGACAAGTCGGTCCCAAGCTTTTGCTGCTTCCTTTGTCCAAGCGGCCATGTTCGGCTATCTTCGCGCGCCTGAACGTGGCTCGGGGCGCTTCTTTGGGAGACCTTCGGGGACACAGGCTGCGCCTGCGGGCGCGGGACCTGGCCTCTTCGGACGTCCTTCCATTCGCCACGGCCCTCGGGCAAGTCACTTCATTTCGCTGCTCGCCGGTGCTTTTTCGACCGCATCCGGTGTGGCAAAGGCGGGCGGCGTCGCCCAGGGCGATTTCCCCTCGAATCACGGACCAGCGAGCCGGCCAAGATGGGCAAACCGACCGATCGTGAGCTCGTGGAGCAAGCACGTGCAGGGGACGCACAAGCGTTCGGAACGCTCGTTCAGCGTCACCAGCGGCGTATTTTTCGCCTCGCGTTTCATCTCGTGCGCTCAGGCGCGGAGGCCGAGGACGTGACGCAAGAGACCTTCGTCCGAGCCTACCAGGCGCTCGATCGTTTCGATGGTCGGAGCGAGCCGTTCACCTGGCTGTATCGGATCGCGGTCAATCTTTCGCTGAACGTCATTCGGGCGCGAAAACCGCGGCGAGATGCGATGCCCACCGATGATCCTCGCGTCGAGCCGCTCCTCATGGAGCACCGAACGAGTCACGGTTCCGATCCTTCGCGTAGCGCGCAGGATCGCGAGCTGGCCAAGACGCTGTGCGACGGAATCGATCAACTCTCCGACACGCTTCGAACGACCTTGGTTCTCGTCTGCATCGACGGCATGGGTCACGAAGAAGCGGCGAAAGTGCTCGATTGTCCAGAAGGAACGGTGGCTTGGCGTGTGCACGAAGCGCGGCGCAAGCTGCGTGAACATTTGGAAAAACATGGGTTTGGAGGGGACGCACCATGAGCCCCCAGCAAAAAGTGGATCTCGGTGCGAAGGCCGAAGCGATGCTTGCATCGTGGCCAGCACCATCGAGTGACGATGTCGCATGGGAAGCCCGTGCGGCGAAAATCGTTGCAGCAGCAACGAATGCGTCGCGCGCAGATGACGCGCAACTTGCGGCGCTTCTTGCAAAACCCGCGCTCGAACCCGAGCCGGGTGAAGGTCAAAGTGTGAACGTTTCCGCGGCCATCAGTGCGCGGAGTGCATCAGGAGAAAAGGCCATGTCTCAGGATTCGAACTCCGGCTCGGCCGGCAAGCCCTCGAGCCCGTCGGCTGCCCCGACGAGCGGTGCCGTGTCCAAACGGCCTTCTTTGAAGGAGCTTGCGGCACGAGCCAGTCAGGCAGGAGCGTCTTCGGCGACGTCAAAACCGAGCGTCTCGACGCCGCCTCCTCCGTCCACGGATTCGGTTCCGCAAGACAAACCGGCGCGACAATCGACTCCAATCCCGTCCGTACCGCCGCCCAAAGCGTCGGTACCTCCGCCGCGACCCATCGAGGCAGGGAAAGAGGATTCGGGTCGTGTCGACCTGAACGCGATCAATCAAGCAGCGACGCCTGAGCAAGTGGCTGCTGCTGCCGCGGCAAAACCGGCTGCTCACGACCTCGTCGACGATGCGAAGGCCGAGGACAAACCCGCTGCCGATGACGGAGCGAAGGTCAAGAACATCGCCGATGCGCGAGCCAAGAAGACGGCCAAGAAGAAGAGCGAAGCGGCCAAGACAAACGAGGCTGCAAAGGAGAGCGACGCGGCTCCCGCTGCGGTAGCAGAGCCCGCAAAGAAGGCCGAAAGTGAAGGCGGAGGCGGAGGCAAGTGGATCGCCATCGTCGCTGTTCTCGGTCTCGCTGCAGGAGGCTTCCTCTTCTACAAAAACAAGCAGCAACCGCCTCCGGCTCCCGTCGCAGCAGTCGTTCAGGAAAAGCCCGACACGACGCCCGTCGTCACCGACACGCAAAAAATTGCCGAGGAACCGAAGCCTGCATCGACGGGTTTGTCGATCGACTCGCTGCCCGCTGCCGAGCCGGCCGAGTCCGCGAAAGCTCCGGCGAAGGTCGCTGCTGCTCACGCAGACGACAACGCTGCACCTGCGCCCGCACCAACGCCCGAGCCTGCCGTTCCAACGGCGCTTCCGACCGCGAGCGGGATTGGCAAAAAACCGGGTGATTTGTCGAGCGCCATGGCCGAGGCCGTCGGTGGTTCGACGGACAAACCCGTCAACGCGGACGATGCAACACCTGCTGCTGCGAAAACGGGAAGTCAGACGATTCCCGAGCAACCTCCGCAGGGCTCCGTCGCAGCGGCCATTCGGTCCGTCGCGCCGGGCGCAAAGGCGTGCGTTGCTGGAGCCGACGAACCTTCGTCCGCGAGCGTGACGTTCAATTCGAGCGGAGCCGTCAGCAGTGTCAGCGTATCGGGCTGGGCCGCGAAAAACGGCAAATCCGAATGCGTAAAAGCCGCGCTGAAAGGCGCAAACGTCGGTCCATTCGCCAAACCGTCGTTCACCGTAGGCGTTCCGATTCGTCCCTGAACACGTGAGCGGCAGCGCCGGATCCTGAGAAAATTCGGTGCTGCCGCTTGACATGACACATACCCCGAATAAACTCCGCCCCCCCATGGTCTCCGCAACGCAGCAAACGAGCCGCATTCGCAAGCGCAAGTCGCGCCGCGGTGGTACCGCAAACAAGCGCGACCTCCGCGCTCACGGCACGCCGAAATTCCCCATCCACCTCGACGGGTACAACCCGAACGCCCCCGACGCGCCCGGCAAACACGCCGCTGAAGACGCGGCGGCGAAGAAGTAGGAAGTCACATGGCCAATCACGCATCTGCCGAAAAGCGCAACCGCCAGCGCCTCAAGAGGACGGAGCGCAATCGCGCCTCCAAGTCCGCTCTCCGTACCGAGGTCAAGAAGGCCCGTACGGCTATCAAAGCGGCTCCCGCCGACGCGAACGCTACCGTGCGCAGCGCTCAGAGCAAACTCGCACGCGCCGCTAGCAAGGGCACCATCCCTCGCAAGCGCGCATCGCGCGTTGCCGGGCGCCTCGCTGCCGCGCTCCACAAAGCCGGCACCGCCGCAGCGCGCTGATCCGACGCGCGACAACAGCACAAGGCCGCTGCTCCCCGTTGAGCAGCGGCCATTCGTGTTTTGTGCTCCAACCAATCGCGCCCGAAACGTCAATGCGCATCGGCCCACGTCGGGCCCGCTCCCACGTCCACCACAAGCGGCACCGATAGCTCGAACACGCCCTCCATCGCTTCACGCACCTTCGCTTTCGCTTCGTCCACGCGATCCTCGGGCACCTCGAACGTGAGCTCGTCATGCACCGTGAGCACCATGCGTGCGCCGGGTACGATGGGTTCGCCAAGACGAACCATCGCCAGCTTCAACAAATCCGCGCTCGAACCTTGGATCGGCGTGTTCTGCGCGATGCGCTCCGCATACGCGCGCCGCGCTCGATCCGCCGTGTGCAGATCCGGCACCAGACGCCTTCGCCCCATCAGCGTGCGAACCACTTCCGTGTGTCGCGCTTCCGTCATCGTGCGTTCCATGAATTCGTGAACACCGCGGTAGCGCTGGAAGTACGCATCGATGAAGCGCGCTGCTTCGACGCGCGTGATCCCAAGACGCCGCGCGAGCGCTGATTCGCCCATCCCGTAGATCACGCCGAAGTTGATCGTCTTGCTTCGACGTCGCATCTCGCTCGTCACATCCGCCGCACCCACGCCGAAGATCTCCATCGCCGTGCGCGTGTGAACGTCTTGCCCCGTGCGGAACGCATCCACGAGCACCGGATCGTTCGACAAATGCGCGAGCACGCGAAGCTCGATCTGCGAATAGTCGGCACTCAGAATGACAAACCCTTTCGGTGCGACGAACGCGCGCCGAATCATCCGCCCCAAATCCGTACGAATCGGAATGTTTTGCAGATTCGGATCTTGCGACGACAGGCGCCCAGTCGCTGCGACCGCTTGGCTCCATCGCGTGTGAATGCGCCCCGTCTCTGGATGCACGAGACGCGGAAGAGCATCGACGTACGTGCCCTTGAGCTTCGCGATCGCGCGATGTTCGAGCACGATCGCCGGGAGCGGATGATCATCGGACAACGCTTCGAGCACGTCGGCATCCGTCGACCGACCCGTCTTGGTTTTACGAGTACTTTTGAGCCCCAACGTATCGAAGAGGATCGTTTCGAGCTGCTTTGGCGAGGCTAGGTTGAACTCGCGTCCGGCGGCTTGATGCGCGCGTTTTTCCAGCACGTCGAGCTCCTTGGACATTTCCGCTCCAAGCGCTGCGAGCGCTACAGGATCGACGAGAACGCCCGTGAGCTCCATCTGCGCAAGCACCGAAGCAAGGGGCAACTCGATCTTCGTCAGGAGATCATCCAAGTGCGCCGAGGCCAGCTTTGGCGCCTGTTTTTCCGCAGTCGCGAGCACGGCTTCGGGAAACGCCGCAGCGTAATTCGTTGCTGGATCGATCTCGACATCGTCCAGGCCGCGCTGGGTTTGTCCCCGCTTCTTCGGCGCAATGTCCTCGAACGTGGCCATTTTGATGCCCGCTTCGCGCTCGGCGGCCGCAGCAAGCTCGTGCGAAGCCTCCGAGTCCAACAGGTAACTCGCGAGCATCGTGTCGAACGTCGTGCCCGCGAGGCGAATGCCATGACGCCTCAACACGACGTCGCAGTACTTCGTGTCGTGCGCCATCTTGGCGACCTTCGGGTCTTCCAAAATGGGACCGAGAACAGCTTTGATGTCGGCGAGCGAAAGCTGCTGAGGGACACCCAAGTAGCGGTGTCCGATGGGTACGTACACGGACGAGCTTTGCTCGTAGGCCATCGCGATGCCGCAGATGTGCGCTCGCATCGCTTCGTGCGACGTCCCGTGCACTTCGATGGCCACGCGCCCCGCGTCGCGGATGCCTTTTGCGAATGCCTCGAGGTCACCGAGGTTCGTGATGGATCGCCGATGCCCCGCAGCGGGAGCTGCAACGGGAACCGCCTTGATGAAGCGCGTGAATCCAAGCTCGGTGAACATTGTGCGAAGTTTTGCGAGGTCAGCACCGCCGTAACGAAGCTCGTCGATGTCGAAGTTGATGTCCGTGTCGACGTGCAGCGTCACGAGCTTCTGGGACAAACGCGCATCGACTTCGTTTGCTTTCAAACTATCTCGGAGCTTCGGTCGTTTGACCTTGTCGAGCGCTGCGTAGATGCCTTCGAGCGTGCCGAATTCCTTCAGCAATTCCGCCGCCGTCTTCGGGCCGATGCCCGGCACGCCCGGCACGTTGTCGCTCGAATCTCCCACCAGCGCGAGCAAGTCTCTCACTTGCGACGGCGGCACGCCGAACTTGTCCATGACTTCCGCCGGCCCGTACACCTTGTCGCGCCCGTCCCACATCACGACGCGATCGGCATCGACGAGCTGCAGCAGGTCCTTGTCGGCGCTCACGATGACCACGCGCAAGCCGCGTTCCTTCGCACGCATGACCGCAATGGCGAGCAAGTCGTCCGCTTCGAGGCCATCGCCGATGTAGATCGGAATGCGATACGCCTCGACGATCTCTTTGCAGCGAGCCATCTGCAGCGGCAGATCCGGCGGCGGCGGGGGACGGTTTGCCTTGTACCGTTCGTCGAGCTCGTCCCGGAAGGTTTTTCCGGGTGAATCCATCGCAACGGCCAGGTAGGCGGGTTTTCGCTCGTCCACGAGCTTCGCCAACATGCTCACCGTGCCGTACGTCGCGTGCGTGGGTTCGCCCGAGGGGCTCTTCAGAGGCGTTTGGATCGCGTGGTAAGCACGGAAGACGTACCCGGACAAATCGATGATGTAGAGGACATCGGGTGCGCCCGGCGGCGGCAATTCAGCCTTGTTCGTGGACATGGCTGGAGCATTAGCACGGAGGTCCGCCGGAACGTCAGCTCGCAACGCTAGTATTCGATACGAGCGCGTACGACGGTTACGTCGACATTGCCTTCGTCTTCCCGAGCAACGGTGATGGCCACGCGCGATCCTTCGGGGCCACGCAAGCGCTGCATCGCGTCCGATAGGGTCATTTCGAGCGCCGAGACACCATCGATCCGGACAAACCTGTCTCCCCGTTTGAGTCCGGCATTCGCGGCAGGTCCGGATTCGATGACCGATGCGATCATGATGCCGGAAGGGGAGGGGGCCAGCATCGCTCCGATGCCTTCCATCTCGCTGCTCGGGCCACCATCGCCTTGCGGCTTGAGCATGATGTCTTCACGAATCGATGACGCACCACGCGTGGTCAAACCCGCCACGGTGCGGCTCATGTAGTCGCTGTGGTCGACGCGCACCGAGAACGGGCCGGGAGGCACTCCAGTGAGCGAATAGTTTCCTTGTGCATCTGTCGTCGCCGGGGGATTCGCATTCGGACCTCCACCGCCCGCCATACCATCGAGCTGCACGACGGCTCCTGCGATGGGTGCGCGCGTCGCTTCATCGCGAATCGTTCCCGTGAGCGTTGCCGGGCGCGGCAAGACGATGCGCACGTTGCGCAAGGTTTGTCCAGCGTCCACATCGATGCTGTCGCTCTTGCCCGGAGGTTGTCCCGACGCACTTGCTACGAGTACGTACTTTCCAGCCGGCATACGCTCGAGCCGAAAAGCGCCTGATTCTTCGTTCACTTGCCGCGGCCGGCCGCGTGGTCCCAATTCCGCGCCTTCGGTCTTCGGCAAGAACACCTCGACCGACAGCCGATACGAAGCCACCGGTCGGCCTTGCTCGTCGACGACGACGCCTTCGATGGTGCCTCCGCTGCCGAGCCGCACGACGTTGTCCTTGCCTGCTTGAATGCGCACGCGATCGGACGACGGAAACTCGGGATGATGCGCAATCACCGAGCAACCGTCCGCTTCGATCGGCAGACGAAACCGCCCATCCGCATCGGTGCTCGTCGTGATGTGCGAGCTGCGATCGTCGCAACCCACGAACGCCTTCGCGACGGGTTGCCCGTCCGCATCCACGACCGAACCCGCCACACCTTCTTCGGCCGGCTCATCTTCGTTTGGTTTCGTATCAACTGGTCGAGGGGCCGGCGCTGGTAGCTCGGAGCGAATGTTTGTTGCTTCCGGCTGCGTCGTCGCAGCAACGGAAGGACGGGGTCGCGGCTTTTTGGGCGGGCGAGGGTCATGGTTTGGCAAGAGAAACCAAACGAGCAGCGGCACGACGAGGAGCGCGGACGACAAGAGCAGCGCTAGCGACCAGCCGCGCCGGCGATCGTTCATGGCTCGACGTTCGGCGCGCCGCCGTCGGGTACGACGACGGGACGCCCATCCTCGGGCTGCGCCGTTTCACCTGCTGGACCGAGCACCTTGCCCTCGGGTTCGGCAGGCCATGGAGTTTCACTTGCCGAACCACCGCAACCAAACGCGACGATGGCGAGCGCAATCAGCGAATGTCGAAGACGCATGCGTGAACTCTCCGGTGACAGAATCATCCGACCAAGGATCGGCTCAGCGCGTTTCAGCAAGGTTCGTGCGAGCGATCCACATGCAGATGGCTGCATTGAGGACGCACCACGCGACGAGCGCCACGCGACCGAACGGGCCGGCAGCGGAGCTCATGGCGACCGTGGCGAACAGATACGCCGCAGTGCCCGTCGCTAGGCCTGCAATGGCAGGACGAAGTCGCTTCACGCCGAAGAGCACTGCCGTTAGGGCAAACGGCACGAGCGCATTCGCGAGCGGCAGGAATCGGTGTAGCGAAACGCCGACCAAGAGGTCCATGTCCGCAATGGGACGAGCGAGCACGTCCACGGGCAAACTCACGCGCGGTAAGATCCATGGCGCGAAGAAGAACAAACCGGGTCCCGCAGCAAGCGCTGGGAGCATGAATGCGAGGCGCCACGGGCTCGTCGCCGAATCGTTCTGCTTGCGTGCAGCACGAGCGACGAGAAGCGTGGTGACGAGAAGCGCGAGCAAGCGATAAATGGTGTGTTTGACGGTCACTGCAGACAGGGAAGCGGCGGCATCGAGAATGCCCGCTCCGTAAAGCAATCGTCCGCGATCCGAGTCGTCGACCTTGCGAGCATTGTCGCGAAGCGCGTCTTCGACAGCGACGGCATCCGTTACGCCGAGGCTCATGACGAGCGCAGCGGCTCCGGCGACGTGCGGCGAAGCCATCGACGTTCCGTTCCAGCCGGGGAAAATCAAGCAGTTGTTGCGGCCTTTTTCGCAGATCGTCTGTTGTACGACCTTGACGCCGGGGGCCGCGATGTCGACGCCTTTGCCGCGCGACGAGAACGGCGCGAGTTTGTCGTCGGCGCCTGTCGCACTGACACCAATGACGCCGTCGGACGCTCCGGGATAACCCACGTTTCCGCCGGAATTGCCCGCTGCTGCAACGACGACGGCCCCCTTGCTTCGCGCATGATCGATGGCCTTTTGCAGCACTCGTGAGTTACGTGGTCCGCCAAGGCTCAAGTTGATCACGTGTGCGCCGTTGTCCGCCGCCCAGCGAATGCCGTCCGCAACGTCTGCCGTCGTGCCCCAACCTTCTTCGTTGAGCACTTTGACAGGCATGAGGCGCGCGCCGAACGCAACACCCGTCACGCCGAGCGCGTTGTTCGTCGATTGCGCGATCGTTCCCGCCACGTGCGTGCCGTGACCTTGATCGTCGTTCGCATGCTCGTTGCCCGAAACGAAGTTCCATCCAGGGACGCATTCGGTCGCTTTGAGGTCCGAGCCTTTCGTGAAAGGCCCGTGATCTTCGCAAGCGATGCCCGTGTCGACGACGGCCACTGTAACGCCTCGCCCGATGGCGAAATCCCATGCGCGCGGGGCACCGATACGCTCCATGTGCCACTGCTGCTTCATATCGGGGTCGTTCGGGACGAACATCGCGCGAACCTTGGCGAGAGGCTCGGCATGTTCCACGCGCGGATCGCGTGCGAGTCGCGCAAGCACGCCGGGCATGTCGCCCGCGGGCACGGACGCGATTTCGATACGCGTCGAACTTTCCAGTCGTGTGGGCACAAAGGAAAAACCAAAGTCGGCAGCGAGCGCTGCGATGTCCTTCGTGTCGAGGTTGTCGTGCGCATCGACGACGATCTGCCCCGGAATATCCCACTCGGTTTCGCTGGTCGCCGAGATGAGCGGAAGGTCCCCCGCCATTGCGGTTGCTACGGGTTCGTACCATCCGGGACGTTGTTCGCCCGAGCTGCTTGGGCCGCCCGTGCGCGGCATTGAATCGCCGGGGATTTCCCTGCTGTTTTGCGCGGTTGCTTGGTGCGTCGATGCGATGAGCGCGGCAGCGACGAACATGGCAACGAGCGGCGGCGCGCAAGACGAAGTGCGGCCATCGCGAGTGGGCTCGGCGGGCTTCAGCATGGGACGAATGGTAGCGCAGTAGGGCAGAAGGGGCTCGTTCGTGGGTGCGCCTGCTCGAACTTCCAGGGCGAATCTCGATGCTTACCCGCGTTGGCCGGTTCGTGATACCGACGGAGCCCATGGAGTTCTTGATTCCCGCCCGTACCGCTCGGCCCGGTGATGACCCCATCTTTGCGCTCAACGCGGAGGCCCAAGCTCGAAAGAAAGCGGGCGAGTCCGTCGTGAACGCCACGGTTGGCGCGCTGCTCGATGATGACGGCAAACTCGCGATCATCTCCGGCGTCGTCGATGCGCTTCGAGAGGTGCCGCCGGAAGTCGGTGCTGCCTACGCGCCGATTGCTGGACCGCCCGCTTTTCTGCAAGCGGTGATCGCCGATGTGCTCGGGCAGCGTCCTGCGGCTGCATGGGCCACCGCGGTTGCCACGCCAGGAGGCAGCGGCGCTTTGCGACATGCGATCACGAACTTCCTCGAGCCGCAACAAATGCTGCTGACGTCAGGGTTTTACTGGGGTCCGTACAAGACGCTCGCGGACGAAGCAGACCGCACGCTCACGACGTTTCGCATGTTCGACGATCGAGGCAAACTCGATGTCGCAGACCTCGATCGCAAGCTTCAAGGCGTGCTCGATGCCCAAGGCCGAGCGCTCGTTTTTCTCAACACGCCTTGTCACAATCCCACGGGGTATTCGCTGGATGCCGATGATTTTCGCGGCGTCGAAGATGCCGTGCGTCGTGCGTCGAAGCGTGGTCCGGTGGTCGTCTTGATCGACTTTGCCTACGCTCGATACGGCAGACGGGATCCGTCCGAAACCGTCGATGCAGCGCTTCGCCTCGCAAACGATGCGATGGTGCTCTTTGCGTGGTCGTCGTCGAAGTCGTTCACGCAATATGGATTGCGTGTCGGCGCGCTCGTGGCGGTTTGTCCCGACGCAGCGGAGCGAACACGCGTGCAAAGTGCCTTGTCCTTTGCGTGTCGAGGTACGTGGTCGAACTGCAACGCGGCCGGCCTTTCAGCCATCACACGTTGTCTCGTCGATCCGGATCTTCGCTTGCGCATCGAGCGTGAGCGCAGTGCGCTGAAGGCGCTCCTCGATGGTCGAGTGGCTCGATGGAACGAGCTTGCGAGCGCCGCGGGGCTCGTATACCCGCGGTACGATGGCGGGTTTTTCACGACCGTATTCTGCGACGATGCGACTCGCGTTGCGGCGCGGCTTCGGGACGAAGGCATTTTCGTCGTTCCGGCGCAGGGCGCGCTTCGAGTGGGCCTGTGTTCGGTGCCGGAGCGCGATATCGAACGGCTCGTCAATGGTTTCCGAAAAGCCATGAACGGCTGACGTATTTCGGCAACGAATCAAAAACGCCAACGACCGCGACGGACGTCGGCGGTTCTGTTATCGTCGTGCGCCTTATCGTTGGCGTAGCGCAGGCGCGTTTGGAGGCCTTGAGCATGCAAAGGATCGTAAGAATTGGTGTTGGCGGGCTCGTCGGAGTTTCTGCAGCGATCATGCTGCTCGTCGGTGGATGCCAGGACGACATCCCGTTTCCCACGGTGCCAACGCCGGGGTCGACCTCGTCGTCCAGCGGTGGTGGATCCGGCGGAGATGGCGGTGGGGGCGCTGGCGGGAACGGAGGGTCATCGGTTGGGGGCGCCGGCGGCAATCCGAGCGTCTGCGTGTCGAATACCGATTGCGTGACGCCCATTCCGATCTGCGACGTCCCCAAGGGCCAATGCGTCGAATGCCTTGCGGCAGCGGACTGTGCGCTGAAGCCCGGCACGGTGTGTTCTGGTGGAACGTGCGCATGCCCGACGCCTGGTGATTCGTATTGTTTGGCACCTGCTCGGTGCATCGATTTGCAAACGTCGAGTGCCGATTGCGGATCGTGCGATCATCCGTGCTTTGGTTCGTGCGTTGCCGGCAAGTGCGCCGATGCATGGGAACCGACGCCCTGGAAAGATGCTCCCTCCGCTCGGTCGAATCACGTGGCGGTATGGACGGGCAGCGAAATGATCGTTTGGGGTGGTGACGTCGGCGGTGGCAATACCAATACCGGCGGCATGCTCAACGTTGCGGGATACAAGTGGAAGTCGACCAGCACTTCCAATGCGCCGACGTCCCGAAAAGAAGCTCGGGCCGTTTGGACGGGCACCAAGATGATCGTGTGGGGCGGCGATAACGGCGGCGCGCTCCAAACCGGTGGCGTCTTCGATCCCGTGACGAACACCTGGACCGCGACGACCACCGTCAATGCGCCATCTCCGCGTTATGGGCATTCGATCGTTTGGACCGGCACCAAGATGCTCGTTTGGGGCGGTACCGACGGCATCAATTATTATGGTGATGGCGCGGCCTACGACGTCGGTGCGGACACCTGGGAAACCATTCCCCCGAATGGTTTGCCGCCCAGCGCAAGGGCGTACCACTCTGCCGTTTGGACCGGCACCGATATGGTCGTGTTCGGCGGCTATGGATTCAATGGCCTCGACTTCGGCTACCTCGGCGATGGTGGCGAATTCGATCCAAATGCTGCATCGTGGGTTTCCGTCAAAGACGGGCAGCCTCCGGCGCGCGCGCGTCATGGCAGCGCATGGACCGGCACCGAAATGATCATCTGGGGCGGTCAAGATTCCGCCAATAGTTTGTCCCCGACGGGGGCGCGGTACAAACCGAAGATCGAGTGGAGCGTGATTACGTCCGATAGCGCGCCCGAATTGCGCCAATTCCACACCCACGTTTGGATTGCTCCGCAGCTCATCGTCTGGGGCGGCCAAAACGTCAACAACGTGCAGCTCAGTTCGGGAGCTCTTTACGATCCTGTCACGAACTCGTGGAGCAAGAAGCCCATTCCGTCGGGACCGACCGCTCGGACGCAGCATTCGAGCGTCAATGCCAGCGGCAAGCTGATCATCTTCGGCGGCAGCACGCCCAGCGGTTTGACCAACACGGGTGCGATTCTCGATCCCACCGTGTTGTAATTGCGAAACTGAGAGATCGCAGAAGCTCCCAAACTTCCTGTCCTGGTTCCGGTTAGGTCTCGGGGGTATGGGGGGCAGAGCAGTCGGCCCGTGTTTTTGCCTTTGGCAAAAACACTTATAGGGCCGCCTGCGAGCCCCCCATCGTGACTAGCCTCGCGTAGCGCGCGTCCCACGCGCGCGGAGCGAGCGTCCAAGTCCAGACCCGCTCCCTATTCGAGAGCGCCTTCTTCGACGGCGGCGACGGTCTTGTCGTCCTTCTTTTGCTGCGCCCACATCACCGCTTGGCGAGGTCTCAGAAGCCCTGCGCCTTGCTGTATTTTGGGATATTGCGGCATCGGCGCGGCCGTCGCGAGAAGCCCTTCGCGAATTTGAGCCGGCGTCAGATTCGGGTTTGCTTCCAGCATTTGAGCCGCGACGCTGGCGGCAATGGGAGCGGCAAACGACGTACCGTCCACGTGTTGGTAATCGACCGAAATGTACTTTTGCCGATTGATACGTGCCGACACCGCCTGGATGAGCCCATTGACGGACGCGATTTCCTCGCGTGTCGCACGCTGCTTTTGCTCGGAAAAACCCTGTTCGACGGACAATTCTTCGAGCACCGACAGAAGTTGAAAAAGAGTCATCGCTTCGCGCGCCACGAGCGTTCCGGGAAGCATCGGCGCTGGGACCCAAATCGCCGGTGCGACGAGGTCGGGTTTGTCCAAGCCTTCGCGGATCGTCCCGTAGCTCGATGGCCAAAGCGAGGCATCGGCTTCTCCTTCGCGTTCGCCCTTGTCGTCGAGGCCTCCGACGGTGATGGCGTGCGGCGATGACGCCGGTGCGCGAGGAGCGCGACCAGGCGCATTGCCCGCAGCGGCAAAGACGGTGATCCCTGCGGCGACGACTTCTTCGACGGCTGCTTCGACTTCGGCTTGCAGATCAGGATCGCTTGTCGAAAGCGACACGTTCATCACGCGGATTTTCAAGTGCGGGTAGCGCAGCGGAAAACGGATCGCGTGCGCGACGTCCTTGCCTTTGATGCGCCCTTCGATCGACATCGCCTTGATGAGCACGACTTCGGCGTCAGGCGCGAGTCCGCGGTATCGCCCCCCCGAAACGTAGCCATTTCCGGCGGCGGTGCAGGCGGTCATCGTGCCGTGCCACGATGACGCGCGAGGCGTGAAGAACTCGTCGGCAACCGCTTCGTCGCGCGTTGCGTCCGCGTATGCCTTGATGCGCCGTTTGGGGCGCATGAGGTCGGGATGTGGGTAGAAACCGCTATCGACGAGGGCGATCGTCACGCCGCGGCCGGTGAAGCGCGGTGATGCATCGATGCGTTCGGGGATGGACAGGAGCTGCGGACGAGACATTTGAGCGCAGGGCTATGCACCGAGGCGACGACGAAAGCAAACTTCGCACGGAAGCGAGCTTGATTTTGCGGAGTGTTTGCGGCTTGATCCGAGTTTGTCTCTGTAGAAGTGCCGCCGCGCGCAAGCCGACCATGATGCCAGTTTGTCGAAACAAACGCATCCGCAGCGAGCGTTTGGACGAACCTCGTTCGATGGTGGACATGCTTCGTTTGGGCACCAAAGAAACGCTCGGGCTCTACATCGAAGCAGGCGTGGACGGCTTGCGTGACGTGTGCGACGACCTGGGGGCGTTCGCCGAGTCGACGGCAGCACGGCTCGTAAACCCGACGGACGACATGGCGCGCACGTTTCCGGCGGAGCATCGAGCGGGGCAGCGTTGCCGTGGCTGGAGGCGTTTTCGAGCGAGCGTGTGGGGGCATCGGTGCACGTGTGGCGGGGCCTGTGCGCGCAAAGCCCGCAGCGGGTTTCGTGAGGTATCGCGAGTCGTGCCGATAAGTTGCTCGATGGCAACGGACGCAATGTCGACGTCATCGGCGCTGACGGGGCGTTCGTAATTTGAGCGATGGCGTACGTTTCCGCGCGAGGCGCGAAGGGTGTCTGGCATCTCGATGCACCGAAGCGCACGCATATGCCGCTTGTAGACAGGAGGACACCATGGTACGAGGGGCCAATGGAAGAGTGGGCACAGGAAGCCGTTGAGTTGTGGCGAGCGAGCAGGGAACCCATCGCCAAGGCAGTCCTCGAGGGGATTGAACAAAACCCGCATCTGCCGGTGAAAAAGTACACGTTCGATGACCTTCTGCAGATGGTCGATGGCGCAGGTGCCATGATCGTCGAAGAGCTCGAGGGGGCCGGCACCGACATTCGCGACGTATTCATTAATTCGGTGTGGCCGGGGATCTTTGCTCAGGGTCAACCCCTGTCCGCTCTCGTTGGCCAAATGACGATGAACGCCGTGCTCGTGTACAATGTCATCGTCCCTCAGGCGTCGGAAAAAAATCGGGAGAAAATAGGCCGATTTTACATCAATTTTTATGTCAAACTCAATCTCGACATCGTCAAGGTTGGGCTTGAATGCGGTGTAACGAGCTAGATCAAATGAGGTTGCTCGTCGCGGCGGCACCGTAAATCACTGCTTTCGTGAATCAATTGTATATTGGTGTTTTCGCGGCACTTGAATGGTCGTCCGTATCACGGTGTTGCATGCTCGAGTCGCGCGGCGATTTTCGAGCAAGGGGTGTGGCATTTTTCGAACGGCGGCGCCCGGTGATGTGAGGTATTGAGGGGATTGCAATGGCGACACGCCCGTCCTCCGGAGGCTCGACGCTCGAGCGTGCTTTGCATGCACTCGAAAAAATGGAGGCAAAGCTCGCGGCTGCCGAGCGGGCGAAGTTTGCGCCGATTGCCATCATCGGCATGGGTTGTCGGTTTCCCGGTGGAGCATCGAACCCGGCGAGCTTTTGGCACGCGCTTCGAGCGGGTGTTCACGCGATCATCGAAGTTCCGGCGGCGCGTTGGGGGGTTTCGAGAACCGCGCCGCAGCCAGCAGCACATTGGGCCGGGCTCTTGGAAGGCATCGATCAATTCGATGGCCAATTCTTCGGACTCGGCCGCCACGAAGCTGCCGACATGGATCCCCAGCAGCGCCTTCTCTTGGAAGTTGCATGGGAAACGGTGGAAAATGCAGGTGTCGTACCGAGTCGCATGACCGGTACCAAGACCGGCGTCTTCGTCGGCATTTCATCACGCGAATACAGTGATTTGGTCGCCGGGTCGACGACCGAGCCGCGGCCCTACGTGATCACGGGAAATGCGTCGTCTTTTGCCGCGAGCCGAATCGCTTATCACTTGGGCTTGCGTGGCCCCTCCATGAGCGTCGATACCGCGTGCTCATCATCCCTCGTCGCATTGCATCTGGCTTGTCAAAGCTTGCGTCGAGGCGAATGCGACATGGCGCTCGTCGGGGGGGTCAACCTCATTTTATCCCCGGAAACGTCGAATCTGCTCGCATCCCTACAAATCTTGTCCCCGGATGGGCGTTGTCGAACGTTCGATGCGCACGCCAACGGATACGTTCGGGCCGAGGGGGCGGGTTTCATTTTGATCGAGCGGCTTTCGGATGCCCATCGGCACGATGATCAAATTCATGCGATCATCCGAGGCTCGGCGGCAAATCAAAATGGCAGGGCAATGAGTCTCACCGCGCCGAATGGTCAGGCGCAGGCCGACGTCATTCGTGCGGCATTGCAAGATGCGCGCGTGGCCGCCGATCAAATTGGGTATGTCGAGGTGCATAGCAACGGCTCGCCTCTTGGCGATTCCGTCGAGCTCGAAGCTTTGCGACAAGTCCTCGGGCAACCACGAAAGGACGGCAGCCATTGCGTGCTCGGTTCCGTCAAGTCGTGCATTGGCCATGCCGAAGCAGCATCGGGCATGGCATCACTCATCAAAGCCGTGCTGGTTTTGAGCCACGACACCATTCCGCGCAACTTGAATTTCGAATCGCTCACGCCTCACGCAAACATCAGCGACACGTCGCTCGTGATTCCGGTTGAAGAAATGGCGTGGAAACGCACGAACGTGCCGCGATTCGTCGGCGTGAGCGCGACGGGGCTGAGCGGGACGAATGCGCACGTCGTGCTCGAAGAACCCCCCATCACGCATCGCGCGCAAGACAAAATCGAAAGACCTTTTCATCTATTCGTATTGTCTGGGAAAACGAGCAATGCGCTTCGTGATCAAGCAAAGCAGTCATTGCGGCATCTTGCTGCACATGCCGAGCTTCCGCTGGGGGACCAATGTCATACGCTCGGCGCGGGGCGCATGCACTTCGATCATCGCTTTGCAGCGGTCGTGGCCACGTCCGCCGACGCGACCGGACAACTCAGCGATTATCTCGATGGAGTGGCCAGCGCGTATCTGACGGGGCATGTCGAAAACATTTCTGCACGTCGGCGTATCGCATTCGTGTTCACGGGACGAGGTGCCCAAGTGCGGGCCATTCTGGGGGCCGTTCGAGCCGTTCCGCCGGCGCTTCGGGATGCATTACGACACGCAGACGATGCCGTGCACGCGCTCGTCGGTCGGCGCGTTGCACACCTCCTCGAAGCCGAAAACTCCGATGCGTCGCCGCAAGCTTCCATCGATGAAGATATCGCGTTGTTTCTTCTCCAATATGCACTCGTCGAGCTATGGCGCTCGTGGGGATTCGAGCCTGCCGTGGTTGCTGGCGATGGTATCGGGGAATGCGTCGCCGCGTGGGCTGCCGGCGCGCTGGATCTTTCGTCTGCTCTTGGTCTCGCCGTGGCGCTCGCTCGATTCGAGCAAAGTCAAGGTCGAGAGCACGAGCAACTTTCGAGGGAGTTGTCGCGTATTGTGGTCAAGGCGCCGAGGCACACGTTTCTACCCAGCCTTGGTGATGCTTCTTCGAGTGCATCCCTGGGCACCAAGACGTATTGGACGCAGCGATTCGCCACCACCACCGACTGGGAACGCATCATTTCGCGGATTTCATCGCTTGGTTGTGACGCTTGTCTCGAGATTGGTCCCAGTCCGACGAAAATGGGGCGATCGACCGAAGGTCGCAATGCATTGCATGTCTTTCCTTCGTTGCGGCCGCGCGTGCCCGTTTACCGAGCGCTGCTCGAGAGCCTTGCAGGGCTTTACGTTCGCGGATTTTCCATTCGGTGGGAAGGATTGGACGGGCCGCATCCATATCGTCGAATCGCCATGCCGACGTACCCATTCCAGCGGCAACGTCATTGGTTTGGCAAGGCCAATGCATCGACGACGGAGCGGGTGGTCGCCCATGAACACCCGCTGCTTGGTCGCGCGCTGGAAGCACGAGCTGACAAGCCCGACGTTCGCACGTGGGAAAACATCTTGGACGATACCAGTCGTCGAGCCATCGGCGAACAATGCATTTCCACGGTCTCTTTGCTCGCATCGGGCGGCATCGTGGAAATGGCCGGAATGGCTGCGCGTGAGAGTTTGGGCAATACGCCTTGGGAAATGAACCTTTCGCTCGGTGACCCGCCCGCCTTCGATGACGCTGCCTCCGCGACGGTGCAGATCATTGCGACTCCCCAAGCCGATTCGAAAGTATCCATTGGCATTTTTTTCCGGCCGCGCTCGGGCGCCCCATGGAAACGTGTAGCCAATGGCACCGCCGAACCCGTCGTGGCGCCGACGGATGATGAAGATATCGCCCCGCCAAGCATGCGGCCTGGACGACGACAAAGCGTGCCGTCCGCCTGGTGGGAAAATCGACTCGAGTTGTTTGGCCTGGATGCGGAAGCGTTTCGTATCGAGCAGTTATGGCGTCGGGATGGCGAAACGTTGGCGCATGTTTCGCTGGCCAATCCACGAGCCGCCAGCGCTTTTGCTCGAGCCGCCATCGCCATTTCGTCGATTTCTCAGCCCGCGGCATACGGCCGCTGGTGGATGATCGAGGCGGTCGAGGGATTTGCGATGAAGTCGGCGGCGCCCGTCGGCAGGTTGTGGCTGCGCCTGAATTGGCTCGCGAATGACGGTTATCGAGCTCGCATGTCCGCCGAATTCGTCGACGAAGAAGGCACGTTGACGGCATCCGTCAGGAGAATCGACCTGCGCGCACAAGATCCCGCATCCGCGCTTCATGCGGCGGGAAAAGATTCGCTCGAAGACGCGATGTTCGATTTTGTTTGGAAAGAAAAACCGCCGTCGACCACGCAACAGGCGGCTCGGCGCAGATGGCTCATTCTCGCAGATGCGGGCGGTATTGGTGCGGCGCTGACCTTGCATTTACAATCCGCGAATCAAACCGTGGTCACGTTTCCCGCAGCGGACATCGAAAAGCATGTCGACAAATTGGATCTGGTCCTCGGCGTCTCCGGTCCGTTCCATGGCGTCGTATACCTCGGTGCGCTCGATGGCGTGACGAACGATCAAACGCCTGTCTCCACGCTCGACGACATTCTCACGCGCGAAGCTACGACGACGCTGAGCATCATCGATCGCCTTGCTGCGCAAGTGTACGTTCCGCGGCTCTGGTTCGTGACCCGCGGCGCGCAATGCATTGGAGAAACGGCGCCCGCGATCGCTCGAGCAGCACTGTGGGGCTCATGGCGCGTGCTGTCGTTGGAACGCCCCGATATGCGCGGTGGTCTCATTGACCTCGATCCGGCCGATGACGATGCCGAGGCGGCTCGCTTGGCCCAGGCGCTCGTTACATTCGGCATCGATGACCACATGGCATTCCGAGCTGGGAAAACCCATGTAGCTCGCCTGGCCCGCATTCCCATTCCCCATCAGCAACCACTTGCGCTTCGTCCTGACCGAACGTACGTCATCACGGGTGCAAAAAGCCCGTTTGGCAGCGAAGTTGCGCGTTGGCTGGCGGATCGAGGCGCACGAAAGTTGCTGCTCGTGGAAATGGATTCGCCGGAGGATGGTGCATCCGATGTGCAAGGAGCGTCTGATGCATTGGCGAACCTCACGCGGACGCTCGATGCGCAAGGTGTTGCCGTCTTCGTTTCTCGCGTGAATTTCGCGGACGTGGGTGCCATCGAGAGAATCGTATCCGAGGCGAATCCGCCCATTGGTGGATTCATTGATGCCGCAGGGACCATGGATCAGAACATCCATCACCTTGCGACCGCGGATGCGACGGCCATATTTCAAAAAGCAATGCGCGCAAAATCATTGCCGATGTGGGCATTTCACTTGGCGACGCTGCGGCACACTGTTGATTTCTTCGTTACATTTTCATCCATTACGTCTGCATTGGGGTGGGATGGCGTGGGTGCGGATGCATTTGCGTCTGCATTTGCCGACGCCGTCATTCGCATGCGACATCGTATCGGGCTTCCGGGAACCGCTGTTCACATTGCATTCCCCAATGAAGTTCGGCCTGGCCGCACGGACCTGGAAAATCAGTTGCTCGCAGCGGGATTTCAGGCAATGCCGGCGGCGCTGTCGCTGGAGGCCATGGAGCGGCTGGTCGTGTATCGGCATTCTGTGGCGACGGCTGCGTGGGTGGATTGGGATTTGTTCGACTTGGCGCGAGGTAACAGCACGGGCCGATCGCTCGTCGAGGGGCTCGTGGGCGGCCGCAATGTGCGCACGGGTCCAGCCGCCATGCAACGTCGCATCGTGGGCGCGCCGCCCGAGCAGGCGCGCCATTTCGTGGAAAACGTCATTCGCGGCGAAATTGCACGCGTTTTGGGCACGGATCCGGACGACATCATTGCGCACGACCGGGAGCTTGCCTCGCTCGGCATGGATTCCATCATGAGCGTTCAGGTGCTCACGGGCATTACGGGTGCGCTCGGGGTGAACATTCCCACGAATGCGTTGCTCGAAAACCCCACCATCGAATCGCTTTCGCGCCGCGTCGTGGCTACTCTGCGTCGCGATCGGCGAATTGCCGACGAGGATGCGGTGATGGGTCCTGTGAGTCGCCGAGGGTTGCTCGTTGAATTCAATCGGGAGGGCGCCAAGCCGCCGCTCTTTTTTGCGCCTCCAATCATGGGTTCGGCCCTCATTTTTCAATCGCTGGTGCAGCACATTTCAAAAGATCAACCCTTCTTCTCGTTCAATGCGCCTGGTGTCGATACCGATGTCCCTCCGTGCGATCGCATTCCTGTTCTCGCTGCGCGGTTCGTGGACGAGATGCGCAAAGCGCAATCCAAGGGTCCGTATTTGCTCGGTGGATACTCGTTCGGCGCGCTCGTCGCATTTGAAATGGCACACGTTCTCAGTCGAGCGGGCGAGGTGGTTGGGGCGCTCATTTTGGGGGACATTCCCCCGCTCGGGCAGCGCCACGACGGCACGTCGCCTCTCGCGATCATGGCGCGTCTTTTCGATCTACCGATTGAAGAAATGGGCTTCGATTCGCTCGCTCCCGCGGAGCAAGCATCACAAATGGCGCAAGCCATGGGCGAGCTGCTCATGTTGCCGTCATCGGTTGGTGAATCCGCTGCGCAATTGGGAGTTTATCGGGCCCATTTGAGCGCGATACAGGTCTACGTTCCAGAGCCATATTCAGGGCCCGTTACGCTCATTCGCACTCGCATGACTGCGCAAGCCGTAGCCAGCAGCGGCTTGGCAACCGACGATCCAACGCTGGGTTGGCAAGCTCTGTGTACTCGACCGGTGCGCGTTTGCGACGTCGCGGGTAATCACTTCAACGCCATCGTGGCGCCCGCAGTCTCCGAATTTGCTCGCGTTTTACAAGACGCACTTGGAGGCTGACCCTCCGCTTTTGCCCATCAGTCCAGGTATTTGCCCAGCATTGCGAGTTTCGCCTCGAGTCGCGCTTCGATATCGTCCTCCACATCGCCTCCTTCGTCCGCGTGCGACGTTTCCGTAAAGGCAAGGACTGCGTGCTGAGCGTGCGATGGCGGCGGAGGTTGCGGTGGCGCGAACGGCAATTGCTCGACCAGTTGTTCAGCCAGCGCAGCCGGAGTCGGGTAAGCGAATAGAAGCGCAGCCGGCAGTTTTAGTGCAAAGTCGGATTCGAGACGATTACGCAGCTCGAGACTCATCAAGGAATCCATTCCGAGGTTCGAGAACGGCGCAGTTCGATCGATGCGATTGGGATCCATACGCAACACTTGCCCAATTCGCGTGCACAAATGTTCCTCGAGCAAGACGATGCGATCCTCGGGCAGGGCTTGTTGCAGCGTATCGAGGAGCGTATTCGAGGATCGAACCGTATGTGGCGGCTGCGGGGCAGGTTCATCCCGTTGAGGCGGCGATTCGAGCAGGATGTCGCGGGAAAACGGTGATCGCACCAATTGCGGAAATGCTGCGCGCGCGTTTTCATGCTCGATGCGCAACACGTCGACGATCGGGCGCGGACGCTCGAGCACTTTTGCAAAGAATGCACTTCGCTCCTCGGGCGTGAACCGTTCGCTTCCGCAAGACGTGACTCGCTGGGTTTGGCCATCGGCGGTCGCGCCATGGGCGTCGCCAATCGCCCCCCAATGAATGGTCACAGCGGGCAATCCATCAGCTATTCGGGCGAAGCAAAGAGCGTCGGCAAAGGCATCCGCGACCGTTTCGCTGCCCCGCCCCGGCAAACCTAGAAGGTTGGTTGCGGACGAGAAGGTGATGAAAAAGTCGAGCTTCCGATCTCGCGTGGCAGCATGCAGGTTCCATGCGCCAAACAGTTTGGGCTCCAATGGTTTGAGGAATAGCTCTTCTTCCATGCTCGAAAGGGTTCGATCCGCCGAAATGGCGGCAGCATTCGCCACACCACGCAATGCCGGCATACCATGATCGATCTGCGACACGACGCTGTCCAATTCGGTTCGGTTGGCGATGTTCGCTTGGAACGTGCGTACGCTGGCGCCTGAATTCTCCAATTCGCGAATCACAGCGCGCGCGGTTTCGTTTGGCAAACTCCGGGACACGAGCGCAATGTGTCGACCTCCCCGTTGCACCATCCATTTCGCCAACGACAGACCCAACGTACCAAGGCCGCCTGCAATGAGGTACGTGCCATCGGCGCGGATCGATGCTTGCCGCGAGTGCGTAATCGAAATCGTCGCCTTGGGATCGGGCATACGAATGGCGATTTTACCAATGTGTCGAGCTTGTGCCATCAGGCGAAATGCCGCATCGGCTTCACTTGCCGCAAACACGGTCAGGGGAAGCGGCTGGAAAGTACCGTCTTGGAACAGTCGCGCCACTTCGTCGAGCAATGCGGCGAATTGGTCGGGGCGATCCGCGGCCATGCCCACGAGGTCGATAGCGGTATACGATAGCGCCTTGCGGAAAGGCAGCAATCCTAGCTGGCTATTGCCATAGATGTCCTTTTTGCCAATTTCCAAAAAGCGCCCATAAGGAGCGAGCACTTCGAGACTCCTCACCAGCGCGTCGCCAGTCAGCGAATTCAATACGACGTCGACGCCGCGCCCTTGGGTTTTGGCAAGTACTTCGTCGGCAAAAGCAAGCGAGCGCGAATCCATGACATGCTCGATGCCGAGCGACCGTAGGTACGCGCGTTTTTCATCATTGCCAGCCGTGGCGAACACTTCTGCTCCGACCGATCGCGCATATTGAATGGCTGCCAGGCCCGTGCCCCCGGTCGCGGAGTGTATCAGGATTCGTTCGCCTCGCCGTAGTCGTGCGACATGATGCAGGGCCCAGTAAATGGTCATGAAGACGGAAGGAATCGTCGCCGCTTGCTCGAATGATAGTCCGGGCGGTTTTGGTACGACGAAATCGGCGCGTAGCGTTACATGCGTCGCAAAGCTCGATGCAGCGGATGCCATGACGGCTTGACCGACATGCAGGTGCGTCACGCCATCTCCAACGGCGACGATTCGCCCCGAGCATTCACCGCCCAGGCGCAAGGCTTTTCGATCCATGCCGGGGTAAATTCCCATGGCTTTGAGCACATCGATGAAATTCAGGCCCGCTGCTTCAATTTCGATTTCTACTTCGCCGGCTCCAGGCGCCCGGCGGTCCAGGGGTTGCAATGCGAGCCCGTCCAATATTCCCGGTTGATCGATTTCCAGCACGTATGGGCGCATTGCCGCCGGCAAATGCTGCGCCGATGCCGTTCCAATACTGTCCCACTGGCCCCTTTCGAGCCGTGCGACGTAGCGACCATCGGGCCGGAATGCAATTTGATCCTCTTCGTCTCGCCCAAACAGCTCGCGCAATACGAGGTCGACCTCCTCGGTCATCGCTGTCGCAGGTAGGTCGATTCGGACGCACCCGAGGTTCGGGTGTTCCATTGCAATGAGCCGTCCGAAACCCCAAAGTGTCGATTGTGAAACCGCCGGAGCATCTGCGGCTACATCAATCGACTGCGCGCCCCGCGTGATGAAATGCAGTTTGGGTGTCTGTCGCCAATCCTGCTTCAAAATGGCTTGCGTGACACGCAATGCGCAAAGTGGCCCTCGGCGGACGTCAGCGGCAAGTGTCCCGTTCGTGGTCTCCTTCCATGGTGTCGCGTCGAGCGCACCACAATGGATGACCCCTTGACAGCCCAGTTTTCCAAATGCCGCCGCCAGCAATTTTTCCCAGTGCTGTGGATTGGTCGTATCGAGACGATAACCATCACCGACGAGGCGTTTGTAGCTTTCGCCATCGAGGATTTCCACGACTCTGCTGCCGCGCGCGCGCAATTGGTCGGCGAGCGCGGCTCCAAATCCATCACCATCGAGGATCACGAGCCAAGGACCGGTCTTCCATTCGATGCTTGGCGGCGCTTGCGGGAAGTCCTTCCGCTGCCATACGACCTCGAAGAATGAATCGGCAAATGGATCTTGGATGGATAGCGGCGACTCGACCGATGGTTTCTCGGGAAGCTCGCCCATTTCGACAGGCGCATGCCCGAATTCGCCTTCCGTTGCAGGCAAAACGGCCTGCGGGGCTTTCCTCGGCCGATCGATCCAGAATCTTTCGCGTTGCCAGGGGTAGGTAGGTAATGAAAGGACACGGCCGTCATCGGCATTCAACTTTTTCCAATCGATGTCGATGCCATCGACAAACAGCGTTGCGAGCATCTCGGCCTTCGACAGGAGCTCCGTGCGGTCGGGATCGAGCGTTCGCAGTACGCGCGTTTCCATTTTTCGTTCGGCAGCGCATTGCTCGAGACTTGCCGCGAGGATCGGATGGGATCCGATTTCAATGAAAATCTCGCAGCCATCTTTGAGGGCTTCGTCGACGGCTCCAGCCAGGTTCACCATCGAAATCATGTTGAGACCCCAGTATTCGGCGACGAGCGCGGCGGCGTCGATTCGCTTGCCCGTCAGCGTACTGTACATCGTCAAGGCGCCGCTTTTGGCTTCGCGCCGGCCGATTGCTGCAACCAGCTTGCGCGCGACGGAACCCATGAGCGGACCATGATGGGCAGCGTAATTCATTGGCAGCTTGCGCGTGGCCACGTTCCGACGGCCGAGCTCTGCAAGCGCGGAATCGAGCGCCGAGGAATCACCCGACAAAGTCACCGATTGCGGAGCGTTCGCGGCCGCAATCGACAACTTGGACTCCTGCCCTTCGATTAAATGCATCGTCTCTGGCACCGATGACGCCACCCATGCCATTGCTCCAGTGCCAGTCACTTCCTGCAGGAGCTTTCCTCGTGCGATGACGAGTTGCAAAGCGGTTTCGAGAGACATGGCTCCACATATGTGCGCAGCCGTTATTTCGCCAGCACCATATCCAATGACGGAATTCGGAAAAATGCCCCACGATCCGAATAGCTCCACGAGGGCGACCTGGAATGCGAACATGACCAGCTCCGCGGCGGCTGGCTGCTGGGCATGAGGAGGCTCCCGTACGGCTTTGAATTCATCGAGAATGGTGAAATTGGCACTTTGCCGCACGAATCCATCAATTTCGAGGATCTTGTCACGAAAGCTCGGCTCTTCGGCGAATAGTGTTTTTCGTGCACCAAAGGTTTCAGAATCGAGATCGGAAAACACGAATGCAATCGGGTGAGCGCTTCGAGGCGCCGCGCGTCCTTTCACGATTCGAGAGGCGGCTTTGCCTGCAACGAACGACGCCAAAAGTTCTGAAAATTCTTCAGGCGTTCGTGCAAAGAACGCAAGCCGATGGTCGTAATGCATGCGGCGGACGCTCGCCGTGAACGCGACGTCGCGCATTCGTACGTTCGGTTCTTTGGCAAGCCACTGCGCATACGAATCGGCAAGCGCACGGAGCGCCTCGGGTTTTTTCGCCGAAAGGGGAATGATGTATTCGCCCAAAGCGTCGGCAATGGTGCGGTCTTCTGTCCTTGGGGCCTCTTCGAGGATGATGTGCGCGTTCGTCCCGCTCAACCCAAAGGAGCTTACTCCAGCGAGGCGTGGTTTTCCTTGCTCTTGCCAAGGTATTGCACGGATAGCGCCGGCTATGTGCAAATCGGACCACGGGATATTCGGATTCGGCTCCGTCAAGTGGAGCGAACGCGGAATCTTTCCGTGCTGCATTGCGAGCGCGGTCTTGATGAGTCCCGCGGCTCCCGCCGCGGCCTGGGTGTGCCCGAAATTCGACTTTGCCGATCCAATGAGCAGCGGCCGCTCGGGTGGTCGATCGGCGCCAAAGACGGCTCCGAGCGCCTGCACCTCGATGACATCCCCCATTGTGGTCCCAGCGCCGAATGCTTCGACGTAGTCGATGTCGGCAGGTGCCACGCCGGCGTCCTCGAGCGCTCGTCGAATGAGCTTTTCCTGTGCCAAACCGTTGGGGGCCAAGAGCCCATTGCTTCGGCCGTCTTGATTGACCGCCGTTCCCCGAATGACGGCCAAAATCCGATCACCATCCCGGACGGCATCCGAGAGCCGCTTGAGCACGAACATGCCGCAGCCCTCGCCCCAGCCGATTCCACCAGCCGCTGCATCGAAGGGCCTGCAGCGACCATCCGCCGATAATGTTTGCATTCTGTTGAATGCGACGTGGGTCGTCGGCGTGAGCATGAGCGCGACGCCTCCCGCGAGCGCCATCGAGCATTCGCCGGAACGTAAACTTCGCACGGCGAGATGCACGGTAACGAGCGACGACGAGCACGCCGTATCCACGGTCATGCTGGGGCCGCTCAGTCCGAGCACATAAGACAATCGTCCTGATGCAACGCTACCGGCCGTGCCGGTGCCCAAATGACCATCGACCAATTCCAATGAATCCCCAACCAGTGTTTCGTATTCGTGGTACATCAATCCCACGAATACGCCGGCATCGGTCCCGGACACATCGGAGGCGCGAATTCCGGCATGTTCGAGTGCTTCCCATGTCGTTTCGAGAAGCAGCCGCTGCTGAGGATCCATCATGGTGGCTTCGCGCGGTGAAATTCCAAAGAAATAGGGATCGAAATGCTCGATGCCCTCGAGGAATCCACCCTCACGCGTATTCATTTTGCCGGCTGCACCCGGCCGAGCGTCGTAATAATCGTCGACATTCCAACGCTCGCGCGGCACGACGCGTATCGTGTCGATCTCTTGATCGAGCACGTGCCAGAAAGTTTCCAAATCGCGCACGCCGCCCGGATATCGGCAGCCCACGCCAATGATTGCAATGGCTTGATTCGTCGTGGGAATGGCCGCGGGGCGGTTGGCTACGGGCTGCTTTGCCGGCTCCGATATGTTTCCAACGAGATAGTCGACGAGGGCATGCACGGTCGGGCGGTCGAATACGAGCGTCGCAGGCAACGATTTTCCAATTCGAGCTGCAATGGCATTGCGTAATTCCACTGCCATCAGAGAATCCAGCCCTTGTTCCTGGAGCGGTCGGTCCTTTTGCACTTCGTTCGGCGAGCTCAATCCGAGCACGCGTGCAACATCGGCGCATATTGCGGCTTCCACGTTGGCTTTGCGTCCGGCGACGTTCAGCCGCGCGAGCTGCTCCAGCCACTGGTTCGATGCTGCTGCTGCTGCCGAGGGTTTACGTTCTGTCGTGGCCGTCGAAATGATTGCCCGCCACATGGGAGGCACTTGGTTTCCATATGTGCGCGCTGCGGCAGATGAATCGTGTGCGAAAATTGCAATCTGAGGCTCGGGGCGCGCCAATGACATGCCCAATGCGCCGAGGGCTCGATTGGGCTCCAGCGCCAGGATCCCCTTGCGATGCATGCGCGCGAGCATTGCTTCTGAAAGCCGGGTGGCCATTCCACCTTCGGCCCATGGGCCCCAATTCAAAGACAACGCCGGAAGCCCCGCCGCTCGGCGCCCGTAGGCGAGAGCATCGAGGAACGCATTGGCCGCAGCGTAATTGCTTTGACCTGCGCTACCAAATAAGGACGCGATCGATGAAAACAGGACGAAGAAATCCAGCGGCATTTCGCGCGTGGCGACGTGCAAGTTCCACGCGCCGCGCATTTTGGGTGCAAACACCTGGCTGAATCGCGCATCGCTTTGCTCGGCGAGCACTCCATCGTCGAGCACGCCCGCAGCATGGACGACGCCCCGCAGAGGCATATCGTCCGGTATGATCGCGACAATCTCACGGATGGCGACGAGATCGGTCACGTCCACACGAGCAATCGTGATTTTTGCCCCCTGCTGCTCGAGACGCGCGATCTCCTCCGATGCACCACCGCCAGGAGCGCGACGCCCAATCAATAACAAATGCCCTACTCGATGTTCCTGCCAAAGCCAATTGGCAATACGCAATCCGAGCGCACCGAGTCCGCCCGTAATCAAGACCGTGCCATGTGACAGATTACGCGTGGCAAGGGAATTGCCTTCCGTCATTGGCGCGTGAACGAGCCGAGCGGCGAGTCGACGATGGCCATGCCAAACCACTTGCGGCTCGTCGTCCGTCGATGCCATTTCGTGTTCAATGCAGCCGGATGAGCTGCTTGCACCTGCCTCGACGTCGACGAGCTTCAGCCCAAGCTCGGGATGTTCTTGCTGTACGGCACGGCCCAGGCCCCACAATGGAGATACCTCGAGTGCCAGCGTCGAGGGGTTTTCCGCTGGTTGCGCTCCTTCAGTAATCCAAATCCACCGCAAGGGTTGCTGATGGGTGCGACCACGCGCAAATTGCAGCACCGCTTGAACGAGATGTAAACCCATCAATGCATTTCGTTCAGCCAGCGAGGGCGTGTCATGGTCCGGCGACGCGTCCGCATCTGTGCCCCACCAGCACAATATGCCGGAAAGCGATCCGTCAGCCGACGCGTGGTGCAGAGCGGCGAGCGGCGTTTCCGCATTGCGTGAAGCGTCGGCGAGGGGAACCGCTCGCCATGTTGCACCAGCGGCATCGAGACGCGCGCCGAGATCAGCGACACGCGCGCGCGAATCGCATAGAATCAACCATCGGCCGCCACCCAAGAGCGATGCATTCGTCGTGCTTGGGTTTGTCGGACGAAACTCGGGCACGAATAGCAATTCATTTGCCGATTGTCGAAAGAATGCGTGTCGAGGCGCGCGTTTGAGCGCGAAGTCATCGATTTCGCATACGATGTCGCCCGTCTCCGAGACGATTGTAATATCGCCACGCATCGTCTCGCTTGAAGCCGTCACGCTCGGTCGAAAATGCGCCCGAGCCGTCGCCATGGGTATTCCGAACCACCGCAATTCTTTGAGTGCCAATGGCAAATGCGGCGTCGTGTCCTCATTCAATGGCGGCTGGTTTTCCGTGCGCCATCCAGCGCAGGCAAAACTATTGTCAATGAGAATGGGGTGCAGCGGCGCATCGATTGGATTCGTACCCTCGACCGGAGCCAATGCGACGGCTCTGCCATTCGTGGTAACATACGCATCACGAATCCAGCGCCAGCGGGGACCCCAATCGATTCGCAGCGTGGAAAGCTTTTGAAAAAACGCCTCGACATCGAGCGTCTCTTTTCGTTGACCTAGCGCCGCGGCGTCGTGTCGAGACTGGGCTTCGAGAGCCAGCAATCCTCGCGCATGTTCTCTGAAGCCAGCCGCGTTCGCATCGGGTAAGCTCAGCGGAGTCGAAACGGTGAATTCATATTCTCCTGCACCTCGAGGACGCAGACTCACGTAAAGCTCGGTATCTCCTTCAATAGCGAGCGCCTCGATGAAGACGACATCCTTCAACGTAACTGCCGTGGCGCCCAACCGGTCGGTTGCAATCGACAAAAGTACGGCAAGATAAAACGCGCCAGGCACGACCTCATGGCCGTGTACGATGTGGTCGCTCAAGTACGACTGTCGCTTGGTATTGATCGTCAATGCCTGAAATAGCGTGTCGCCGGGTAGTTGTACGGGCGTACCGGACAGCGAATACCGACCTTTTCGCTGTTCTAGCCGCCCTGGAATCGCCGACGTATGGGCTGCCGCTGCAATCCAATGACGCTTGCGCTGCCAGGGGTACGTGGGTAATGCGACATTGCGTCCCGCGTCGCCGCAAAGCGCTTTCCAATTCGGTGACACTCCAAGCGCATAGGCTGCTGCCATTGCACTGAGCAGTTGAAGTCGATCTTCCTTCTGCCTGCGAAGTGTGGGAATGACCTTACCGCCATTGCTGCGCGACGACAGAATTTGCTCGATATTCAAGCTGAGGACCGGATGTGGTCCGATTTCCATGAACAAGCGATGACCTGCTTCGCAAACACGCTCGACTGCATTCGAGAAGCGTACGGTATTGCGAATATTCGAGCCCCAATATGCAGTATCGAGCTCCGAACCTCGCACATCGGTGCCGGTCACGGTGCTCGTCATGGGAATCGAACCGGATTTCGGCGTTAGGCTGCCGAGTTCCTCGGCAAACTGTTGCCGAATCGGTTCCATCTGGGCGCTATGGAACGCATAATTCACGCGCAAGGGTCGGCATTGGACGCCCTGCCCGCTCATCTGTGCAACGATTTCATCGACTGCCGCGTTGTCACCTGAAATGACCACTTGCGTCGGCTCGTTGATCGCTCCGATGGCGAGGCGATCACCGAACCGCGCGATTGCTTTCGATACTTCCACTTCGGACAGCCCAATGGTCGCCATTTTGCCGCGCCCGGTGGCTTGTTGCATGACACGGCTACGCACGGCGACCAAACGGGCTGCTTCATTCAATTCCAAGATATCGGCCGCGTGCGCGGCAGCTATTTCGCCTACGCTATGGCCAATCACCATGGCCGGTGATATATTCCACGATTTCAACAAAGTAAAAAGCGCAACTTGTAATGCGAATATGGCAGGCTGCGCGACGATCGTTTCACCAATCCGGGAGCGATCTTCGGGTGCGCGGATCTCGTCGAGGACGGAAAACCCCGTATGCGGCTTCAATGCCGCATCGCAGGCCAATAGTGCTTCACGAAATTGCGGCTCATCGTCGAAAAGCGCCTGGCCCATGTTTGCCCATTGTGATCCCTGGCCAGAAAACACGAATACCAGGGTTGGCGCTTCGGTGATCACCTGATCCGTGGCGAGGCCATTGGCTGCGTCTGATCGAGAAATTGCCGCAAGCGCTTCGATGATGTCTTGTCGCGTCTTGCCAACGACCGCTCGTCGATACTCGTGGTGCGTGCGGCGCATGGCCGCAGTGTACGTTATGTCGGAAAGGGAAGTGGTGTTCGACGACAAACTCGAGGCGTGGCTTTTTGCCATTGCTTCGAGCGCTTCTGAGCTTTTTGCGGACAGTGGCAGGATGTATGCGCTGGGTTCTTTCGCCGCGGGTCGCGATGGCTCGGGCGGGGCCTCTTCGATGATGATGTGCGCATTCGTGCCACTCAAACCAAAAGCACTCACTCCCGCTATGCGGCTTGTATTCGTGCCCTTCCAAGGCGTCGTGTCCGTCGGAATGAGAAATGGAGTTTCATTGAGCGATATCCGAGGGTTCAGGCCTCGGAAATGAAGGTTTTTCGGAATGGATTCATTGCGCAGCGCGAGCACTACCTTCATCAAGCTGGCTGCGCCAGCGGCCGATTCGAGATGCCCAAGGTTCGTCTTCACCGCGCCGAGCACGCATGGCCTTCCGTGTGCGCGTGGCTTGCCGAATACGCGCCGCAATGCATCGAATTCGATGGGGTCTCCGAGCGGTGTTCCCGTTCCATGGGTTTCGATGTAGTCGATTTCCTCCGGGGAAAGGCGTGCGTTGGCCAATGCCTGCTTCAGCAGTGTTTCCTGCGCGCGGACATTTGGCGTCGTCAGCCCTGTCGATCGACCATCTTGATTGACCGCCGAGCCCCTGATTTGTGCCAAGATGGTATCATGATCGCGTTGCGCATCGGAGAGGCGTTTCAATACGAAAAGGCCGCATCCCTCGCCACGAACGTATCCATTGGCACGGGAATCGAAAGTCTTGCAGCGACCATCCGGAGAGAGGGCTTGCATGTTTGCGAGCATGAGCATTGGTTCCCATGCCAAGATTGCATTCACACCACCCGCGATGGCCATGTCGCTATCGCCATTACGAAGACTTTGGCATGCAAGATGAATGGCAACCAAGGTGGAAGAACATGCGGTGTCCAATGCTACTGCCGGACCCTGGAGCCCGAGCGCAAAGGCAATTCTCCCTGCGGACGTCGCAAGCATGTTGCCCGTTGCGCTGTACATATCGAACCGCCCCGCATCGTTCAGCACGCGGCGTTGATAATCGAGCCCCGTGATTCCTACGAATATCCCTGTCTTGCTGCCGCCGAGCTGCTCCTGCGGCACGCCTGCATTCTCCAATGCTTCCCACGTCACCTCGAGCAGCAACCGCTGCTGAGGATCGAGCACCTCGGCTTCCCGCGGTGCAATTCCGAAAAATGACGCATCGAATTGATCGAGCCCATCGAGAAAAGCCGCGAACTTCGCGCCAGGTTTGTCCTCGGGCAGAAGATGTTCCGGAAATCGTTCCGGGACAATCTTGCGCACGGCATCGACGCCGTCGACGAGTGATTGCCAATATGCATCGGGCGTGACCCCGCCGCCAGGGAATCGACACGCCATCCCGACGATCGCAATGGGCTCGTTCTTTTCACGCAGGAGATCGTCGCGCTCACTGCGCACTTTTCGCAGAGCGCCTAGAGCTTCGCGTAGCCGATTGACGTAATCTCCTTCGGTGATGGACACGTTACACCCCTTTGTCCGCTAGCGCGAGCTCTGCGTCGAGCAGTTCGAACAAATCCGCACCCGTGGCATTGGCCACGTCATCGGGAACGTCCGTTTCGTTCGATACGCTAGCACTTGGTGATTCGTCCTGAGTTGCGCCGACTGGTCCCAACAAATCCAAGAGACTCTTAGATAAATCTGCGAGGTTCGCGTAAGTAAATAACAAAGTCGCCGGTAATCGCACGCCAAATTCGCTTTCCAATCGATTTCGCACTTCGAGACTCAATAAGGAATCCACGCCGAGAGTTTGAAACGGTGCAAGTCGGCCAATGCGGTCGGGCGGCAATTTGAGCACGCGCCCCAGCAAGTTGCGCACGTGCGCCTCCACCATTTCGGGTCTGTCTTTTGGCGCGGCGGCTGCCAAGCGTTGCTGCATCGGGTATTCGACCGCCGCCGCTGGCACGGGTATCGCTCCATCCGTTCGCCCTTGCAATTCGCGGAACAGCGGCGCATCCGATAGATGAGGAAATACGTCCAACCATTGCCGGAGAGAAAAATGCATGACGACGATGTTCGGCTGCGGGTGCGCGATGAGCTTGGCAAGCGCGTGCAATCCTTGCGCAGGTGCCAATCCACTGAGCCCGCTTTCGCTGAGCCGCTCTTGTGCGTCTTGTCGACGAGCCATTCCCACCGAAGCAAATGCGCCCCATTGAATGCTCGTACAAGGCAGGCCTTGCCCTTGTCGCCACAGCGCCATCGCATCCAAAAATGCATTCGCTGCCGCATAACTGGCTCGACCGACGAGGCCGAGCAATGCAGAAGCAGACGAATAAAGAATGAAAAAGTCCAGGCTCGACCCGCGACTCAAATCATGCAAATGCCAAGCCCCATGGACCTTCGCTGCAATGACCGAATCGAATTCGTCCTTGCCGAGCTCCGACAGGGGAACCGTTTTTCCTGGTATGCCTGCAGCATGAATGATGCCTCGCAAAGGCGGCCCATCTTCCGATATCGCCTGAAATAGGGACGATACATCGGCGCGACGGGTCACGTCGCCTTGCATGATTCGAATACGCGCTCCCGCTGCCTCCATCTTTTGAATTGCCAGCCGCGCTTCATGAGAAGGCGTCTGGCGTCCGACGAGCACGAGATGGCGTGCGCCCGATTCGACCATCCATTGTGCTACCGAAAGCCCGAGCCCTCCCAATCCTCCTGTAATGAGATACGTGGCATGCTCGAGGAGGCGGACATTCGACGCCGATTCTACGATTCGCGTGTGCTCGAGCCGCGCAACGTACCGGCCATCGCTCCTTAGAGCCACGGAAGATTCGCCGTCTGCCGTTTCGAGCTCGCGAGCAAAATGGCGCGCTTCGTCTGCGTGAATGGTGGGGTTTAGGTCAATGCATACACACCGTAGCTCGGGGTATTCAATGGTAAGGGTGCGACCAAGGCCCCACAGAGGCGCCTGCGCTGGGTTCGATACCGCGGCACCACCAGCCGGCACCGCTCCACGCGTCACGAGCCATAGGGGAGGTTTGTCACGCCAACCATGGCGAAGGAGCGCCTGCACGAAACAAGTCGCCCCCCAAAACCCTCGAATTTGGTCGCGTTGCAAAGTTTCTTCCGTGGTCGACTCCGGCGCACCGTGATCGAGTGCGAATAAATAGACGATGCCGAGGCAATCACGACCTTCCGGAAATGCTTCTCGCAGGAGCGAACGATAATGCTCCACTTTTTGAGGATCGAGCGTATAGAAAGTAGATCCGCGCCGCTCGTATTCGTCGCCTGCCCGAACGTGAATCCAATCGATGTTCTGCGCGTCGAACGAGGCCCCGAGCTTTTCACCGACGCCGCTGTCGTCGGTGAAGACAAGCCATGCGCTACCAGGCCGCGACGATGCCGTCGCGCGCTCTTTGATTTCGTGCTTGTGCCAATTTACCGAATAAAGAAGATCGTCGAGCGGATCGCGTGCCGGCGGAGCTTCCTGCACGTGCGCGTTCGCCTCTTCGATCCAATATCGCTCGCGCTGCCACGCATACGCCGGCAATGTAACGACCTGCCCTCGCTCGCCGAGGAGCTTTTGCCAATTCACCTTCAGCCCTTCGGCCCATAACGCTCCAAGTGCTTCCAGTAAAGAACGACGCTCGTCGCCTTGCCGTCGCAACGTGGGCACCATCAATGCGTCGACGTTTTTCGCGGAGGCGCATTGCTGCAGATTGGCCAACAAAACCGGATGAGGTGCCATTTCCAAGAAAATACGGTACCCATCGTCGAGCGCAGCGTCGACGGCTGCCGCAAAGTCCACGGTATCTCGAACGTTGTGCCCCCAGTACGCAGCATCCAAGTCGTTCTCGGCCAACCGATGACCCGTGACCGAGCTATACATTGGCAATACCCCGCGGGCCATTTCGATGCTACCCAGCTCGGCGACCAATTCGCTCGCAAGCGGGGTCATTTGCGGGCTATGGAACGCGTAATTCACGCGCAGCGGCCGCGTAGCGACGCCACGTCGCCCGAGCTCGGCAACGACTGCATCGAGTGCACGGGTTTCTCCGGACAATACAACCGACGAGGGATCATTGATCGCGCCAATCGACAGCTCGTCTTCGCGTCCTGCAATGATTTGCATTGCTTCTTTTGCGGAGAGCGCGGCCCACGCCATTTTCCCGTTTCCGGTTGCTTTTTGCATGATGTTGCCACGCAAAACCACGAGCCGCACGGCTTCTGCAAGCGAAAGCGAGCCGCAAATATGAGCTGCTGCAATTTCACCCACGCTATGGCCGATGACCGCGTGGGGCGTGATCCCCCATGACTCGAAGAGCGCACCGAGCGCAACTTGAACGGCAAAAATGGCGGGCTGGGCAATGACGGTTTCTCCAAGCCGCGACCCGTCTTCCTTCGCCGAGAGCTCGTCGTGCAATGACCATGGGACATATTGGCGCAAGAGCAAATCGATCTCTTCTAGTTTGGCATGAAATACGGGTTCGTCCTTGTCGAGCTGCCGGCTCATCGTTGCCCATTGCGATCCCTGCCCAGAAAATACATAGACGATTCGGGCGTCGTCCGGCGGCCTCGTTGGTCCTCGCGCCACCCCCGACATCACGTCCCCTCGGGCGAACGCGGCTAGCATTTCGGCGAATTCTTCGTGCGTGCGTGCAATGGTGGCAAGACGGTGCTCATGGTGGCTACGGCGAGCGCTTGCCGTAAAGAATATATCGTGCAGCGCGACGTCTTTTGTATTGACGAACCAGTCGGCATACGACTTTGCCATTGCCGAAAGCGCCTGCGGAGTCTTTGCCGAGAGCGGCAACATGTGCCAGGATACCCGTTCGATATCGGTGGCGGACGGTTGTGCAGGGGCCTCTTCCAAAATGATGTGCGCATTCGTTCCGCTCATTCCGAAAGAGCTAACTCCAGCTCGTCTTCGCTTATTACCGCGTGGCCACGGTCGAGGTTCCGCAGGTATCGCAAAGGGTGTAGCATCCATGGAAATGCGTGGATTCAGCGCACGAAAATGCAAATTGGCTGGCACGACTTCGTGCCTGAACGATTGTATGATTTTAATGAGTCCCGCTACGCCTGCTGCCGATTCCAAATGGCCAATGTTCGTTTTCACGGCGCCGAGCACACAAGAGGAACCATCCGCTCGCGGACTGCCAAAAATGGCACGAAGCGCGTCAGCCTCGATGGGATCCCCGAGAGGTGTACCCGTTCCGTGCATTTCGATGTATCCGATATCGTCGGGCCCCAACCGAGCGTTTTCGAGCGCCTGCCGAAGAAGCGCCTGCTGAGCCAGCACATTGGGGGCCGTCAGGCCCGTCGAGCGACCGTCTTGATTCATGGCCGACCCACGAATCAGCGCCAGGATGCGGTCTCCGTCGCGCATTGCATCGGAATACCTCTTCAGGACGACCATCCCGCAGCCTTCACCACGCACGTAGCCATTTGCACGAGCATCCAGCGTTTTGCACCTTCCGTCCGGCGACAATGCTCGCATGGCCGACAGCATGACCATATTTTCCCAAGAGAACAGCGCATTGACTCCGCCCGCAATGGCCAAGTCGCTCTCCCCATTGAGGATGCTTTGACGCGCCAAATGTATCGCTACGAGTGACGAGGAGCAGGCTGTATCGAGTGCCACGGCCGGCCCTTGCAAACCAAGCACGTACGATACCCTTCCCGCCGCAGTCGATAACATCGTGCCCGTTGCACCATAAGCATCCAGATGTTCGGGATGGCTCAATACAACGCGTTGGTAATCGAGGGCGGTCACGCCGACGAATACACCGGTCTTGCTTCCGACCAATTGATCGGGTGGCAGGCCTGCATTCTCCAGTGCTTCCCACGAAACTTCGAGCAGCATTCGTTGTTGCGGATCGAGCGCCTCGGCTTCTCGCGGGGATATTCCAAAAAATGCCGCATCGAATTTATCGATTCCATCGAGCAACGCTGCATATTTTGCCCCAGAATGGGTTTCCGCAATCGTACCAAGACGCCATCGGGCCGGCATGACCTCGCGTACGGCGTCCACTCCGTCCAGCAGCGCGTGCCAAAATGCTTCCGGGTCCGAGCCGCCTCCGGGGAATCGGCATGCTTGCCCAATGATGGCAATGCAATCGTCGTCATGCACAACGACGGCGCTCTTTGCGGCTACGACGGTCTCGGATTGCGGCACGGCCGAAAATCCGCCTTCGACCAACAAAAATGGCGTCAATGCTTCGATGTGCGGATAAGTGAATAACAATGTAGCGGGCAGCTTCGTCCCAATCGTCCTTTCCAGCCGATTGCGGAGCTCCAAGCTCATGAGTGAATCGACACCGAGCGTGCGAAACGGAGCCTTTCGGTCGATGCGGCTCGGGTCGACTTGCAGGATGTGGCCCAATTGCGTGCGGAGATGCTCCTCCAAGATGCTCGCACGTTCTGCATGTGGACTGGCTTCGAGTGTCGCTCGCAAGCTCGACGTCGCCGTGGTCTCGGGCGCGTCGCGTGTCGGTTTGCCGTCGATTTCCGACCAAAATGGTTGTCCTGCGAGTTGTGGGAAGAAGTCCAGCCATTGGCGCAAATCGAAACGCAGCACGCCCACTTCCGTACGCGGGCGTTCGAGCAATCGTTGCAGCGCGTGGTTTCCTTCGTCCGGCGAAAGTCCCTCGATGCCACGGTTTGCAATGCGCTCACCGCGATTTTGATGCGCTGCCGCCATGCCGACTTCGGTAAACGGTCCCCAATGAATGCTCGTCCCAGCGAGCCCCATTGCGGCGCGAGCGTGGGCAAGCGCATCCAAAAAAGCGTTGGCAGCTGCATAATTACCTTGGCCGGGCGAGCCAATCAATGATGCTACCGACGAATACAAAACGAAAAAATCCAACTTCTGGTCGAGTGTGAGTGAATGCAGATTCCACGCGCCATCGACCTTGGGTGCAAACACCCGCTCGACATGGTCCGCCGTCAATTCGAGGATCGTTCGATCTTCGACAACCCCTGCAGCGTGCACGATGCCCCGTAGCTCGGGCATGCGCTCGCGAATCGTGCGAAGTGCCGTCGAAAGGGCCTCTGCGGATGAAACATCGCATTGCAAAACGACGACATTCGCCCCGGAACCTTCCATGGTCGCTATCGCCTTTTGCGTCGCTTCCGAAGGACCTCGCCGTCCCATGAGCGCTACGTGACGTGCGCCCGCACGGACGAGCCATTGCGCCACGGACAACCCCAGCCCCCCGAGACCCCCCGTAATGAGATACGTAGCGTTTTCGCGCACGGAAAAATTCGCGGCGATGGCATCGGTCACATGCGCCCGCACGAGTCGTGCAACGAATTCACCGTCACGACGAAGAGCAATTTGGTTTTCCGTGGCATTGGATTCGAATTGGCGTGCGAGGGCCGCGGCCGCGTCGAAATCCCGTGATGCGTCCAAGTCGACGCATGTGCAATCGAGCTCGGGATGCTCGATCGTGATCGTCCGTGCGAGGCCCCAAACCGGCGCTTGTGCAACGGAAACGGCGCGTGCCTTTTGCCCCACTGCAATCGCTCCGCGGGAGACGAGCCAAAGGCGAGGTTTGTCGCGCCAGTTTTGTCGCACGAGCGCTCGTGCTAGATGAAGTGCGCTGACGGTGCATCGAATTCGCATCGCTTGCAGCGCGAGGCCATTCGTTTGCTCCCAATCGGGTGCATCGATGTTGAAAAGGTGGATGACTCCGGTCAATGCCGGTGCGTCTCGAGCAGCATTCTGCAAAACGGCTTCGTAGTCGCCTGGCTGGGAAATATCGATGCGGAAATGATGCTTTCCAAGCATTGCATAGGAATCCCCGGCCTCCACACGAATGCACGTTGCTCCGGATTTTTGCAGATGAGCGCAGAGGTCGTCACCGAGGCCCGCTCGGTCCATGAACATCAACCATGCGCCGCCCGACGCCCGCGGTGTAGGTCCTGCATTCGGGGCCGGTTTCGGTCTCCACGCAATCGAATAAAGCAATTCGTCCAGGCTGCTTCTATCTGATATATTCTTGGACTTGAATGTTGGACCATCAATCCAATGCCGTTGCCTATGCCAGGGGTACGTTGGCAGTGCGACGACGCGTCCGTCGCGTGCTTGTAGCTTTTCCCATTCGACATCCACGCCTGCCACGTAAAGCGCGCCCAATGCTTCGAGTATTGCGTGACGTTCCTTTTCATGCCGGCGCAACGTGGGCACGAAACGCGCGTAGGCGTTCGACGTATTCGCGCATTCCTGCAAATTCGACAAAAGAACGGGATGCGGACCGACTTCGACGAATACACAAAACCCATCTTGAAGCGCACTCCGTACGGCGCCTGCGAAATTCACCGTGGATCGCACGTTGCGTCCCCAGTAATCGGTGGTCAATCGTTCCCCGTCGATCCGCGTTCCCGTGACGGTGCTGAAAAGGGGGATTGCCCCGCTTTTCGCTCGGAGGGCGTCCAACGATGCAACCAATTCCCGCGCCAGGGGATCCATTTGGGGACTATGGAATGCATAGTTTACCCTCAGGGGGCGTGTGGCCACGCCACGCTCGTCGAGCTGGGCGACGACCGTGTCGAGCGCCGTGTTTTCCCCAGATAACACAACCGACTTGGGATCGTTGATCGCGGCGATCGCAAGCTCGTTCTCCAGCCCGGACAATGCCTCGGACACTTCGTCGGCCGGTAATGCAGCCCAAACCATCTTTCCGCGTCCGGTCGCTTTCTGCATGATTTGGCCACGTCGAGCCACGAGCCGCACTGCATCTTCGAGGGACAACATTCCGGCCACGTGAGCGGCGGCAATTTCACCGACGCTGTGCCCAATGGCGGCGCCGGGCTGAATACCCCATGATTCGAGCAGTCTTGCCAGACCAACTTGAATTGCGAACAATGCAGGCTGTACGATTTCGGTTTCACCCAGTCGGGATTCATTTTCCGGTGCGCGCAATTCAGCCAACAAGGAGAAAGAAACATACCGCCGCAACAGCGTGTCGATTTCTTCCAGCGTGGCACGGAAAATCGGCTCGTGTTCGAGCAATTCCATGCCCATTGTCGCCCATTGCGATCCTTGACCCGAGAATACGAAAACCACACCCGACGCGTTCTGTGGCGCAGCCTGACCTTGAACGACGCCGCGGGGGACTTCTCCCCGGGAAAAGGCTCCAAGCAGCGTTGCAAACTCTTCGCGTGCTCGCGCAACGATGGCGAGCCGATGCGGGTGATGGGTTCGGCGGACGCTCGCCGTGTACACCACGTCGGAGAGCGCCGCGTGGTTTGCCTCGGCAAACCATTCTGCGTAAGACCGCGCCAAAGCCACGAGCGATTCGGTTTTCGCTGCCGATAGCGGTAGCAGAAACGAAGAAAAGCTTTCGGATGACGGCCCTGATGCTTCCTCCGGGGCTTCTTCCAAAATCACGTGCGCATTCGTGCCGCTCATGCCAAAGGAGCTCACGCCGGCACGACGCCTTTTGTTTTCGCGTGGCCATTGTCTATTCGCCGTCGCCAAGACGAGCGCCGTGTCGTCGATATCGATTCGCGGATTCAGCGTTCGGAAGTTGCCATTCGCAGGTATCATCGAGCGCCGGAAAATTTGCGCGGTTTTGATGATGCTCGCGACCCCGGCTCCCGCCTCGAGATGGCCGATGTTCGTCTTGACGGCACCAATGATGCATGCGGATCCATCGGCGCGAGGCGTACCGAAGACTGCGCGCATCGCGTCGATTTCAATGGGATCTCCGAGCGGCGTTCCCGTTCCGTGCGCTTCGACATAGCCAATTTCTTCCGGGGCGACCCCACTGGTCGCCAACGCCGTTCGTAACAACGTTTCCTGCGCCAATACATTGGGCGTCGTGAGTCCCGTCGAGCGCCCGTCCTGGTTTACCGCCGAACCGCGAATGAGCGCCACGATGGGATCTTTGTCCCGCCGCGCATCCGCCAGCCTCTTCAGCACAAGTACGCCACAGCCTTCGCCCCGAACATACCCATTGGCTGTCGCATCGAACGTTTTGCAACGACCATCCGGCGACAAGGCTCGCGTTTTTGCGATTTGCTCCATCGTTTCAGGCGATAGAATCAGATTGACTCCGCCCACAATGGCAAGATCACATTCGCCCGTTCGCAAGCTATGGCTTGCAAGGTGCGTTGCGACGAGCGACGACGAGCAGGCAGTGTCGACGACCAGACTCGGTCCTTGGAGCCCGAGCGTGTAGGAAAGTCTTCCTGCGGGAAAAGAATGGCCATTGCCGGTGACGCTATAGACGTCTTGCTGGTCCGCGCCGGCGTTCGCATTGACCAGCGCATAATCGTTCGTCATCATTCCAAGAAAAACGCCTGTGCGACTGCCCATCAGTCGAGGCGGAATCACGCCGGCTGCTTCGAGCGCCTCCCAGGTGACCTCGAGCAAGAGTCGTTGCTGCGGGTCGAGTCGCGTTGCCTCGCGTGGCGAAATGCCGAAAAATTCCGCATCGAATTGGTCGACGTGCTCGATGAATGCACCCCATCGGATCGCCCGCGACATTGGATCGTCCGTTGCCACGTCAATGGCCCAGCGATCAGGGGGTACCTCGGTGACGGCATCCAGGCCCGCTTCCAATGCTTGAGAAAACCGCTCGGGTGTATTGCCACCGCCAGGAAATCGGCAAGCCATGCCGATGATGGCAATCGGTTCCGAGCGCGCTCGTGTGAGTGTTTCGAGCTTTGCTTTGAGCTGGTTGATCGTGACGAGTGCGTCTCGTAAACGAGAGCGATACTCTTCGATCCCCGCGCTCATACAAGTCCCTGATCCTTGATGTCGGTCATGGACGCGTCGAACGCAGCCAGCAATTCATCATCGGTGGACAAAGACGAAGTCTCGGGTACTTCGACATTCGAATCTGCGACGGGCGCGGGCGCCGCCGTCGGCTGCTCCGCCGTTTGCGTGCAACGATCGAACAGATGCTTCACGAGCGTGGCGCCATTTGGATAGGTAAACAGGAGCGTCGCCGGCAGCTTCAATTCCAAACTCGTCTCCAATCGATTGCGAAGCTCGAGGCTCGTCAACGAATCCATTCCGAGGCTCGTGAGCGAGGCGGTAAGGTCTACCCGACTCGGATCGAGATGCAATACGTTCGCCAAAATATGGCGAATGTGGCTCTCGATGATGGCCACTTGCTCTTTTGCTGGTTTTCCTTCGAGCGAGTGTCGCATGCTCGCGGATTGCTTCGACATCGAAGAAGTGCTCGAGCGTTCCTTGCGCAGCTCCATCCAGAATGGCGATTTGGCCGCAGACAAATGAACATCGAGCCAACGACGCGCATCGAACCGAAGAACGGCGACCTCGCCGACGGACGATGCTCCCAGTCGAGACACGGTTTCATGTCCTTCGGCAGGGGAGAGGCTTTCCAAACCTCGTTGCGCCAGCCGCGCGCCTCGATTTTCTTGGACTACGGCCATCCCAATTTCATTGAATGGGCCCCATTGAAAACTCATCGCCGGCAGTCCTGCCGCGCGGCGTGCTCGACAGAGCGCATCCACAGCAGCATTGGCAGCTCCATAATTCGCTTGGCCAGATGAACCTATGACGCCGGCAACGGAAGAATAAACGACGAAGAAATCGAGCGCATTGCCGACGGTCAGCTTGTGCAGGTGGTACGCACCAATCAACTTCGGCGCGAGCACGCTGCGCATTTCGTCCGCGGTGAGCTCCAAAATCGTGTGATCAGCAAGAACGGCGGCTGCATGCACGATACCGCGTAGCGGAGGTAACGTTTCTTCCATTTGGCGCAGAATCGCATCCACGTCGGCACGTTGGGAAACGTCGCCTTGGAGCACGAGGATCCGCGCCCCCATCTCCTCCATCGATCGAATGCGACCAGCGGCATATTCATCGGCACCGCGGCGTCCTACCAATGCGAGATGGCGCGCGCCTTGCTGCACCATCCATTCCGCGAATGACAAACCGAGTCCGCCGAGACCACCGGTAATCAAATACGCTGCGTCCGCCGCGATGGCCAGGGGCTCTTCCAAAGCTGGTCGCAATGAGCTCCTAGCAAACCGAGCTACATGACGACCGTGTTTACGCAAAGCAATTTGATCCTCTTGATCCGCTGAAAGCACCTCGTCGATCAAAGCGCGCGACGCCGCTGAGCTGTCATCGGTCGGATCGAGATCGACACGCGAGCAATCGAAATCGGGGTGTTCGAGCGCCACCGTACGCGCCATTCCCCAGATTGCCGCTTGCGCAATCGATCCCGGACCATCGCGCGGATCAACCGTCTGGGCGCCCTGGGTGACCAGCCAAAGACGAGGCATGGTGCGCGTGGCTCGCCGAATGATCGCCTGAACGGTATGTAGCACGCTAATGCTTCCTATTTGCTGGTCAGCCAAGAGCGATTCAGGCGTCGTTTCATTCCAATGCGCGCTGTCGAGCGCCCCCATATGCACCACATTGCGGCACGCCGCGTGATTGCCGTAAGCATCCTCGAGCACCGCCAAGTAATGCGCAGGGTTTGCTGCATCGATTTGATACCAATCTTTGCGCTGTTCCCATTCCTTGCCAAATTGCACGTGCACGACCCATTCGCCGCGTTGTCTCAGCAAGTCGACGAACGTAGCGCATACGGCTCCTTCGCCTCCGAGCACGAGCCATCCGCCGCCGGATCCCTGCTTCGTGACCGATGTCAACGCGCGGCTGCGCCGACGCCATTCCAGGCGGAAGGTGCAATCGTCGAGCCAATGGTGCCGATCGACCGATCTGGCGGGCATTGGGCGCAAGACGAGCCCTTCGACCACGATGGCGACGCTTCCATCATTCGCCAAGATGCACACGTCCCCACTGATTGCGCTCGCATCACACGAGCGAATACGGCCAAGCACGCTCGCATCTCGATCGATCGAACGCAGCACCCGCACGTGGTCGATGCTCGTGGGCACGAACGTCTTGGCAGCATCTCCGAGCAAGTGAATGCCGAGGGCTGCGAGCGATTGAAATGCGCCGTCGAGCAATACCACGGTGGTCATGTGTAGGTCGTCGGAGCCCGATTCCGTGCATCGCAACTTGGCGAGCACTTCCTCGGTACCCAGAGACAACTCTTGCACGACGCGAAATGCCGGACCATAACGTAAGCCCAGCGTGGCCATTCGCTGATAATGATCTGCACCGCTCGAACGGACGCTGCAGCGCGCGGCCACGGTGTCGATTGCGTTTACGAGGTCATCGAGCAAGGAGCTGGGAGTGTCGATGGTGGTGAGCGTGCCGGAAACATTCTTCGCCCAACGCCCGCCGCTCGCGCGGCTGGAAACGCTGAATGAAATGTTTTTTCGACCGTCGGATGTCCAGTCCAATTGAATGGTTTTCCGCTCGTCGGCATGAAATGAAAGCATACGCTCGAAACCAATGTGCCGAATGAAATTGGTTTCTGGATAATGCGTCGCGCCGGCAGCGAGCGCCATGGCCACATACCCCGCCGCTGGAAATATCGCTTCCCCATCCACGACGTGATCATGGATGAACGCTGGTTCATCGGTATTCATGGTGCGTTGCCACGTATACGATCCGGGGCGATTGGCGGATTCTATGCAAACACCAAGAAACGGGTGCACATCCTCCGCCGCGAAGTGCGCGACGCCACTGGTGGGAGGTAGCGTATTCGTATTCGACGCAATCCAGTGCCGTTGCCGTTGCCATGGGTAGGTCGGCAGCGGTACGCATCGTCCACCGCTCGGTATCAGTCGGCTCCATTCTGGCGAGCAGCCGCGTGTATACAGTGTGCCCACGGCATCAAGGAGCATTCGCAGTTGGTCCTGATTGCGACGCATCGCAAATACAGCCGTCCCATCGGCTCCTTTGGCCGCCAGGCATTGCAGAACGTTGGCCGTGAGCACCGGGTGCGGTCCTACCTCCAAAAATAGCTTGTACCCATCACGAATGGCAGCCCCCACGGCACCCGCGAAGTTCACGGCTTCTCGAAGACTACGCCCCCAGTAGTGTACGTCGAGCTCTTTGCCATCCACGCACTCACCGAGCAACGTGCTGTACATGGCAAGCGTCGCGCGCCTGGCATCGACCCGGACCAATCGGTCCACCAGCTCGCGACCCAAAGCATCCATCTGTGGGCTATGAAATGCGTAGTTGACGCGCAAGGGACGCACCGAGACCCCACGTTTTTCACATCGCAGCGCGACGTCGTCCAGCGCCGAGGATTGTCCAGACAGAACCACCGAATTCGGATCGTTGATCGCTGCAATCGAGACTCGGTCTTCGTAACCCGATAATATCGAATTCGCCTCATCGGGCGTCAAATCCACCGATATCATCTTTCCCATGCCGGTTGCTTTTTGCATGATCCGGCCGCGGAGCGCTACGAGGCGAATGGCTTCGTCCAGCGAAAGGATACCCGCGATGTGAGCGGCGGCAACTTCGCCCACGCTATGCCCAATCATGGCATCGGGCGGGATTCCCCAAGAGCGAAGCATTTCGACGAGCGCTACTTGCACCGCAAACAGGAGCGGCTGAGCAACTTGCGTTTCGGATATCCGACTCATTCCCTCGGGGGCATCGAGCTCGTCCAGAATGCTCCAGCCAAGACGCGGCGTCATCAAATTGTCACAGGTGTCGATGACCGACCGAAACGACGAATCCGTTTCATAAAGCTGCCGGCCCATACCCAACCACTGCGATCCTTGCCCCGAAAAGATGAATACCACCTTGGCTCGCGCCGGCGTCGATTTGCCCTGAGCCACGCCCGATGGAATTTCGCCGCGCAAGTATCCGTCCAATAGTTTGACGATCTCTTCGCGGGAATTGCCGACCGCCGTGAGTCGGTGGTCGTAATGGCTGCGACGCACGCTTGCGGTATGCACGACGTCGCGCAAGCGCACGTCGGTGGGCATGTTCGTGAGGTAGTCACGGTATGCCGATGCCAAACTACGCAATGCATCTGGGGATTTAGCGGACAAGGGCAACAAAAGGGCCGAACCTTCGGGCGAAAGGTCCTCCTCGACGCTCAGCGGCCATTCTTCGAGAATCGCATGCGCATTCGTGCCGCTCATTCCGAAAGAGCTCACGCCTGCGATTCGCCGCTTCATGCCCGTCGTCCAGGGCAGGGTTTCTTCGGGAAATACAAATGGTGTGGATTCGATCCTGATTCGAGGATTGAGCGTTCGGAAATGTATGTTCCGCGGAATGACACCTCGGTGCAGGATGAGCGCCGTTTTGATGATCCCAGCGACGCCTGCCGCTGCTTCCAAATGCCCCACGTTCGCCTTTACCGCGCCGAGCACGCACGGCGAGCCGCTCGGCCGTGGGGCGCCGAGCACTTCACGCAGCGCTTCCACTTCAATGGGATCGCCGAGCGGAGTTCCCGTGCCGTGCGTCTCGACATACCCAATATCGGCCGCTGCCACGCGCGCGCTTGCAAGCGCCTGCATGAGCATGGCTTGTTGGGCCAGGACGTTCGGCGCGGTGAGCCCCGTGGATCGACCATCTTGATTGATGGCCGAACCGCGGATGACAGCAATGATCGGGTCACCATCTCGCTCCGCGTCAGACAGGCGTTTGAGCACGATGATGCCGCATCCTTCGCCGCGCACGAAACCATTGGCCGTCGCGTCGAACGATTTGCACCTGCCATCGGGCGACAATGCTTGCGTCTTGGCATATTTTCGCGATGTCGATGGCACGAGCATCAAATTGACGCCGCCCGCGATTGCAAGGTTGCATTCACCATTGCGCAAACTTTGACTGGCAAGGTGCACTGCGACGAGCGATGAAGAGCAAGCCGTGTCCACCGCGACGCTCGGACCCTGAAAACCGAACGTGTACGACACCCGTCCAGCAGGAAAACAGTGACCATTGCCGGTCGTCGTATAGGTATCCTCTTGCGCCGGACCTGCCGAGGCACTGAGCTCGGCATAATCATTGTTCATGATGCCGAGGAAAACACCCGTTCGACTGCCCACGAGCCGCTCTTGAATTTGTCCGGCCCGTTCGAGCGCTTCGAAGGTAACTTCCAGCAAGAGCCGCTGTTGTGGGTCCATTTTCGACGCTTCACGCGGCGAAATGCCGAAGAATTGCGCATCGAATAAATCGACGCTTTGCAAAAACGCGCCCCATCGAACAGCTCGAGCTTCCGGATCCGTCGGCTGATCCGATTCGAGGAGCCATCGCTCCGGCGGCACCTCCGTGACGGCGTCGACGCCATCGACGAGCAGTTGGAAAAAACTCTCCGGAGTATCGCCGCCTCCAGGAAACCGACATGCCATCCCGATGATGGCAATCGATTCGGTGCGCGCACGCTCGAGCGCCTCGAGCTTGCCGCGTAATTTTTGAATCGTGACGATCGCACGTTGCATCGACGACAAATTCGATGCAGGCGCCGAATCATCCTCGGAAAAACCTGCCGCTGGGACATCGACGCGCCTCGTCGTCACTGCAGGTAATCCTCCGATCTGGCCAGTTCTTCCTCGAGCAGCAGTTCGGCCTCGGCTGCCGACATTTGTCGAATGGTAACCGTCGTCCTCCCGCCTTCCGTTGCCGCCTTGTTCGACGATTGCTCACTCGTTCTCGTGGAGCTTACCTGTGGAAGGGGTCCGGTATCCGACGCGCGTTGCCTGCTGCCAAAAAGATTCAATCGTTCGAGCAGGTAATCGGCGAGCGATGCTGGATTGGGATAGGTAAACAGCAAGGTGGCCGAAAGCCGCACACCCAGGCTCGACTCGAGTCGGTTGCGCAATTCCAGGCTGAGGAGCGAATCCATTCCAAGGCTCGTGAACGACGAAAGCCGGTCGATTCGGTCGATGTCGAGCCGCAACACCTGCCCTACGTGTTCCATGATGTGAAATTCGAGCGCGGCCAGGCGTTCGGAGATCGGCCGCCGTTCGAGCGATTGCCTGAACGACATTCGACTCGACGAAGGTTGATCCAGAGATTTTTTCTCGCGCTGCAATTCGGACCAAAATGGGCTTGCAGCCACTTGGGGGTAAAACTCGACCCACTGATGGACTGCCAGGCGCAGAATACCCACTTCGGCACGTGGTCGCTCGAGAAGCCGAGCGAATGCAAAAAGTCCCTGGGCCGGCGTCAAGCTATCGATACCTCGATACGACAGTCGCTGTCCACGAGTGCTCTGCATCGCTGCCAGTCCGACGTCGGCGAAGGGGCCCCAATGAATGCTCGTACCAGCCAAACCCAGGCGCCTTCGGGTATGAGCCAATGCGTCCAAGAATGCATTGGCTGCGGCATAATTGGCCTGTCCCGGTGCCCCCAAGAGCGAGGCAACCGACGAATACAATACGAAGAAATCGAGCGTCTTGTCGGACGTCAGCGCGTGCACGTGATACGCGCCGGCCACCTTCGGTTCCAATACACGACCGAAACGTTCGGCATCCATTTCGAGGAGCGTTCTGTCATCGAGAATGCCCGCTGCGTGCACGATGCCTCGCAGGGGCGGGAGCTGCTCTTCTACCGAATGCAGCATTTCTTTTGCCTGCTCGGCATTGGAAATGTCGGCTCGAGCCACGAGCACCTTCGCTCCGGCGCGTTCCATTCGCGCAATTTCCTCGCGCGCGGCCTGCGACGGTTCACTTCGCGATACCAGGGCGATATGCCGTGCGCCTTCTTCGATCATCCAATGCGCCAAGGAAAGGCCAAGACCACCCAGACCACCCGTGATCAAATACCCTGCATCCGGGAGAATACGACTACGAGACCGTTCTGCTGGCAAAATCCGCGTCATGGGATCGCTCATGTCCAGCACGATTTTTCCAATATGCTTCGCTTGGGCCATGAACCGGAACGCCGCTTGCAGCTCGTCGGCTGGAAAAACCCGCAATGGCAGAGGCAGAAATACCCCCATGTCGAAGAGCTGCACGACCTCGCGCAGCAGCGCACCGAGCAGGGCAGGACGTTCTTGTGCCATTCCCGAAATGTCGACGGGGGCAAAAGAAACGCTACGGCGAAGTGCGGGCAATTGAGCATTCTGATAGATGTCGCGCCGACTCAATTCCAAAAATCGACCATACGGTGCAAGCAGCTCGAGGCTTCTGGTGCGCGCGTCGCCCGTGAGCGTATTGAGCACGACGTCGACGCCTTGTCCCGCTGTCTTGTCGAGCACTTCGTCGCCAAATGACAAAGACCGGGAGTCCATGACGTGTTCGATACCAATCGACCGCAAATAGGCACGCTTTTCTTCGCTCCCGGCGGTGGCGTAAATATCCGCCTGGAGCACTCGGGCCATCTGAATCGCAGCCAATCCCGTGCCGCCGGTTGCCGTATGAATCAAAATGCGCTCGTCGTGCCCGAGTCGCGCGAGTTTATTGAGTGCATAATAAACGGTCATGAAAACGACGGGAATGGATGCCGCTTCGACAAAAGACAATTTTGCAGGCTTCGGGGCTACGAATTCCGCAACGACCGTCACGTGCGAAGCAAGCGCACCCGGCGCAAAAGCGACGACCTCTTGCCCAAGCGCGAAGCCTTCGACACCTGGGCCGATGGCGACGATTCGTCCGGCGCATTCCATCCCAAAATGCAAAGGATCGCCAGAAGCCGCCGGAAGCATCCCCAACGACTTCATGACATCCGGAAAGTTGAGCCCGGCAGCTTCGACTTGAATCTCGACTTCCCCCAGCCCAGGAGCCTTCCTCGACGATTCGCGGAAAACCAGTTGTTCGAGCGTCCCAACCTCGCCACTTTCGACTTGGTAGGGCCTCCCATTCGCTGGCGCCAGCGGAAGCTTCATTTCCGAAGCGTCGCCAGCCTCGAACGAGCTCTTTACGAGCCGGGCAACGAAACGCCCCTCTTTACGATATGCAACTTGATCCTCCCGGCTCCGCGCTGAAATCTCTCGCCACAAAAGCGAACCCTCGTCCGAGCTTCGCACCGGATCCATATCGATCCGCGTGCATTCGAGCTCGGGGTGTTCGAGCGCAACCGTGCGTCCCATTCCCCACAATGTCGCTTGCGAAACGCATAGCGGCATTCCCATCGGATGAATGGCTTGCGCCCCGCGCGTCACGATCCATAGCCGCGGCATGTCCCTCCAGCCCTGACGAGCTATGGCTTGCACGAGGTACATGACGCTGAGACAACCGCGTTCGACGTCGTGATGGATGGTTTCCGACGTCGTCGTTTCCCAAGTCGCCGAATCGAGTGCAAATAGATGAACAATGCCTTTGCACCCGACTTCGCGGCCAAACGCTTCACGCAAGAGCTTTTGATAGTGCTCCGCATTCCCGGGCTCGATTTCGTAAAGCCCCGCTTCGACCCGGGCGAACCGTGTTCCCGGACGAACGCGCACGCATGCTTCGCCACGCGCGACGAGCAAAAAGGACATCGAAGCGGCCGTGCCACCCTCATCGATGAAAAACAGCCACGCGCTCGGCCCAGCGGGGGCCTTGACGCGAGCCGTTTCGGCGTCCAACTCCTTTTTGCGCCATTCAATTGCGTACACTGCATCATCGAGCGCCGTCGCGGATGCCGTTTTGCTGCCCTCGAGGTGGCTGATGCGCAATCCATTGACTTCCGCAAGAACCCGGCCTTCGGCATCGATGACGAAAACATCCCCTGCTCGGTTGAGTCCGTCGTTGCTCGGCTGCAATTGTGCGTGCACCCAAACGTCCGTGCCGAGCGAACGATGCAGTCGCAACCGGTCCACTCGAGAAAGCACGTAGGTGCCGGTGATTTCATCCGCCGTGGCCAGGTGCCCACCCATGAGCACTTGAAAGCAGGCGTCGAGCAAAGCGGGATGCACCTGATACTTGTCTACGGCAGCGAAATGGTCGGGATGCAGAAAACAACGAGCAAGCGATTCTTGCTGATTGTACCACATCGTGTCGACCCCACGGAAACTCTTGCCATAGGAGAGCCCACCCTGCTCCATGAATGCGTAGAATTCGTTCGAGCTCACGACCGTGGGGCAACGAGCCTGAATGACGCGGGGGCGATCGCGTGCGATACGTGCCGTGGAGACGCCCATTCCAATTCGGATTTTCCCCGTTGCGTGCTCCACCCACGCCGATTCCCCAAGCTCGCGGCTCGATACGCGAAATGATGCACGATCGGGAGCGTCGTCGATCAGCACGAATTGAACACGCCTGTCGAGCTCCTTGGCAATGGGCAGCATTCGCTCGAACGAAACGTCCTCGACCAGTGTCGGCGTGCTCCCGTGCAGCTCTGCAGTTGCAGCGAGCGCCATTTCGACATAACCTGCGCCAGGAAAAACCGCATCCCCTCGTACGCGGTGGTCACCGAGGTACGGCAAGGTGCCTACGCTGAGCGAATTTTCCCAGATGTGCAACGTCGGCTCGATGGAAAGCACGAGTGCTGCCCCGAGCAGCGGATGAGCATCCGGGTCGACGAGCGGAATCGTCGAATGATGCCGCGACGACGGCAAGCGCGAACGGACGTCGTCGAGTAGCCAGTAGCGATCCTTCTGCCAGGGATACGTCGGTAATGTCACGCAACGCCCACCGCGCGGATAAAGCCGATTCCACGATAGCTCGTGGCCATGCACGTGCAGCGCCCCGAGCGCATCGACCATGCACCGCCGTTCCACTTCGTTGCGGCGCAGTGACGGAATGGCAGCACCTTCTTTCGACAACTCGCGCAGCGTGTCTTCGATCGAATGCACCAAGACGGGATGCGGGCTTATTTCCAAAAACAAGGTTTGTCCTTCGGAAATCGCCTGACCAATGGCTTGGCCAAAAAGCACCGGAGCACGCAAGTTCTTCACCCAATAGGACGCATCGAGATCTGGGCCGACAATGAGCTCTCCGGTGACCGTCGAGCGCATTTTCAAGGCAGCAGAACGCGGTTGCAGCCCTTCCAATGCGAGCGCGAGGTCGGGCAACAATTCATCCATTTGTGGGCTGTGCGATGCCACATCGACCTTGATGCGTCGGAAGAAAACGCCCCTCTCATCGAGTTTCGCAAGTACGTTTTCGAGCGCCGTGGGATCGCCGGAAAGCACGGTGGCTCGAGGTCCATTGCTCACAGCCACGCTGACCTGCCCGGCGTGCCCCTCGAGAAAACGCTCGGCTTCCGTCATCGTGAGCTCGACGGTCGCCATTGCGCCGAGACCCGCAACGCGTTTCAAGAGCTTGCTGCGCCGGCAAATGATGCGGGCCGCATCTTCCAAGGAAAGCACCCCCGCAACATGCGCCGCCGCAATCTCGCCCATGCTATGCCCAATGACGCAGTCCGGTTCGACTCCCCACGAGCGCCACAAGGCCGCGAGCGCCACCTGAATGGCGAAAAGCAGCGGCTGAACGACTTCGATGCGCGAGATCTGCGAGCGGACGTCGTCGGCATGTAACTCGTCGATCGTCGAAAAGCCCGACTCGCGCCGCGTGATCGCATCGCAAGCTTCGATGATTTCGCGAAAAATGGGTTTTTGCGCGAAAAGGGTCCGTCCCATGCCGACCCATTGCGAACCCTGTCCAGGAAAAACGAAAACCAAACCGGGTTGACCGCCGATCGGCGTTATGCCTGCGCGGATCGCCGGATGCTCCTTTCGTTCGGCAATGGCTCGCAGGCCCTCGACGATTTCGGAGTGGACGCGTCCAATGGCCACGGCGCGTGCGCGATGGTGCACGCGGCGTACGCTCGACACGTAACAAATGTCCGTCAGTGGTACGTGTGGATTGCGCTCCATGAATGCGGCAAGATTGCGAGCCGCATCGCGCATGGCGAGGTCGATCTGACCCGATACCGGCAAGAGGTGTACGTACCCCTCGCGGTATTCCCGCTCCGCTTCTTGGCGATTGATGACCTGCGCGCCGTGCACGAACATCGTGCCCACGGCTTCTCGAATGGCTCGCCCCTCGTCCTCGTTGCGCCACATGGCGGCAATGGCAGCGCATGTATCCGACTTGTCGGCATGCTGCAGGCATTCTTCAATCGATTGCTTGACGATGGGGTGCGGCGCCACCTCGAGAAACAATTCGATGCCGTCGTCGAGCAACGTCTGAATTGCGGACGCAAATAGCACCGGCTCACGTAGTTGGCGCGACCAGTACGTGACGTCCAGCTCTTCACCTCGAATGTGACGACCCGAAAGGCTCGAGACAATGGGCACTCTTGAATTCGCCGGGCGGAGATCCAAGAGGTGCCGAGGCAATTCTTGCGTCAAATAGTCCATTTGGGGCCCGTGCACGGCCACGCCCGTTTGCACGGTCCGACTGAACACCCCGCGAGCAATGAACGATGCTCCCAATCCCGCGAGCGCACCGCCATCACCAGCAAACACGGTCGACTTGGGACTCGCGGCAATTGCGCAATGAATTCGGCCCCCGGAATTGGCCGCGATCTGTTGCGCCTCCGCCCAATCCACAGCCGCAAGAAGCATGATGCCCTTGCCTACCGACTTTTGCACCTGCTTCGATTGCCGAGCGATGATGCGTGCCGCATCCTCGAGTGACAGAGCACCCGCGACGTGCGCGGCGGAGACTTCACCAATACTATGACCAACCACGACCGAAGGTTCGATACCCAAATCGCCCAATAAATTCGCGAGCGATACTTGAAACGCAAAAAGCACGGGCCACATGACGTCGATTCGGTCAGCCGTGGCCCGCGGACAACCTGCCAATATTTCGTCGAGCACGGACCAATCGAGATACGGTCGCAGTATGCGATCGCAGCGTACGATGGCCGAGCGGAACGCAGGCTCGGAATGCACCATCGACCGTCCCATGCCGGTCCATTGAGATCCCTGGCCCGAAAATACCCACGCCAGCCGCTTTTGCTCGCGCGTGTGGCCACGAAATATCCCGCGCCCCTCGGCGCCAATGCGCACTTCCTCGAGTCGCTGCGCCAGACCGCTCGCCGTGCTCGCCACCACGGCAATACGTTGACCAACACCCTTCGTCGGACCGTGAATGACTCGTTCGCCCGGCCCATCGTCGCGACGAACCTCTTCGAGCGTCATCTCGATGGCCGCATCGAGCGATGCATCCGACCCTGCCTCGAGGAGCGCCACGGATGCCGTCGGGCGCGGCATGCTCTCCAAAATCACGTGCGCGTTTGTCCCGCCGTACCCAAACGAGCTAATGCCAGCGCGACGCCGTTCTCCGTCTCCGGCCGGCCAAGGCTGCACTTTGGTCACGACGCGCAAGCGCAGCGCGTCGAAATCGATGTTCGGGTTGGGGGTTTGGTAATGCAAACTCGGCGGCAGCTCGTCATGGTGCATTGCGAGCGCCACCTTCATGAGCCCCGCAACGCCAGCCGCTGCTTCGAGATGGCCCAGGTTCGTCTTGACAGAACCTATGTGAAGGAACCTGTCCGGCGGCATTTCCACGCCAATGATCGTGCCGAGCGCCTTGGCTTCAATCGGATCCCCAAGCGGAGTGCCCGTCCCATGCGCCTCGACGTAGTGTAATTCCCCTGGTGAAATCCCGGCGGCCTGGCATGCGTCGAGGAGCATTGCTTCCTGCGCCTTGGGATTCGGTGCGGTCAGCCCATTGCTTGCACCGTCGTTATTGACGGCGCAGCCGCGAATGACGGCATAGATCCGATCCCCATCCTTCAATGCGTCGGACAAACGCTTGAGCAATACGATGCCCGCTCCTTCACTACGCACGTACCCATTGGCCTGCGCATCGAATGTCCGACAGCGCCCGTCCGGGCTCATCGCATTGAGCTTCGTGAACCCCATCGTCGTCTCGGGTACGAGCATCAAGCTCACGCCACCCGCAATGGCGATCGACGACTCACCGCTTCGCAAACTCTGACACGCCAAGTGCATCGCGACGATGGACGACGAACACGCGGTATCCACCGTCATGCTCGGCCCCTGCAGCCCCAGCACGTACGACACGCGATTGGCAATGATGCACGCCGCACCACCCGTGCTCGTATGCGACGTGATCGCTTCCCACCCCGCGCGATCTTGCATGAGCGCGTGATCCATGAACAGCGCCCCGATGAACACGCCCGTGCGGCTGTCCTTTAGCGATGGCGGCGCAATGCCTGCATCCTCGAGCGCCTCCCAAGTCACCTCGAGCGTCAATCGCTGCTGCGGATCCATCTGCACCGCTTCTCGCGGCGATATCCCAAAAAATTGCGGATCGAATTGATCAATCCGATCGAGGAACCCTCCCCATCGGGTATTGAGCTTTCCTGCGACCGCGGTGCTCGGATCGTAAAGCGCCGCCGCATCCCAACGATCCCGCGGAACCTCCGTGATCGCATCCACGCCGCCCTGCAATAGTCGCCAATACGCCTCGAGATTCGGCGCCTTCGGAAAGCGACACGCCATGCCAACAATCGCGATGGGCTCGCTCGAGTTTGTCGCAATGGGCGCAGGTGGCGGCAGCGTCGAACGCGGCGCGACCGACGGCGGGTCCTCTGTCAAGTGCTTCGCAAGCGCTCGCGGCGTCGGGTATTCCCACACCAGCATCGGCGAAACCGGTCGACCAAGATGCTGCGACAAGTCCGCGATGAGCCGCATCGCGCCGAACGAATCGAGCCCGTAACGGTGAAACCGCTCCCGCGGATCAACCGCACGCGCATCCATCCCACGCGCATCCGCGAGACGCGATACGAGCCAAACTTCGAGGTCATCTGCGTTGGGGAAACTCATCGCCGCGCAACCAAACCCCGCTTCCTCGATGCCCGCACTCGCCCGCCATCTCAGCTCGCCCCTTGCAATCCGTCACGTGAAAGAAGCACTTGCGAACCCTCACCAGCAAACTCCATAGCCTGCCCTAGAAGCCTATCCCTAGCAGCATTCCAAGCATCTGCCTTTTTGAGGCATCGTGTACTTCTCGCCCAAACTCCCACCGGCGTCTATGGAGAACGGAGCGGCCGCGCGCGAGCCTTCCTACAGGTTTGCCGTATCTGCTTGAAGCATTACGCGGCCGCGGCATCGCCGTCCGTTTACACCCAAAGCATCCAGCATGACGCGTGGGACCCAAGCGGTCCCCAAACCTCATTTCCCCGCACTCTCCACCTTGGGCTCGCGAGGCAGCGCAGGTTGTCCGGGCGGAGGCCGGTACCCAGGCTTGCGGTACGTCAAGATAGCGATCTTCTCGTGCTTGTAGGGTCGAGTTTGTCCTGGAAGTGGACATTGGTCGCGCAGCCAGTACACGTCGAACGCAACGAGTTCGTCCTCGGCACGCCCCGTCTCTTTGTGCCAGCGAAGCAAGTACTCCTTCAGCCCTTGACGAAGCCCCTTGTTCCCATCCATTCGGATGCGGTTCCAATAGTCCTGCCGAATCTGCCCAAGCCCAAGCCCGCGCGCGTCGGTCAAGTCGAGGTCTGGAGCTTCACCCGTGAACGGGTCGATGTGACGACCATCGATCGTGATCGCATCGATCGACACCGAACCATCGTCACTGATGGGGTTCGGCGCAAACATGCCCCAGCCTTGACTCATCCGCGGATACCAAATCGTGGCCTGCATGGGAAAAGGTTGCGTGTGCTTGAGAATCTTCGGAACAGCCTTGTTCTCGTTGATCGTTTGACTCACCGCGCACAAGAAAAACCACGCCACGACGAGCTCGCGCAGCCCCGCTCGCACTCGCATCGCACCCGCACCAAGCGGCGACGGCTCGCTCGCCGATACCTGCCCACGCGCTCGTGACGAAAGTCCAAACGCGCGCTCAACGGCATCACGTCGGCGCACGAGTTGGTCGAACAGAACCCCTGCAAGACCCAGCGAGACGACTCGAAAAATCGGCCAAAAAAACCGGCCCGCCGGCAGCGCACGCACAATCTCCACGAGCGCCGATCGATCGGCGAAGTCTTCTCCCGTCTGCACGTCACGCACGCGCAAAAGCGGCGGAGCGTCATCGCCTTCGGCACTCTCCTCGAACTGCAAACGTTCGCAGTTGTCGAGCCTCGCGAAGAGGCGACACAGGAAAAATGCGAGCGCCGAGCGCCGATCGTAGACGACGATCCACGTGCGCGATCGTTTGGTATACCAACGATTGAGGATCTCCCAGTGCACGGGCTGCGGGAACAAAAAGCTCCAGCAAATCATGAACCACGAGAACGGTCCGAGGCGCATCATCACGCCAAACGATCCGTGCAGGCCCGCCATGAGAAGCATCGCGAGCGGCCGCGTGATGCGCCGACCCTGGGGCGAAAGGATCAGCATCATGATGAACGCTTCGACGACGAGCACACTCCACGTGAGCAGCCGCATCAGCGACAGAGGCAAGTTCTCGCGGAACCACACCGCCAAACCCGTCACCATCCGGTCGAGGTGGAGCACGTAATGCACCGTGTCTCCATTGCGCCAAATGATCCCCGACTTGTTGATGACATTGAAATAATAAATGACTGCAATGTTCAAAATGGCCACGAGCCCGATGAGGGACACGTACGGCGATGTTTGCCAAGAAAAACTCGACTGCGTCGCATTCAAGTCGGCCGCATTTCGTTCGCGTCTTTCACGAAATGATCGCAAAAGCGCATCGACGGAAAAACGCTGCCCCGTCGGCATGAACATCGCCCAGCCCGTGAGCAGATTGACGACGACGTAGCCACCGTTTTCCACGAGCACCAAGCGATTGTCGAGGCTCGTGACGAAAATGAACGAAAGCATCGCAAAAAGCCGCGTATGCCAGCCCAGCCAATAACAAACATGGCACAAGAACATGATCGCAAACGCGACATGCACCTCGCCAATGGTCGAAAATGCATGAAAAAGGCTGAAATTGAAATGGCCGCTCGGGCGAAACAAGTGAAAATGATTCGTCAATACACCTGAATTCGAATAATAAATGCGCGCTTCGTTCCAATGCCGCAAACAATCTCCGGTCAAAAGAAACCCGTGCACGAGCCGGAAAAAACCGAGCGTGCGCGGATCCATCGTCATGTAATGGTCGCGAACCCACGCATACGCCGCGCGTAATGCCGCAAATCGCGCAGGCTTTTTCGCAGTCGGTGCCGCAGCCGGTTGATTCTGCTCCGCCTCCGCGGCGATATCACCGCCGCTCGCCACAGCCTGCTCTTGGCTCTCCACGTTGCCTCACTCCGGCCGGCGCGTCGCGTCGGGCTTGATGATCGGCAGCCGATCAATCCCCAATCGTCCGCCACGTGAATGCATGAAAATCTTGTCTCGCCCGATCAACGCTCGCATTGGAACATTCCCAGGCGCCGCAATCGAATACCGCAGCCAATACGCCTCGAAACCCGCGAGCTGCTCATCCGCCGGTTTGCCCTCGAGCGCCGGGCCACCTTTCATCAAGTAATCGCGAAATGCCTTCTGATAGGGCTCGTATTCGCGCGTGCGCACGCGTCCCAAATAATCGTTCCAAAGCTGACCGAGTTTTCGTGCATTGAGTGACGCTGGATCCACCGCTGGTTCGACACCCGTGAGCGGATCGACGCTCGCTCCCTTGCGTGTCTGACCATCGATCACGAATACGCCGTCCTCCGACGGCACATCCAGCACGTTCCACCGCCCGATCATACGCGGCCACGTGACGATCGCCAAAAGACGCGGACCTTGCGGCACTTTGAACGGCAATGGGTTTTCCTTCGTCATTTGCGCAAGCGCGGCGACGAAAAGAATCACGACGCCCGCTTCCCTGACGAAACCCGTAATAAACCGCATTGCACGCACGGCCGAAGGAACCTCGGTCGATGCCGGCTCTTCCTCGGATTCGGCGGAGTCGGCCGGCAGCGGAATGCCACATGCATTCAGTCCGCAAAGCTCGCTCACGCGCGTGCGACGAGCCGCGAACGCATTGTAAAAAACGTCCAAGATCTGCGCGATGCCCGGAAGACGCATCAAAAATGCCACGGGCGAAGAAAAAGGCATTACGCGCACGATCTCCGCAATCGCCGCGCTCTTCGTGAACACCTTGCCATGGGCGTCGACCACGACGACGCTCGTCTGCACGAGGTCCGCCGTCACCGCCGCGGGCAAGTCTGCACGATCGATCGAGCCATCCGCTTTGCGACGCGATAGGCCTTCGAGGTCGTCGTTGCCCTGAAATACGAGCAAGCCCCGCTTATCGAGGCGTTTGCAGAGGCGCGCCGTCCACATGCAAATGCCGCAATCCACGTCGTAAATGACCGTGCGCAAACGCGCCGGCGAAAACCGATTCTCGAAAAGCTCCCAGCTTTCCCTCGGTACGAGAAGCGTCGCCGCTGCGAGCAGCGTCCACGCATAAAGCCCAAAAGAAAAGAAGAGGCCCAGCACCAGTGCATAGACGACGAGCAACCCCGTCGCGAGTCCGCGCGTCACTCGCCGCGCCACGGGGATGAAAATGAGAACCGGCACGGCCCATTCGACGGCGACCAGGAAAAACGACAGCGCACGCAAAAGACCCGCAGGAGCCGTTCGCATGGCCGTGCCCAGATCGCTCGCCCAGCGCTCGACGAAAAGCGCCTGATGCAGCGCATGCCCCGCTTTCCACGCATCCGAGCGATGCCAAAGCGCCGACGAAATCAGAATGAGGGCAATCTGAAGCGTGACCGCCAATGCCGCGAGCGACATTGGAGACCAACCGGGCGATCGCGCAGCGTTGATTTCCGCATCGCTCGGCGCGCTTCGATCATTCAATTCCGCCGCGGTCTTCTCGTCGCGCATGCCAATCGTTGCGAGGCATTCGTCGATGGAGTAACGACTCCCGAGCGGCAAAAACAGCGTGAAGAAGACGAGCGCCGCGGCGGCGTAATTGCCCGGGTTTTCGAGCAATATGTTGCGCGACCCGAGGCTCACGAGACACGCGAGCGACAAGGCGTGAAAGACACGCGTTTTGTACCCTACGAGAAAACCAATGTAGACGAGCAGGAACAGGGCGAACGCGAAATGGTTTTCCCCGGGCGTCGTAAACGCATGGAGCACGCTCCATACTTGGGTTTTGTCGCGCAGATTGAAGATGTGGTTGTGGTTCGGAAGAACGCCGTCGTTCGAATAAAAAACCTTGAGCCAGGTCCAGCGACGAAACAAATCGCCAATCAGCACCAAGGCCATGGCGATACGGAACAGACCAAGCGAACGAGCATCGATTCGAACGAAACTCTCCAAAATGCGCTTACCCACTTCAATCCTCGACCTTGAACCCGTACGCTTCTTCGTTCTCGATGAGCGGCACGCTGGGTTTGCGCAGCAAAATGGTACGCACCGCCCAGAAATCGCCAAAAATGCGGTATTGCAGTGCCGTTTTATCGAGATAATCGACGCCCGCCGAACCACCCGTCCCGGTCCTTCGGCCAATCACGCGTTCGACCATGCGTGCATGACGCTGGCGCCAAATCAACATCTGTTGTTCGACCGCAAGCACCAAATCGACGACTTCACGTGGCCAGGTGAGCCGCGGCAATTCGCGATAACTCTCCAAAAATACGATGGCTGCACGTACGCGTCGCCGAAGTGCCCGAGATTCGTCATCGAGCTCGGGCTCGTCCTCGGCCAGCAAAAATCGTTCGGCAAACTTGATTTCCGCGCGATAACGTTCTTCGAGCCTCGCAATGTCTTCGGACGTCAGCGCATTTTGCTTTGCAAGCTCGATGCGGTTTTTGATTTCCGCTTCGTGCGCTTTAATGAAAGCTTTCGCAAACCGATCCGCGGACTCTTGCGTCGCCTCCCCATTGATGGGTGTTCGACTGAGCCACTCGTAAAGCAGAGTTTTCAAACTGGGACCACTCTCCATTCGCTTCTTCACGCGAGCGAGCGATGGAGACGGCGAACCATCGGAAGATTCCAGCGCCTTGAGAAAACTACCCTCGCGACCCATGGGCAAACGCATGTTGTCTTCGAGTCCTAAAAAAACCTCGATCTCCCGAAGTTGCGCCGATTGAAATCCGCTCGCCGGAATCAGACGATCGCGAAAACCGAGATAATCCCGTGTCGTCAGCGTCTCCATCACGCGAAAGTGCGGAATCGCTTGTTCGAACAGAGAAACCACGCGACGGAGTGACCGAGCTGCATTCGCAAGCTCGATGTCCGGCACCGGATTTTGACGGAACACGTTTCGCGCCGTCTCGAGCTCTCGGAGGACGAGCTTGAACCAAAGCTCGTAAACCTGATGAACGACAATGAACACGACCTCGTCGTTCGGTAGAGCGCTCTCGTCGTTTTCGAAGCCGCCCTGCAAAGACAAGAGCTGCTCCGTCTTGATGTAGTCCCAGTAGTTGCGCATGCCTAGGCGCGCAGTCTACTGCCGACTCGCAAAAACGGAAGCACGAGCGCACGTATCAAAGTGCGTCGTTCCGTAACGTTTGTGCGGCGATCACGGCTCGATCATCGTCGCGCCAGGTGGACCGATGAACACGGGCGGACCGTAACTCCGAAGCTCCGCTCGCTCGTGCTGCATTCCCGCATCCACATCGAGAACGACGATGCCTACATCCGGACAAAACGTCGTCGTGTAGGTCGCTCGCACATCACCCCCACGCTCTTCGATCGTCACGACACAATTCTCGAATCGGCCTGCAGCCACCGTGATCGCTGCGCCTACCGTTTCGATACGGGAAATCCCACCATGCTCGCCACGCCAAGTCGTTCCAACGGCGAGCGGCGTCTTCAGCACGAACGCGGCCCCTCGATCGACGAAAGCCACGCCCTCGCGCATGTACGAAAAGTGCCGCGCTCCTCGGGGCACGACGAGCTCACCCTCCGCGGCACTGATGCGTCGAGCTCGCACGATGAGCGTGTCGCGCCGGCCATCATCGTTCGTGGTGTCGTAGACCCAGCGATGATCATGAACGATCGGAAAATAGCGCTCGATCGGCAAGCCGGACGAAACACCCACCATGCCGTCGCTCGGCCGATTTGCAGGCGATGGCGTCGTCGCTTGCCCGCAGGCTGCGACGGCGAAGAGGACCGGACAAACCCACGCAACCTTCACGGCCCAAGCCGATGCGTGAAGTACCAAATGGAAAAGAACACGAGCAGGAGCGACGCGATTGCAAGCAAGTATCGCGCGAGCGGATCGGGTTCGAGGCGCCGAAGCAAGTCTTCCGCTGCTTGTCGAACCGCGGGTTTGGTGGTGGTCGAAATGAGCTTCTGCGCGCCTTCACGGACGCTCAGGTAGTCACCTCGCTCGAACGTTTCGAGCAGTGCATCGAGCGTCTCGTCACGCGGATATCGCTGCGCAAAAACGGGCACGCCTTCGCGCGGCTTCGCCTTCTTCTTGCGCTTCTTGCGCAGAGCAGCGGCGTCCTTCGTTTTCTTCGGCGACGCTTGTTCACCCGCTTGTTCGCTCGCTTCGCTCATCCTTCACCTGACCGTTCGGTCGAGTTGATCTTGGGGCCGATCTCGCCACGGAACGAACGGCTCACCCTCACCATGCACGACGCACTGGAGAGCGTCACACGCTGTTCGATAATACGCCTTCCTGCCACATCCGACGGCTTTGTACTTCCCGCCCCACTCTTCCGCGACGCGAATGTCGTCCTGTGGGCAATCGAGGTCTTTGGCGGCATGCACGCGCACCAGCGGCTCGGCAGCGTTGCGTACCAAGCAACCGACCGCGAAGAGAGAAAACAGCGCAAAGAAGAGTTTGTCGCGCATGGCTCAGAACTGAAAATACACGAACGGCACGGCATTCACCCCGGCTGCTTCGTGCAAAACGACCGCGACGACGAAGAGAAGCAGACCCTGCGCCGGCGCAGGCATCATCGAGAAGCGAGCGCGAGCTGCATCGTAGACGGACTTGGGCGTGAAGTGCGTGGCCAAGGCAAACGCGAGTAGGATCGCGATGATAGGCGGCAAGTTGGGATGGAACGTCGTTCCGGTCGTGATTTGCCGCAGGACGCGCAGCGCGTGCTCGAACGTTGGTGCTCGAAAGAATACCCACGCCAGGCACACGTAGTGGAACGTGAAGAGCACGCCGATCGGCGCTGGCAAAAGACGCTTCTTCGCCTGCTTGCCGTCACCTCGCCGCTCGACCGCGCGCGTCACGGCGAGGCCTGCGCCATGCAAGAAGCCCCAGAACACGAACGTCCACGAAGCGCCGTGCCAGAGGCCTCCGAGGAGCATCGTGAGCATCAAGTTGCGGTACGTGAGCAAGCTCGAACCGCGGTTGCCTCCGAGGGGGATGTACAGGTAGTCGCGGAGCCACGTCGAAAGCGAAATGTGCCAGCGGCGCCAGAAGTCCGCGAGGTTTGTCGCGATGTACGGCGCGTTGAAGTTCGGGGGGAAACGCACGCCGAGAAGCAGCGCCGAACCGATCGCGATGTCCGTGTAGCCCGAGAAGTCGCAGTAGATTTGAACGGCGTACGCGTAGACGCCTGCAAGCACTTCCAGCGCGGAAAAGTTCTCCGGACGCTCGAAAACGCGATCGACGAGGTGAACGGCGAGTTGATCCGCGAACACGACCTTCTTCAAGAGCCCGATCGCAATGAGGAAGAGCCCCTCGCCACCGTCCTCACGCGTGAGCACCGGGACTGCTTCGAGCTGCGGGAGCAAATCACGCGGGCGAACGATTGGACCTGCAACCAAATGCGGGAAGAACGCCACGAAGAGCAGGTACCGGAAGTAGCTGCGATGCGGCGGCATGTCGCGCCGGTACACGTCGATCACGTAACTCATCGACTCGAACGTGAAGAACGAGATGCCGACGGGCGGAAGCAGCACGCGTAGCGTGTCGCTCGTCGTGACAGGGGCGCCCGTCAGCCACGAAGAGACGACCTCTACATTCTCGATCGCAAAGTTCCAGTACTTGAAAAACCCCAGAAAACCGAGGTTCAGAACGACGGTGATCGCGAGCAGAAGTTTGCGTCGTGAAGGATCTTCTTGTTTGGCGATCGTACGAGCGAGAAAGTAATCGACCGTTGACGAGCCGAAGATGAGCGGCAGATAGCGCCAGTTCCACGCGGCATAAAAGCCGTAACTCATCGCCAGGAGGAAGATGATGCGCGGCCACGACGCGAGCAGTCGTCCGCTTGCGGTGCCGAACGAAGGGCGCAGCGTCGCCAGCGACCATGACCCGACAAACGCGACCGCGAAAAAAACCGCGTACTCGATGCTGATGAAGTTCACGCGAGGGCCGCATGTTGAACGGCGCGGGCGGTCGTGCCAAGAATCAGAACGATGTTTGCACGCCTGATCGTCGGGATCTTCAAAGGGCTCGTCGTCGGCGGGCTCATTGGTTTTGGCCTTTTGAAGCTGGGACTCGGCGTATTCACGCCCTGGTCCGTTCTCGCGTTTGTCTTTGCTGCCGTGACGGGGATCGTGATCGGCTTGGTTGCTGGCAAACCGATCTGGGCGAAAGACGCGAAAATCGAAGCCGGGATGAAAGCGGCCGTGGGTGCGCTGCTCGGCGCTGGCCTCATGGCAATCCTGCAAAAATGGATGCCGGGGACGGTGCCGAACGATCTCGCCACCGCGCTCGGTGCTGCCGCCACAGACATTCCCATCAAGTCGTTTTCCGTGACGTCGCTGGCCATCGTCGCGGCCCTCCTCGGTGGCTTCTACGACGCTGACAACACGCCGGAAGCCGACGAAAAGCGTGCGGAAGTCGTGGAGAACGTTTCACGAAAAGCCGATGCCAAGAAACGCATCGCGGCGTCGAGTGATCAAGAAGAGCTCGGGCTCGAGGACGAAGAGAGTCAGTCGGCAAGCGACAAAAAGGCGAAAAAGTAGCCCGTGCCGGTTGCGCGGATCCTGTTTTACACGGCAACCATCGGCGCCCTCGCGCTCGTCGCTCGTTCGCTCCTGATCGCTCCCGTACCCACGTGGGTCACGATCTCCGTGCTCGCGGCGTACGTCACGCTGCTTCTCTTGGGCGTGTTTTTCCTGCGACTCCAAATGTTCGTCGATGCGGTTTGTCACGGAACGGATGACGCCCGCGGTGTCGCCCTCACGTTCGACGACGGACCTTGCCCCATCCACACGCCCCAAGTGCTCGACATGCTCGATCGCGCTGGCGTCAAAGCAACGTTCTTCGTCATTGGCTACAAGGCCGAGGCACACCCGGACATCGTGCGTGACATCGTGAAGCGCGGGCATGTCGTCGGCTCGCACGGATACGCGCATAGCCGAGCCTTTTCGATGCTCTCCAAAGCCGCCGTACGTCGCGACATCGAACGATCACTCGTTTGCATCGAAACGATTACCGGCTCGCGCCCGGCGCTCTTTCGGCCACCCATCGGGCACACCAACCCGCGCATTGCAAAAGTCGTGGAAGAGCTCGACTTGATCGTCGTTGGCTGGTCCGTCCGCGCACTCGACGGAGTCGCATCGGCAGATCCGGATCGCGTTGCGGGACGCGTGGTCCCGAAGCTCGAAGACGGTGCCATCGTGCTGCTTCACGACGCTGCAGAACACGATGATCGCACGCCTGCAAGCATCGAAGCTTTGCCCAAGATCCTCGACGCGATGGACCGGAAAAACCTGGTTGGCGTGACCGTCACGTCGCTGATGGAGCAATCGGAAGCGTAAACACGAACCGTGCTCCGACCGAGCCTTCTTCGAGGGCGATGGTGCCACCCGCACCTTCGAGCAGCCCGCGACAAACCGCGAGCCCGAGCCCTGTTCCCTTGCCGATTTCCTTCGTCGTCGTGAACGGCTCGAACAGGCGATCACGAATTTCAGGTGCGACGCCTGGTCCGTTGTCTTCGATCTCCACGCGTACGCCCTTGGACGAACGCGACGCACGAATGTCGATGCGACCCGCAGCAGACGGCACGGCATCTGCCGCGTTGAGCAGCAAGTTCAGGAGCACTTGCACGAGGTGTTCTTCGGACAGCGTCACGAGCGGCAGGTCACGCTCCACATCGAGTCGAATCTCGACGTCGCGCATGGCCTTTTGAGGTCCAAGCAATGCGCGCGCCGTATCGATCGCTTGCTCGATCGATCCGGGCGTATCCACGGTCCCCGCTTCGTTCGACGCTGTTGCGGGACGAGCGAAGTCGAGCAAGTCGCGCAAGATGCGATGGATACGCTCGGTCTCGCGCTTCATGCGCCCGAGAAAATCCTTCTGTTCGGCTTCGTCGAGGCCGCCGGCGAGCAAGATGTCTTCCAGGCCCAAAATGGCGGCGATCGGATTGCCAATCTCGTGCGCGAGTCCCGCTGCCAATCGTCCCACGGAAGCGAGACGTTCGGAGCGTACGAGGCGAGCTTGGGCCTGCTCGAGCTCCTTCGCATAGCGCGTGGCTTCATCGATTTTCGCGCGGAGTTTTTCTTCGTCGGCCCGCAGCCGTTCGGTCATCTGCGACAAACTCGTGCCCAGGGCCGACAGCTCACGCGCGCCTCCGCGGGGCACTTCGAGCCGCCGAGCACCGTCGGCAACGCGGGCTGCTGCGCGCGAAAGTTTTTCGATGGGATCGACGACGAGGCGTGTCATCGCGATGTACATGAAGACGAGCAAGCCGAGCGCGAAGATGCCCATGTAGAGCGCAAGCAGTCGCATGAGCGGCGCGCTTGGAATGACGCCCGCCATGCTGGCTCGCGTGAGGCTTGCGACGGCGAAGAACAAAGGCAGGAACGCCAGAACGAGGAGCGTGGCGAGGGCGATGAGGAGCTGGAGCCTGATGCCGGGGCGCACGCGCGCAGCTTATCCCGATTGTCCAAGAACTGGGCCATGCGCGAGCCCTTCTGATACGGCCCGATGCAGCAAGCATGGCCGCCCTCGCGCACTCCCTGCTCCAACTTGGTCGCGTGACGTTCACCGCGATCGTGTCGCTCGCGCTCGCTGCTTTCGTGGTGTTTTCGACGGCGACGTCGACGCCGCTGTGGGCAGAAGCGATGGCCGGCGCGGTGCTCTTCACGATGGTTGCGGCGCGCGTATCGAGGCGAGCGCAGGCGATCGACGGCACGTTCAGACACGACCTCGAAGTGGGCATGCTCTTCGTCGTGCTCGTCTACGCGATCGTGACGCGTGGCGACGGCAAGCTCGACGGTGCGCTGTATCCGCTCGTGTACGTGTGCGTGGGGCTCGTGAGCGCGTTTGCGCGACCCGCAGCGGCCGTGGGCGGTGTGCTCTTCGCACTCGGCCTCGACGCAGCTCTACGTTACTGGGGCATGCGCCACGGCAGCGTCACGCGCTTCATCTACGCCGGCGCGTTCATGACCATCTTCGCGTCGCTGAATGCGCTCGTGTTGCGCGGTGAAATCAGCCGCGTACGCCGAGCACTCGAAGCACGCGTCAAGGTCGAGGTGGACAAACTGCGCGACGATGCGCGGAGTTATCGTCTCCACACGCCGGCGAATGCGCGTGTCGTTGTGCGATCCAACGAAGATGAACGACTCGTTCGTTCGGGCGTGGAAGAAATTCATCAATCGGTCCTGTTTGCGCTCAGGCTGCTCCGTCAAGCGATGGACCTGCACACGGCCGTGCTGCTTTGGCAAAACGATGCGGGCACGCAACTGCGCGTGAGTGAGCTTTCGACCGACGATCCGAACGTCGTCGAAGGCCCGTTTCTCGCGGGCGATGGAATCTTCGGCGCGACGATCACGCAGCAGTCGACGGTGTCGCTCAGCAAGCTCAAGCCCAGCTACAAGCTGCCGTATTACGTGGGCCCATGCCCCGTGCGCTCGGTCCTCGCGCTGCCGGTGTTCGAACACGACGCGCTTCGAGGCGTGCTCGTCATCGATCGCAAGTCGGACAAACCTTTCGATGCGCGTGAAGAAGAGCTTGCTAGAGAGGCTTGTCGTTACGCAGTGCGTTCGATTCAGAACGAACGCGTCTTCGTGCAGCTCGAACGAGCGAAGGTCGAGCAGGGCAAGTTGTATCGAGCCGTCGAGCAACTGAATGCGGCGATCAGCGAATCGGAGGTCGTCGATGCGGGTCTTCGCAGTGCACGCGAAATCACGAGCGTCGACTTTGCTGCGGTGACGCTTTACGACGAAGCCCGCAAGACGCACGAGATTCGCGCCGTGAGTGGTAGCGATGAGCCGGGTTTGGTGGGCGAGTCTTTCCGGACGAACTCGGGTCTCGTCTCGATGGCGCTCGAGAACAAGCATCCGCTTCCGCTGCGCGGGGAATACGACGAGAAGCGTCAGGTGGTGTTCACACGCAACGTCACGCCGCCGAACATGCCCTCGATCATCGTGCTGCCGATGCTGGTGCACGATCGACCGCTCGGTACGCTCGTGCTCGGTTCGCGTCGTCCACGCGCGTTCGGCGATGCAGCGCGCAGCATGTTGGAAGTGCTCTCGAGTCACGTGGCGGTGTCGCTCGCCAACGCTCGCATGATGCGGCGCCTCGAAGAGCTCGCGACGCTCGATGGGCTCACGGGCTTGCTCAACAAGCGAGCGATGCTCGAGGTTGCCGATCAGAAGATCAAGGCAGCCAAGCGGTTTGGTCGCAAGCTCAGCGTGCTCGTGACCGACATCGATCACTTCAAGAAGGTCAACGACACACACGGGCACGATGCAGGCGATGTCGTCATCAAGGGTCTTGGCGAGATTCTGCGTCGACAAAGGCGATCGACGGATGCGATCGCTCGATTTGGCGGCGAGGAATTCGTGGTCATTTGCGAAGAGACGGATGCGCGAGGTGCGGAGCTGCTTGCGGAGCGCGTGCGTGTCGAGCTTGGCAAGACGACATTTCATGCGCCGAAGGTGGGAGCCGATGGTCAGCCGGTGACGATTCGCGTGACGTGTTCGATTGGTGTCGCGACGTTTCCCGAAGCTGGGGACACGTGGGAAGATTTGTTCAAGGCAGCGGATGAAGCGCTCTATGTGTCGAAGCGCTCGGGCCGAAATCGAGTCACGGTGTACGCATCGACGCAGCGCGCTCCGAGCTCGAAGGCGCAGCATGCGGCGTGAAGCGGCGTAACGCTTGCGGGCACGGTGGCGTAGGCGCATACACTCGATGTCATGGGAACGCGCGACGATCAGGACGACAGGGACGAAGCCGAGCGAGCGAAGCAGCATTTCGTGCAGGGGTTGGGGCTTCTATTTCGAGCGGCTGGGGAAGCGGCCGAGGGGCTTCGGAAGGGCATCGACAAGAGTGAAGTGGGCAAGCAGCTCGATGTTGCGGGGCGTGAGCTTTACCGCGCGGCCAATCACGTCGTGAGTCGACTGGGGACGGAAGTCTTTTTTGGTCCGAACAAGGACAAGGAAAAGAAAGACGACGAGGACAAGAAGTGGGGAGATGATCCGCCGCGATATGCGCCTGGGGAAAAACCGAAGGGACCGACGAAGGAGGACCCTGGTTTTCGCATTGCGACGGACGACGACGAACCGAAATGAGGAATCGGTTTCACTGAAGGGGAGCCCGGTCGCAGGCCAATTTTTCTGCGCTCGCGGGACCCCGAACTCGCCCGCTTCGCGGGCTCAAACAGCGGGGTCCCCCCCGCAAGCGCAGAAAAATTGGCCTGCGCCCTCAAATCCATTGGGGCCGAACCCAATTCAATTAATTGGGGCCAAGCTCAATACTCGAAGCCGCTCTCCCCAATGAATTCCCGCAAAATGGACGTTGGCGGAACGTGATCTGGATAAATGGTCACGAATTTATCGATGAGTTGTCGTAATCGATATGCCGTAGCGAACGACGGATGCTCCTGGGGCACTTCGAGCAAATACCGATCGGCAAAAACTTTGATGACACTGAGCTCGTAGACGAGCGACGAATCGAAGATGGCATCTGCCTGGGCAAGGAACGGGAAAATGTGATTTTTTTCTCCCGCGCGTACCGATGGCCAGCGCAGAATGTTGGACGCTGCATTGTAGCCGCGCGTATGCCTATCACGCACGATGCGACGCAAAAGCCGCATGTCGGATACGTTGATTCGGTTCATGTTATCGAACGGCAATGCCGTCATGGGTTGAATGAATACGCGAAAGATTCGCTCGCGCTCGAGGATCGAATCGAGCAGCCGCGGATTCAATCCATGAATGCCCTCGATGACCAATACATCCGAACCGCGGAGCGCTACCTCGGGACCTCCGCCCGGAATGCTCTTGCCCGTCACGAAATCGTACCGCGCCGTCTTCACGGTTTCACCGGCAAAAATACGCCGCAAGTCGCGGTCGAGCATGTCGAGATCGAGCGCTTCGAGCGCCTCGAAATCATAATCGCCGTTCGTGTCGCGCCTGGTCTTTTCCCGGTCGACGTAATAGTCGTCCAATGACAAACCCACGGGGCGAAGACCACTGACGAGCAATTGGACGTCGAGCCTTTTGATGAACGTCGTTTTTCCGGACGATGACGGACCTGCTACGCAAATGGCGCGGATTTTGCCATTATCGCAAATCGCGTCGGCAATACGGCCAATCCGTTTTTCATGTAAACCTTCACTGACTCGAATGATCTCCGGTGTTTTTCCACGCACACATGCATCGTTGAATGCCCCGACACTCGTAATACCCAGCGTCGTCAGCCATGGTTCGTCCGTACGAACACCCAAATGCAACCCCGCCGGCCTCAAATATTCGGCAGATCGGTTCGACGACGGCGCCGAGCCTCCTTCGGCCTCGACCTGCGCTTCATCTCCATACCGCAGACATATGCCATCGCGGTCGACCACCAACCGGAAAGGTGCGTGCTCGATATGCCCCGCGTGCGGAAGAAGCGGCCCCATGTACAGCGCCACGCTTTCCCCTGCTCGCACCAGTTGCACGTGCCCCGCTCGCCACGTGCGCAAAAGCGCTACCAAGTCCCGCGCACCATGCTCCGCAAAATGACTCCGCGCTTCGTCCACCGTCCACAGCTCCTGCCGGAGCGCAAAGTTTGTCGCGACGAGCTCGCGCATCATCCCCTCGACCCGCTCGACCCACGTCGTCACAGGCAAACCGTTCGCACCCATCACTTCCACCGGTTGACCAAATCCAATCGATGGACCGAGACGAACGGTCGCCCTGGGATCGACACGACGCGCAGCTTCGAGCAGCAAGAGGCCGAGACTCGAGCGGTACACGCGCTTGCCTTCCCAATGCGATGCCAAGAGCGGCTCGATGTGCGCGTCCGAAAGCACGGGCATCGCGAGCGCCACCGCCTTGTTGTTCACCAGCGCCGCGACGACGCGATCGCCCCCAATTTCCGCCGGCAAGAGCGACGCCAGTGGCGTGCCCGTGCGCACGCGCTGCCATGCGTTGCCCACCGTGACGTCGACGAAGACATGACGCGGCAGCGTGCGCTCGCGAAGAAGCAGCCCCACGTTGTCCGTCATCACCGTGAGCTCGCCCTGAATCGCTTCCGCAAGCGACTCGGCGACGCGAAGCGCCAGCATCGGGTCGTCGTGACACAGTTGCTCGTATCGCTCCGGTCGCAGCCACGCGAGCTCGATGGGCGATTCCGCGATGACCGATGCACGAGCGCGCGGGCTCATCCACCGACCGAGCGTGCCGAAGTGACTGCCTTTTCCGATGCTTCCAAGATCGACGCCGCTGCGGCACAAGCGAGCCGTGCCGGAAAGGATCATGAAGACGCCGCGATCCTCGGATCCTTCTTGTGCGAGCACCGCGTGCGGTCGAGCGCGAGCCCGTTCCAAGTACGGAACGACTCGGCGCACGTCATCCACGCCGATGCGCGACAGCAGCGCGCCCTCTGCTGCGAGCTCCGCGGCCTCGTCGATGGTCAGTGACTCGGATGGAAAAAGCAGTGTCGACGTCATCGTGCGGGCGGCAGACTAGCTTTTCACCTAGCCGCTTGCTCGCTCCTGCTGCGCCGTGAACTTCACCCGCCCAGTACGGCCGAGAGTATGCTCTGCTTTTCGGCGATGGCGCTGCCCCCTCTGCCACGAATCGAGCTCGTTCGAGAGTCCGTGAGCCGCTCTGAGGAAAACTCGGCGAACGCCTTTCTTCATGTCGAACGATCCGTGCTCCGCGCCCGGTTCGAAAATGGCGAGCCGAGTAAGCCTTTCACGTACGACATCGTCGCGCGCGAGCGGCTCGATGCCGTCGTGATCGCCGCCCACTACGTGGACGAACAAGGTCGCCCGATGGTGTATCTGCGGTCCTCGCTGCGTCCTCCCGTTGCGCTGCGCCCGAAAGAGCAGTGGCCCATGCCGGAACGAGACGACCTTGGAGGCTTGTGGGAGCTGCCGGCAGGGTTGGTCGAGACAGACGAGCGAAGTCCCGAAGGATTACGCTGCTCGGCGGCCCGTGAGCTTCAAGAAGAGCTTGGTTTCGAGGTTGAGCCTGACAAACTCACGCCCCTGGGTCCCTCGTCATTTCCGGCGCCGGGGATCATTGGCGAGCGGCACTTTTACTTTCACGTGCTCGTCGACCCAGCGCGCCGCGCTTTGCCATCGGAAGATGGATCGGTGCTCGAGCAAAACGCGACGATCGTGGCCGTGCCGCTCGACGAAGCGCTCGACCTCGTACGAGCTGGCGTGATTGAAGATGCAAAGACCGAATTGGGCCTGCGGCGTCTTGCGGAGATGAAAGAGCGATGAACGGCCAGGCTCCAGCATCCTCGAGTGCGGCCTTCGCGTCGGCGCGGCCGAAAGTCGCGGTCATCGTCAAGCGATCGGCATTTCAGGAACGTGTCGAAGAGCAAAAGGACGCGCGCATCCGTCGTTTGCTTGCTGAGGGCGACCCTTCGGTCGCTCGCCTCCGCGCGTCACACGACGAGCACGAGGCGACGCTGGGCGAGGTGCTTGCAACGCTCTCCGTGCTCGGTGTGGACGTCGCGTTCATGGGTCGTGCGGGCGAATCGTTCGATTCGAGCGGTCTCGATTTGGTCGTCACGGTGGGCGGTGACGGCACGCTCCTGAGCGCGTCGCACTGTGTTGCGGCTGTTCCCATCTTGGGCATCAACAGCGCGCCCTCGCACTCGGTCGGGTTTTTCTGTGGAGCTCGTCGCGGCAGCGTCGCGGCGGCCATTGGGCGAGCGCTACGTGGCGAGCTTCGGCGCGCCGTGCTCACGCGCATGCAAGTTCGTCAAAACGGCCAGGTCGTGCATGCACGCGTGCTGAACGATGCGCTCTTCTGTCACATCTCGCCGGCGGCAACTTCGCGTTATCTCGTGCGTTTTGGCGGCGTCGAGGAAGAGCAGAAGTCGAGCGGATTTTGGATTGGTCCTGCTGCGGGTTCGACGGCTGCCCAGCGTTCTGCGGGCGGACGCGTACTTCCTTTGACGTCAAAAGACTTGCAGCTCGTCGTGCGCGAGCCGTATACGCCGCATGGAGAGCACTACGAGCTCCGTCGCGTGCTGGTTCCAGCAGGACAAACCCTCGTCGTGCGCAGCAAGATGCATGAAGCAAAGCTCTTCGTGGACGGGCCGAATCGTTCGGTGGACGTGTGCTTCGGCGATGTTCTCGAGTTCGGCCAAGCGCCAGAAGAGCTTACGGTTCTCGGCATTTCGCCGAAGCGTCGCTGGGGCAACCAGCGAGCGAAACGAGTGCTCGGCGAAGACACTTCCGGTCGAAAATCGGCGCCCTCGGAGTGAGTTTGTCCGCGGAGTAGGGTGCTTCGAGCCCTCGTCTGCAACCAAAATCATGCTGGAAGCGCCCGGATTGACCGTTCGTTGGCTCCTGCGGGGCGACGAGGTGGGCACCTGGATCCGTGTGAGATGTTCGCGATCTGCTTGTTTTTGCGGCGATCGTGAGCACGAAGATGCGCGATCGCGAGTCTTCGTGAACGTGCGGTGCTCCAAAATGTCGACATTTCCCCTTGAAATTCAAGGGTTTTGGGGGACTGACTCGGCCGAGAAGAACGGGCGTCGCGACGTACCATGAGGAGCGTGGCCCCTATTTTTGTCGTGCGGAATGAACATCGACGCTGGACCTGACGCGTTCCTTGTGGTTGTTTGGGCCCGCGAGACCGGCAAATCTCCCGGAGGAAAGTCATCATGGCCAAAGCAAAGTCCGAATCGAAGAAGCCCGCATCGATGAGCAAAAGCGCCCTTCTCAATGCAATCGCAGAGAGCTCTGAAGGCGTGACCCGCAAGCAGGTCAAGCTCATCCTCGACAACCTCGCGCAGATTGCGTACCGCGAGCTCAAGAAGAACGGCATCTTCACGATGCCCGGCTTCGCGAAGTTCCGCGTCGTCAAGAAGCCCGCCACCAAGGCTCGCGAAGGCATCAACCCCTTCACCAAGCAAGCCATGACGTTCGCTGCCAAGCCGGCCAGCAAGTCGGTTCGCGCGCGCCCCATCAAGGCGATCAAAGACGCGATTGCGTGATTCCCCAAGAGCGGGCGCATCTTGCCCCGCTCAATCGATTGACCAGCAAGCTCGCTGGCCAATCACCCGCCCCAATCATCCCCACCCATCTGCAAATGGCGCATACCGGCGATCACGATCGGCGCGTATGTCCAAAGCGATCGTCAACAGCTCATCGAGCTTCCCACCTCGAAGCCGTTCGAAGGTCAGCTCCGAACGATCCAGCCCCTCGTTTTCGGCTTCTTCCACCGAGCTTGCGAACACCGTTCCACCTTCGTGATTGCCTGCGGGGATGAATTGCACGAACGGATCGGGTGATCGACGAAGCATGCCGATCAATCGATGCGCGCTCTCGCGATCCCCAACCAGCTCGGGGTGAAACGCGGCCATCACCGGAGGGCTCTCCAAGTGGCCTCGAAGCGATGCGACGAGCGTCGATGCGAAGCGCTCGAACACGTTCGCCGGTGGAAGCGCGAGCGGAAAGACCACATGCAGCACGGGACTTTTCGCTTCCACGATGGCCGCACGCGTCGCGTCATGATCGGGCTCGCGATCGAGCATCACGCAGAACTTGCCAAACGCGACGTCCACATCGCGCGTGAACGGACAGAGCGCGAATTGCTGCACGATTTCCGTCGCGTAGCGCTTGTGCACATGCAGCACCTCGGCAGCGAATGCGCGAGCGTGCGGATGTGATGCCAACTTGCCGCGAATCATCGGCTCGAGCGAAGCCATCTCGTCGTTCCTTCCTGAAGTCGTTTGCGCACGTCATGCGCTGGGTTTGTCCGCGCGTCATACGGCCACGACGCACCTTGGCATGGCACAGGCCGTGTGGCTGGAATTACATGACCGTTTTGTGAAAGACCGCGTTTTCCCTGATCTACCGCGGTGAGCCAGAGTGTTTGCAACGCGAGCGAGGATCTTGTCCGCGTACGTCCGGGAGGCGTGGTACTTTCCGCCGCAATTGTGGTGAGTTGAAAGGAGGACGCGTGCAGGAGACGGCCAAGCTCACGCTCGAAAACGAGGGCAAGCAACAGACACTCGAGCTTCCGATCGTGACGGGGACGGAGAACGAGAAGGGAATCGACATCTCGACGCTCCGCGCAAAGACCGGTTACGTCGTGCTCGATCCGGCGTTCGTGAACACTGCGTCGACATCGAGCTCGATTTGTTTCATCGACGGCGAGAAGGGCATCCTGCGTTATCGCGGCATCCCCATCGAACAGCTCGGGGAAAAGTCGTCGTTTGTCGAGGTCGCCTATTTGCTCATCTACGGCGAACTGCCGAACCGCGATCAGTTGACGAAGTTCTCCACGCTTCTCACGAGACACTCGCTGATCCACGAGGACATGAAGCATTTCTTCGAGGGTTATCCGTCGACGGCGCATCCGATGGCGATCCTGTCGTCGATGGTCTGCTCGCTCTCGAGCTTCTATCCCGAAGCGATGGATGCGGACAACAAGGAGCTGCTCGACATGACGATCGCGCGGCTCTTGTCGAAGGTCCGCACCATTGCCGCGTTCTCGTACAAGAAGTCGATTGGACAGCCGTTCGTCTATCCGCAGAACTCGCTGTCGTACTGCGCCAACTTCCTCAACATGATGTTTTCGGTTCCTGCCGAACCGTACGAGGTCGATGAAGACGTCGTGAAGGTGATGAACCTTCTTTTGATTCTTCATGCGGATCACGAGCAGAACTGTTCGACGTCGACGGTGCGTCTCGTCGGCAGCGCCAAGGCGAACCTGTTCGCGTCGATCGCGGCGGGCATCTGCGCCCTCTGGGGACCGCTTCACGGCGGTGCCAACCAAGAGGTCGTCGAGATGCTCGAGGAGATTCGAAAGAACGACGGCGACGTGACCAAGGCCGTCGCGATGGCCAAGGACAAGAACTCGGGCTTCCGCCTGATGGGCTTCGGACATCGCGTGTATCGCAACTACGATCCGCGCGCGAAACTCATCAAGGTCGCGGCCGACAAGGTGCTCGGCAAACTCGGCATCAAGGATCCGCTGCTCGACATCGCCCGCAAGCTCGAAGATGCGGCATTGAAGGATCCTTACTTCATCGACCGCAAGCTTTATCCGAACGTCGACTTCTACAGCGGCATCATCTACCGCGCGCTTGGATTCCCCACGAACATGTTCACGGTCATGTTCGCGCTCGGACGTCTTCCCGGCTGGATTGCCCACTGGAAAGAGCAGAACGAGAATGCGTCCACGAAGATCGGTCGACCGCGCCAGATCTACACGGGCGCCGTCGAGCGTAACTACGTGCCGCTCGAGAATCGGTAGACGTCAAACGGGGCAGAGGTCGCACCAGCGCCTTTGCCCCGCTCTTCATCGTCGCCTGATGCGCCGCGACGAACCCTGCCCAATCAATCAGTTGATGATCGAACTGCCGAAGCTCGGAACGGGCTCTTCGTCGATCCGATCGATGGCTGCCTTCAATCCAGCCCACGTGTTGCGCAGGACATCCGGCGTCATTCGCACGGTCACGCCATTGTGCATCATGGTCACGTGAACCATGCCGCATCCGCATTGCGTGATGCGTACGGCACTGTTTGCAGTGAGTTCCTTGTGTTGTCCGCAGGGCTTTCCGGCCATCGACGATGAACCTCCCGATGCGGCACCATAGCAGCCGCAGCGTTTTCTTGTCAGCGCAAACGCGCACGAGCCGTGTGCGAACATCGCCACATGGCAAGCGGATTGCATGAGAATTGCATGAGAATTGCACAGGAATTGCCAACGAACAGCTCCTTCGTTGGGTCCACTGCGTTCCGAGGGAGGATTTGCATACGTATTGTTTCGACTTGCACTTCCGGCGTTCTTGCTCGTCACACGTGGCGGAGAGCCAACACCAACGACATCCTTTGTTACTGATGCTGCTGAAACACATCCATCTTCTGCTGGGGTTCGTCGCGACAACCTTGCTTGCGGCGTGCAGCGCTCCATCCGATCCGGCGGAAGATGCTGGTGTCGTCATCGGGGGCTGCCGATTGCCTTTCGTAGGTGATCCGAACGCCCCCATGGAGATGGATGTCATTGCTTTGGGTGCCAATGGAAAGCTCGCGACGCTCACGAACGGCTCGGACATCACGTTGATGTTTCCGCCGCAGGGGGGGCGCGTGTTGTTTGCCGGCGTGCGTGCGCGCAACGTCAACCCGTGTGCCGTGCGCATTGCCGGTGCGCTTCGCGATCCCGTCAGCAAGCAAGTGCAAATCGACAATCGCATTTTGAACTTGGAAGTCACTGACGATGGCTATGGTCGGAGCTCCCCTGGGGACATTGACGCATTTGCAAACATATTCGCGTGTCCCAATCACTGGTCCGACCAAGATCTCATGGACGCACCGTATGAATTGACCTTGACGCTCACGGACAAAGAAGGGCGCAAAGTCACCCGTGTGCTCGAGGTCATTCCGCGTTGCAACGAACCTGGCGTCATTTCCGGCTGTCGATGTCAATGCGATGCGGACTATATGCCAGGAATGCAATGCGGTGGTCTTCCGGTGGATGGTGGGCTCGAGGACGCGCCGCACGACCCATCGGATGCAGCGGGAGATTGATTGCGATGAAGCCTTCCATGACGCCATTGTTGCTGGGTTTGGTTTGTCTCTCCATAGCGATGGGTTGTTCGGATGCTCCGCCGAATCCGCCTCCGGTCGAGACGCCTGCTTGGCAAGTGGTATTCGACGAAATGAAGCTCGACCGCGCGGTGCTGAGCGTTTGGGGCAGCGGTCCTTCGGATGTATTCGCCGTCGGCGGTCCACTTGGTAATGGTCAAGAATCGCTCGTGATTCATTACGATGGGGCATCGTGGACGGAGCTTCATCCGGGCGGTACGGAGACGTATTGGTGGGTGGGCGGCACGGGGCCGAGCGATGTGTGGATGGTCGGGGAAAAGGGGCGCATCACGCATTGGGACGGGAGTGCGTTCGTCGAGCACACGTCCGGAACGACGGCGACGTTATGGGGTGTTTGGGCGGCATCCGAAGCGGATGCTTGGGCCGTGGGAGGCACGCCCGAAGGTGGGACGAATCAACCGAACGACATCGTTTTGCATTGGAATGGTTCGTCATGGTCGCCCATTACGTTGCCGAACGACGTCGTGGGTCGCGCATTATACAAAGTGTGGGGCACGAGCTCGGATGATTTGTACGTCGTGGGGGAATTCGGAACGATATGGCATAAAAAGGGCGTCGACTGGTTTTTGGAATCCAATCCACCCATTGCGATGAGCACGCTCTTCACGGTGTCGGGTTCGAGCGGCTCGGACGTGTATGCGGTGGGCAATTTCGATGTATTGCATTCCAATGGCACGACGTGGGAAAAGTTGGCAATCAATTTGACGGGTAGTGTCAATGGTGTTGCGTGCGCTTCTGCGGCCGAAGTTGCCATTGTGGGGTTTGGCGGGCTAAAACAGCGGTTTGCCCAGGGCACATGGGTCGACGATTTCTTGTCGGAGCCGCACGGTGATTTGCACGCGGTGTGGGCGGATGGCCAGGGCGTGTATTGGGCCGTAGGGGGCAACTTCGTCACGCCGACGAACGTGGGTGCGCCGCGTAAAGGCATCGTGGCGCGGTATGGGGCGGGGCGCGTGTCGAGTGAATTGAAGCAGTGAACGTGGGTCGACGTTGCTCCGCGTGTTATTCGAATGTGTGCGACAACGACAAAGCGAGTGCGAGCCCCTTGTCGAGCATTCGACGCATCCGTGCAGGAATGCTGCCACAAAGCTCCGTTAAGAACTCCTTGTCGATGGTCATTACTTGGCAGACGAGCGCCACGCTTGGGCGATCGAGACCCGTGTCACGTGGCTGAAGCACCACGTTACCGATGGCCTGCGCTCGCTTCATGTTGCTCGTGAGCGGCACAATCATGACCGTTCGGAGAGCACTCGCCGTCAGTAGATCGTCCTGCACGATCAGCACCGGTCGCCTCATGCCTGGCTCCGAACCGCGAGGTTCGCCCAAGTCTGCCCACCAAACCTCACCCCGATGCATCACCACTCCACTGCAAGAAGCGCGCGTCGTGTTCCTTCGCGGCGAAAGCGATCCGTCGCTTCGCAGGCGTCCATTTCGCTGTCGTCCACAGCAAATGCGCGATTGTAGGACGCCGTCACTTCTTGACCCAGGTGTTCGTCGAGGAACGCGCTGGCAGCACGCGCAAGCAGCTCGCTCCGGGAAATACCCAGGTGCTTCGCACGCCGCTCGAGACGATGGAACAATTCATCCGGCAGTGAGATTGCGACCTTCATGTCTCGAGTATGACTCCGGTCATACCGAATTGTCAAGCCGTGATTTCCTGGAGTCGCGCGACATTCAACCGATCGCTCGACGCTCTACCCGCCAATCGCCCTTGCCAAAGCCCGCCGTGCGGCATTCGTATGCGCAGGCGTGAACGTGCAAAAGACGACGAGCTCCACCGATGTCTTCTTGGCGAGAAAATCGAGCGTCGCCTTGGCCGCAATGGACGCTGCTTCATCGAGCGGAAATCGTTTTGTACCCGTCGAGATGCTCGGAAATGCAATCGTTCGTAATTCCGCCTTGGCGGCGAGCGCAAGGCTATTGGCATAACAAGCGGCGAGCTTGAACCGCTCGACCGTCGATCCTCCGGTCCATACCGGTCCCACCGTGTGAATCACATGCTTGGCCATGAGCGAATGCCCTTTGGTCATTTTCGCTTCCCCCATGTGGCAACCACCCAGCCCGCGGCATTCTGCCAAAAGTCCCGACCCTGCCGCTCGATGAACGTCACCGTCGAGCCCGGCTCCACCAAGCAGTGAGGGGTCGGCAGCGTTGACGAGGGCATCGACACCAAGCGTGAGGATGTCGCCCTCGTAAATCCAAATGCGCTGCGCAGGTGGCGTCGTATCGAAACGTATCGAAACGGGCGGCGATTCCTTGTCGAAGAGCTCGTCGAAGAGTTGCGACAAGCGTTGCGTATTTTGCATGGGCCTTCGATTGGCGGCAACCCATGCTTCTGAAATACGTTTGCCTCCGCTCGGCGTTGGTTCGAGCACCACCTCGTACATGGGCGTGCCCGCAGGACTACGATAAAAGTAAACGCGATTGTTTTCTGCGAAGACGAACCATGGGTCGTCGGCCGTTCGCGGTAGGATGCCCGCTTCGATTCGTGCGACCATGGCTGCGTCGAACGTCCGCGCGACCAGCATGGGCGCCCTTTCTCGAGGAAAAGGCAGCGTCTTCATGTCACCGCGTCGCGCAATGAAGAGCGCCGGCATTGCCGCGGGTGGATTGTCGATCACCGTCGAATCCATGGAAAACGGAGCATCGCCCGATGTATCTGCAGGGTTGATGAAAACATGTTGCAGAGGCTTCATGATCGCCGTCGGAACGTCGCTTGCTGGCTCCGGTTTGGGCGGCCACGACGTGTAGGATTGTCGTCTCGGTGGAGGTGCGATCTTCATGAGCGCCTCGGCCATCTCCATGGCGGACGCAAAACGATCCTCGCGGCGTTTGGCGAGTGCTTTCAACATCCAGTCGTCAATGGCCTTGGGCAAATCCGGTTTGATTTCGCTGGGTGGTGTAAACGGATATTCGGTAATGGCCGTCGCCAGGGTGAATATCGTCGGGCCATCAAAAGGTCGCGTTCCCGTCATTGCTTCGTATGCAACGATGCCCAGAGACCACAAATCGGAGCGATGATCGACCTCTTTCGGATTCAAGTATTGCTCGGGGCTCATGTATGCGGGAGTTCCGATCATGAGCCCGGTGGTCGTTTTCGTCGGCGGCGAGTCCATTTGTTTGGCAATGCCGAAATCGACGATCATGATGAAGGGTCGGCCCGCGTTGTCGACGATGAATAGATTTGCAGGCTTGACGTCGCGATGCACGATTCCCTCGGCGTGTGCGGCGACGAGCCCATCGGCGGTTTGGCCAATCAAATCGGCCACTTCCTCCGCCGGCAACGCTCCACAACGTTTGATGCAGGCACCGAGCGTCTCGCCCTTGAGCAACTCCATCACGATGTAGGGTTCATCGCCAGTCGTCACACCATAATCGAATACTTTCGTGACGTGTGGATTGCTTATGCGAGCTGCGCGTTGCGCTTCCTCTTTGAAGCGAGCTACCGACTTCTCACTGTCGGCGTATTCGCGCACCAACTTCTTGACCGCGTAGAATGACCCGAGCTTCAGGTTCTCGGCCTTCCATACTGTACCCATCGCGCCTTCGCCGATCTGGCGTACGAGTTTGAGCGTCGGTGTAACGAGTTGTCCGATGGTCATCGTAGATGAATCCAGCGGCATCCTACTTCACTTGCCGTTCGGTTAGACAAGATTTTCTTCCGCTCGACGGTGATGGTGCTACGATGCGCGCATGAGCCACGCCGACGTCGCCAGAATACTCGCACTGTCCGTCGAAGAACGCCTGCGCTTGATCGAGCTCATCTGGGAAAGTCTCAACGCGAATTCCGCAGAGATACCCTTGAGTGATGCGCATCTCGAAATTCTCGCCGAACGTATGGCCGAGCACGAACGGGATCCCGATGATGTCATTACCCATGAAGAACTGCTTACCATGGTGCGTCGTCGACGATGACTCTCGTTTATCGAAAACGTGTAGGTGACGAAGTAAGCGCAATTTACGAATGGTACGAAAGTCAACGTCAGGGACTTGGTGAAGAATTCATTGCAGACTTCGATGCTGTCGTTGCCATGATTGTGGAATTTCCACAATCATTTACTCGCGTCAACGAGAAGGTTCGACGTGCGAATTTTAAACGATTTCCCTACAGTGTGTTTTACCAAGTAGAATCAAAGCGAATCGTCGTGCTTTCCGTTATTCATCAATCGCGCGATTCGCACATTTGGCCGCTCCCGCGCAAGCGTACTCGATAGCCTTCCGCCAACGCATGCTTCTCCGTCGCTTTTCCACCTGTTTCCTCCTCGCATTGTGCACCTGCGCTGCGCCAAAACCGTCACGCGTCGACGAGATTGCACCAGCACCCACGGTCTCTGCCAACCCCGCAGCGCCTGAATCCGCATCTGCGTCTGCGTCCGCCGCTCCGCCGCCTCCACCAAGCGTCGATGCGTATCCGGATCCGCCACCACCGAATCCGCCCATTACACTTGCTACCGGCGGAAAACGCGCGATACGCGGCGAAGCTGGGCTCGTCACCACCGTCGAAGCAAACGCGACGCGCATCGGTGCCGATGTTTTGCGACGCGGCGGCAACGCGATCGATGCAGCCGTCGCCGTCGCATACGCTCTTGCGGTCACGCATCCGAGCGCTGGGAACATTGGCGGCGGCGGGCTTTTGCTCGTACGGCTCGCAAACGGCGAAGCGCATGTCGTCGATTTTCGCGAGACTGCACCGGCGCTCGGAGCGACCACCGAAAAGGTCCTCGCAATGCTCGACCGCGATGGTGGCATAGGCCTGCGTTCGGCCGGAGTTCCAGGGACCGTGGCGGGTTTGTCGTTGGCACTCGAACGATTCGGTACGATGAAATTGGCCGATCTCGTGGCGCCTGCGATTGGTCTTGCGCAAAAAGGTTTCAAGCTGGGCTCGAGACAGGCGCTCACGGTGGCGTGGAATTGGGAGAAACTGAAACACGATCCGGCGGCTCGAGTCATATGGGGGCGCGGAAAAAAACCGCTCGGTGAAGGTGAAATCGTGCGCCAAAAAGATTTGGCCCGCACATTGTCGCTCATTGCTGAACAAGGTCCAAAAGCGTTTTACGAAGGAAGCATTGCGCAAACGATCGATGCGGCCATGCAAAAAGGTGGCGGATACATCGCGGCGAAAGACCTGGCCGATTACCGCGCCAAACTTCGCAAACCGCTGCGGTTTTCTTACCGCGGTTTTACCGTGGACACGGCTCCACCTCCGTCGATGGGAGGCATTGCATTCGCGCTCATCATGCGCACGCTCGAGCGAACGCGCGCGCACGAACATTCACCGGGGTCGGCGGATTCCATTCATTTGTTCGTCGAAGCATCCAGGCGCGCTTACGCCGAAAGACGCCTCGTGGGCGTCGATCCCGAATTTGGCCCGGCGGATCTCGAAAGTCGGCTGGCCGCATTTCTTTCGGGCGCGCACCTGGCCTCGAGAAAACCAGCCATCGATCCCGCTCACGCAACGCCTTCGGCGGATATTGCCGTGGCCGCCGAGGAAAGTCGAGAATCGCCGGAAACGACGCACTTTTCCATCGTCGATGCAAAAGGTAATGCGGTTTCTTGCACCTATACATTGTCTGCCGGTTTTGGATCGAAGGTGGTCATTCCCAAAACGGGCATTTTGCTCGGCAATGCACTCGGTGGTTTTTCCAAGGACGGTGTCAATGTCGTCGCGCCGGGTAAGCGTATGGCCACGTCCATGACACCCACGGTCGTCACCCAGAATGGTCGCCTCGTCCTGGTGCTCGGTTCACCTGGCGGCGATACCATTCCGAATACGGTCGCACAGGTCATGCGAAACCTGGTCGATTGGGGCATGACCATCGACGAGGCCATTGGCGCGGGGCGCGTGCATCACCAATTCATGCCGGACAAACTTCGTATCGAAAAGCAGCGCTCGCTCCCGAAAAGCGTTCTCGCTGAATTGGTCAAACGTGGACACACCATCGAACCGAGCGGGTTGACACAGGGAGATGCCAACGATATCCTGGTCGATGCAGCGACGGGCATTGCGTATGGGTATGCCGATCCGCGAGAAGGGGGCGCTGCGGAAGGCATCCAAAAATCGGAAATGGCAAGAGCCGGTAATTAGCGCAATGAGCGCGGGACGTATTCGTCCACGCCTGGGTCGGTTTCATCCCGCTTTTGCCGCACGATGACCACGGGGCATGGCGCATTTCGTGCAATACGGTCCGCCAAGGGCCCTCCAAACCAGCGCTCGAGGCGGGTGGGCGGGTGACCTGCCACCACGATGAGGTCGGCATCGATTTCCGATGCGAGCTGCACAATGGCTTTGTCGGGCCGCCCGTCGCGATAATGCATTGCCATGAGGCGTGCCTCGCCGCCCGCGGAACGATGTTCGAGGATCTTGAGCGGGGGTGGGGACGTCGGCCGGTCTTCGGCTCGCATAGTCGAAACGCGCGGCGTTGCCACGTCTTTGATTCCCGGCGAAAGACCCCGAGCGCCGATCACCACGGCGTGAATTTCAGTTTCCCCACCGCGCAAATCGGCCAAGTCAAAAGCAAAACGCCACGCACGCCCGCCTGGCTCCGAAAGATCGAGCGCAACGAGGACGATATAGGGCGTGGAACGTTTTTTGATTTCGGGTTCGCGCGAGACGCTTGAGTGAGTCGTGGCAGCCGGGTCGGGCTCTACCATGAACGGAGCGGGTGCGACCATTATCTTCCAATGTTTCGATCGCGTCGCGCGGCCGCAAGGTCTAAAAAACGATTCGGTTGCCGATTGTTGGATTCGGGAAAATGCCGAGCGCTCGTCCGAATTCAGCCGTTAGGGGCGAACGAGCAAGCAGACTCGATCGATGCCAATATCAGAATTGGCCTTGCACCATGACCGAACCGGGACCGATGAATACGGACGGTGGCGGAACATCGAATACTTGCGAGGTTTGTTTTGGTACTTTCTTCGCGCCCTTGACGGCCATGATGATGCCGCCCGTCGTCATGCCAGCGCCAAGCAAGAAGACCGCAGCGCCAGGTCCGAAGCCGCCGAAGGCCCCCACGGGGAGGCTGCAAAGGGTCGTGATTCCGCCGACGGAGGACAGGACGATTCCACCTGCCATCAACCCCTTGCTCTTGCGAACCATGACGGGTTTCGTGTCGGAACCATTTTGCATGATAATGGTGTTTCCGGACGAACCATTCCCTGCATCCGGCGGGGCGGCGGGAATACCGGTTGCATCGATCGTCACCTCGTCGGACGCTTTTTCTTTTACGTCGACCTTTTTTTCGCGAAGCACCGATGTTCCGCGGCGCAGAGTAACGACGTGAGCTCCAGGATCGACGGGGAGGGGGACGCCGAACATGGCCGATTCGAGCATCAGGTCGTCCCGGTATACCGCGAGTCCCTGGACGGGTCCCGTTACTTTGACCGTCAACTTGGGTACGCGGGGATCGAGCTCTTTTTGGCGACGTATCGCGAGGTCCATGCGGGGTTTGTCGTTTTCGCGTTTTGCTTGATCGCGAGCTTCACCCCATTCCGCCCACGCACGCGCGAGCTTGCCTTCTTTTTCATAACAATCGGCCAGATTCAGCTTGGTGCCCGTGGCTGGATCGAGCTTGTAACTCGCCGCGAATTTGGGACAAGCTTCGGCATACTTTTTTTGATCCATCAACGTCTTACCCGCTTGAAACAATGCCTCAGCGGTAGCGTCGTCAGCCATTGCGGGTCTCGTGGTGGTGGACATCACCGCGCCGGCAATGGCAACTGAGAGCATTGGCGCCCAAAATCGTCGCGTGGATTTACTTGCGGCCAGACATGAGGTCGTCATCGCTAGGCTTCTTCGTCGTTTGGGATCCCGTGGGGATCGATTTGCTTGTCGTGCTCGTAGTCCGAATCGCGGGAATGGCAGTCGCCGTGGCGGTGGGCACAGCGGTCGCCACGGCGCTCGTCGTGGGCGCGGGCGTTTCGCTGGCAACCGGTGCCGACACTTCCGGCAGGGCGGTGGCGACGGTTGGAGTTTCCTGAGGTTTCTGCATTGCCGACGGCAACGGCAATGGCGGTGGTTCGGGAGCAGCGGTCGCTTGGCCCGTTCCATTGCTCCGCATACCGAAAAACGCCGCAATGCCCACTAGACCAACGATGACGATAGCCGCCGCAGCCAATGCAGCAAGCTTGCTTCCGGACGTACCCTTGGGCGGATTGGTTTGTCCTAGTGGAACCGTCGATGTTTCCGACGCGAGCATCGTCGAGCCCATTGCAGCCGTCGCGTGCGCGAGCATGGCTCCACCCGCCGGCGTAATCGAAATAGGCGCGGCCGGTGTCGTGAGCAGCGGTGCACCACTTTGCGCAGCGACCGCTGGAATCGGCGCTCCCACGAGCGTTTGCGGCGCTTTCCCTTCAGCGGCCTGCGCCTTCTGAAGAATCTCGGTCACGTCGACGGCGAGTTGCGGACCTTCCGCGATGCCAAGCGCTGCAGCAAGCTCGGTGATCGCCTCGCCCGCCGAACGAAACCGCTGCGTATGATCACGCTGGCAACAGCGCAAGAACCACGCATCGAACGCAGGACCGAACGTGCTGCCTCGCTCACTGGGCGCAGGAATCGGGTCGACGACGATCTGCACGATGAGGTCCGACAACGTCTCCGCTTGCCAGTAGTCGCCACCGAGCAACAGTCGCGCGGCGATGAGCCCGAGTGCCCACACATCCGTATGAGGTCCAATCAAATGTGCATGCGCTCGTGCTTGCTCGGGTGCCATGTAGAGCGGCGTGCCGAACACCGCACCCGTCTTCGTCTTCGACTGGCTCACGCCACTCGTTGCTGCGCTACCCGTGATCTTCGCGATGCCGAAGTCGAGCAGCTTGATGCACGGCGTGCCGTCTTCGCGCACCGTGAGGAAGATGTTTTCAGGCTTGAGATCGCGGTGCACGATCCCGATGCCGTGCGCTTTGTCGAGCGCTCGCGCGGTTTGTCGCAGGTAGAGCACCACTTCTTTGGGGTGCAACTTGTGCCGAGCTTCGGTTTCCGCTCCGAGGTCGCGGCCGCGCAGAAATTCCATCACGAGAAACGGCGCTCCACCAAGCTCGGGAGCAACGTCGGCGTCCGTCACGCGTACGATGTGATCGCTGTCGATCCGCGCCGGCGCACGAGCTTCGGTGCGAAATCGCTCGATCGTCGTCGGATCCATCGCCACTTGCGTGTGCAACACTTTGAGCGCCAAGCGTTCGTCCGTGTGGACGTGTTGCACGAGAAAAACGGCCCCCACGCCGCCTTCTCCAAGCTGTTTGACGATGCGATACCGACCGGCGATGACCATCCCCGGCGTGATCATGTCGGTGCTCATGGACGACCTTTGAAAAAGGACCCGTCGAGAATAGCACGATCCACCGAGAGGTTGAGTTTCCTGCGCACGTCGAAAGAAGGCTTTTGCCATCTTGACGATGGCCATCTCATCACCCAGCCTTCGCCGCGCATGATCCCGCGATACACTCCGCAGGCTTTCGCAACGCTCTGGGCGCCCCAAACACGTTACGCAGTGTGGCTCGACGTGGAGCTCGCTGCGTGTGAGTCGTTGGAGGCGGCAGGCAAAGTACCCACCGGCACTGCTCGCTCGATCCGTGACAAGAACCTAAAGCTCGATCCGGAGCGCATCGAAGAGATCGAACGGACGGTCAAGCACGATGTCATCGCGTTTCTCACGCACGTCGAGGAGCTCGCGGGGCCCGACGCGCGATGGCTGCACCTCGGCATGACCTCGAGCGACGTGCTCGACACGAGCCTTGCCGTGCTGCTCGTCAGAAGTGCCGATCTCTTGCTCGAGCGTCTCGACAAACTCGTCGAAGCTTTCGTCAAACGAGCGAGCGAACATCGACGCACGCCGATGATCGGGCGAAGTCACGGCATGCATGCCGAACCGATCACGTTCGGTCTTGCGCTCGCGGGGCATCTTGCGGAGATGAAGCGGGGTCGCGTGCGCCTGCGTGCTGCACGCGAAGAAATCGCGGTCGGAAAAATTGCAGGCGCGGTCGGAACGTACGCGCACTTGTCGCCGGAAATCGAAGAACGAGCGCTCGCATCGCTGGGCCTTCGTCCAGAGACCGTTTCAACTCAAATTGTTTCTCGAGACAGACACGCCGCGTTTTTCTCGGCACTTGCGGTCATTGCAGCGGGCATTGAAAGGTTTGCGACGAACGTTCGTCATTGGCAGCGCACGGAAGTCGCCGAAGCCGAAGAGAGTTTTACTGCGGGGCAAAAGGGTTCGAGCGCCATGCCACACAAGCGCAATCCCATATTGAGCGAAAACTTGTGCGGGCTTGCGCGCATGGTGCGAGCGGCGGTGATTCCGGCGCTCGAAGACGTGGCGCTTTGGCACGAGCGGGACATTTCGCATTCGTCGGTCGAGCGTATGATTGCGCCGGACGCAACGACGACGCTGGGTTTCATGCTCGAACGGACGACGTCGCTCGTGAATGGGCTCGTGGTGCGCGAAGAGGCATTGCGGAAAAACCTGGAGCGATCGGGCGGGCTATTCTTCAGCGAAGGTATCTTGTTGGCGCTCGTGGAAACCGGTTTGGCAAGGCAAGAAGCGTACGTTTTGGTGCAGCGTAATGCAATGCAGGCGTTATCGGGAGCGGGGACGTTTCGGGACTTGTTGGCGAGCGATCCGGATATTCAGAAGCGGCTGAGCAAAGAGCGGATCGATCAATGTTTCGATTTGGATCATGCGCTGTCGCATGTGGATGGGATTGTGGAGAGGGCGACTTCAGCAGAATAAAGTTGGACTACGGGTTTCCGAAACCGCGGCGAACCAGACAAATCCGGGAGGGCTGTTGCTGCTCGCCCGTTCGTTGGTGACACGTTGCCGTTGCCGGTGTATGCTTACCTCATGTCAACCAAGCTACCCAAGACGGAAAGGGGATTGAGGGTCGCACTGGAACGTCTGGCCAAGCTCCCCGATTCACCGCGCGTAACGGACCTTTATTACATCATAAATGTTGATGGCTATGGCGAAGAGTACCTCAAAGTTTACGCCATCCTCGACGATCGAGATGCCGACCCCGTGCCGCCTTTTGTGAAGCTTGCTCGCATCGAAGAAGTGATTCGTCAGGCGCTGAAGAAATACGTCGGGTACTGGGTCTCCATTAGCTTCCGCTCGCAGTCTGAACAGAGGCGTGAAATGAAGCGGCGAGATGCAATCGTGAAGCCGAACCAAGTTTCGGCTGCTTGAGGCGATCAATGGCGAGAATGGTCAAGCGCATGCCGCTGCATGAGCAACTTCTTGTGCAAGCAGAACATTTGGTTACGAAGGACAAGAATCCGAACCCGCCAAGAGCAAGTTTGCGGCGGGCCGTATCCACGGCGTATTATGCGCTGTTTCACCTATTGGTTTACGCGTCTGCATCCTGTTTGGCTGGTGGCTCCGAGCGCAAGAAGCTCCGCAATCTTTTGTCGCGTGCATTTGAACATGCTGAAATGAAATCCGTGTGCACGGCATTTAAAAGCGGCACGTTGAACGCTAATGTTGCAAACAATTACGGTCCTGTTTCGGTGCCGCGGGACCTCAAACATGTTGCGGAAGCATTTTGCTTACTTCAAGAAGGACGCCATTTGGCTGACTACGCAGTTCACCAACGCTTCACTCGCACAGAAGCAATTGTTGAAGTGAATCGGGCAAAGAATGCATTTCAAGCGTGGGATCGTGTTCGTAAAGATCCCGTGGCTAGGCTGTTCTTGACGTGCTTGCTGATTCAGAAGAAGGTCCAGGGCCGATAATTGCACCAAAACAAATTGGCCGCTCAGACATCCGCGAACTCTTTGTCGAGCTGGTCTGGGTCAAAGCTGATGACGGCTACACCCATGCGGCCCAGCTCGTCCATGAATGCCAGCTTCCCCAAACCTGCAATGTCTGCCGCTTGCCCAATGGACACGCGTTTGAGCTCAAATAATTTTACCGCCAGCACCAGGCGCAGCTCCCGCTCGAGCTCGGCTACTGAATGCCCGGAAGCGAGCTGCATATCCTCAAAATGCGGAATGGGCAGCAAATGCATCGAATCCTCCCTCGCTGTGATCGCAGTAGCTTAGCACGAATTGTCTACGCTGGAAGCCGTCGATCAGGCAAAACGTGACCGTCGTGGACGCATGTCAGCACTGGCATTATCACCCATACCTCCCATAATACCCATCCCACCGCCGGATCTCCTCCAATAGCGGTTTTCCCATTTCCGTCGGACGCCCATTTCCCAGCACCACGTCCGCGCCTTCCGCATTGATTTGTCGTATGCGCGCAAATCGCGCCAAAAATGCCGGGTTCTGCGAAAGAGGATGCCCCGATTCGATCATGCGCTCGTAAAGGCGCGCCACTGGCAAAAACGCGTGCACCGCGAGCAGCACGCCATGGAGAGGTCGCGGATCCGGACGCACGGGCGACGTGTACAGCGGCGAAAATGCATTTTCGAGGACGTCATCCAGCTCGAAAAGCGCATTGATTTTGTTGTGCGAAAATTCGTGAATCAATGCTTCCGTCATCGTCATGAGGTGTGGGTGCAGGCTCATGTAAATCGTCCCAATCGCCTCTTGGTACGACGCCGAAAGATGTTTTTCCTCGTCGTATCCCACGGGAACGATCTGCTGCACGAACAAATCCATTTCCCGACGCAAATCCGGCAAAAACGTCTCCACGAGTTTCAGTGCGTCTCGTAAAACCGTCGTCCACTCGTCGACGGTTTTCCCTCCAAGTTCGATGGCATTACCCTGTTTGTCCGGGTGCGCCTCGAACATGGCCAGCGGATTGTTGTCCGAAAGCGCCAAAACGATGTCGCCTTCAATGTCGTGGTAAGGTTTTGCCACGCGCACGCTGCCATGATGTGCCGCGAATCCAGCAGGTTTGTCCGCAAGCTCGCCGAGCCGCAGCTCGACCGCATCCGACGACAGCTTCACGGTCAGCTTGCCATTTGCGCATGCAATCGATTGCGGCGCTTCGGTCATCGAAACGACCACGCGTCCGCCCAGGGACACGAGGCGCTGCGGAGGGCGATGTTGCCGTAGGGGTGTTTCGAGCGCCCCGACGCGCGCCAGCTCGAAATACACGAGCCCCACGAGCTCACTCGCCAACGCTTCGGATGGCTGGTGTCGCAATGCGCGCACGAGCGTCGCAATCGGTGTGCGCCGCAAAAGGCTCGGCAATGCGCCCGGATGCTTGGTCGCCAGCGCGCGACACAAAGCGTGGAAGTTTGCGAGGTCCGTGCGCATTTCGGGCGAAATCGCAAAACCTCGCCCAACGGTAGGCAATTCCGAGATGAGACGCGTAATGGCACCCGATAGGATGCCCCGTGCGGTGACCGACCCGGATTCGGGAATCGTCAAATCACGCGCCGGAGCGATTCGACGTGCAGCAGGATGCGGGTTTGGCACGTCGAACCCTCCTGGGCATCACTCCGACGGAAGTGCGGCAATGGGAGAACGATGCCTTTCCGCCGACATTTCCGTCATGAAAATGGGCGGGCAATGCAGCGCCATGATGTTCGGGTCCGGAGGCGCCGTCTGCTTGGCCATACGCAGCGCTTCGTCCATCGTCCGCGCCGTTTCCCAGCCGAGGAGCTGCGGAATGTATTCGTTGTCCGCGCCCACCACGATCATTCGACCGAGGTGCTGGCGCCCCGCTTCGCCCCAGTACCACATGAAGAACGGGTGCGTCGGGTGATACGAATTCCCATAGCGGTACATCTCGATGTATGCCGGGTTTTTCGCAAACTTGGGCTCCCATTCCTTGTGCAGCTCCATCGCGTCGCGCGTGTGCGGCAAGAGGCGATGCACGAATTCGATGTACGGCGCATGATGGTCGTTGTCGAATAGGTCGGTGCACGGATGCAAAATGATCATCGTGCCGCCTTTCTTGACCATCGGGACGCCCTTGTAGAGATTGAACAAGTAACCGTTCGCCATGACCTGCACGAGCAGCGGATTGAGGAACGAATTGACGTTGTACGGGCTGATGTACGGAATGCCCGTAATCAAAATATCCGCTTGGCCAACGACGGGAACCAGGTATTGCTCGTAGCTGCGCTTCAGCGTGTGCTCGTGGACGGCTTCCGTTTCTCCAGCGAATACGCCCGTGACGCCGAACGGCGACGGAACACGCTGAAAAATGGCTTGGCGGGCCGGTTGCGGCAATGTGTCGAGCGAAAACCGCAAAGCTCGCAATGCGTTTTTCTCGGTACGCGTGAGGTCGTCTTCGTTTTTCGCCAAAAACTCGAGCGGCGTGTCGAACATGCGGTTGTTGACCGTCGTCTCGATGGTGAACACATTGAGCTTTTTGTTGGTGAGCCTGCCCATGCGCACGACGCTCGTATTCAGCTCGGACGAGCTCGGGTCCATGTACGAATGGCAGTTTCGCATCACGCGCGGATTGTGGTGCGCGCGCAAGCTCCGATAACCGCAAAGCCCGACGGCGACGGATTTGTGTCCGCCGTCCATGGGCACGAGATTCAGGTTCACGTAAATGATGAGGTCGCTTTCGACCGCTCGCCGATTGAGCTCCACCTCTTCGCCAAAGTCGGTCGTACCGAGGTACTTCATGTTGGCGAGGTTTTCGGCGTCGTGGTTGTAAAGCTTCTTCGGCCAGAAGGCCTTGAAGATCTTGTCCCCGACCATGTGCCGCACCTCGAAATCCTTCATGCGGCGATGCACGCTCGTGGCAATGATGATTTCAATGTCGTCGACACCGTAATCGGCGAGCAAATCGAGCACGATCGTGAGCACGCGTTCGCGAATGTCCGGGCGTCTCATGGGCGGCAGCGGCAGCGAAATGTCGTCCACTGCAATCGTGACCTTCATGCCCGGTCTGAGCTTTGCGTAAAGCGGCTCGGAATTGTACGGATGATTGATCGCGTAACGAATGGCCGCGTCGACGTCTTTCAGCGGCTTGAGGGGCGGCTTGGGATAGATGACGCGCGTGCCCGTCGGCAAGTCGACCTCGACGAGCTTATCGCCCGAAAAGAGGACGCGGGGTGCGCTGCGACTGTCGATCGTGACGACACTGGGATGGCTCATGTGATTCTCGTATTCGGCGTCCGGGTGAAAGCGGGCTTCAAGCGACGTTGATGATGGGCCAGTGATATGCGCTTGCGAGAAGCTGCAGCTTGCGGTCGGGGTTCACCGCCGCGGGATGACCGACGATGCTGAGCATCGGGACGTCGGAGTAACTGTCGGAATAAGCAAAGCACTCGTCGAGGTCGTGGCCGCGACTGCGCGCGTGCTCGCGAATGAGCCGCGCTTTTTCCGGTCCCGCAACGACGGGACGCAAGAGTTTGCCCGTGGCGTGGCGATCCTTGATCTCGAGCTTGTTCGCAATCACGTCGGTCGCGCCGAGATGCTTTGCAAGCAGTTGCATCAAGAAGTCGAGCGCTCCGGAAACGATCACGACGTCATGACCCTTGTCGAGGCTCGTTTGCACGAGGTCTCGAGCACCAGGGTAGATGTTCGGTTTGATGACGCGATCGAAGGTTTCGTCCGCCAAACCCACGAGTCGGTCTTCACTCATGCCGCCGTACGACGTGAAGAGAAGCTCGTTGAAGATGCGCCGATCACGCGTCTCGGCCCATGCCATCCACGGTGCTTTGAGGAGTGCCGTACCGAGTTTCGCCATGCTGTGCAGAGGCGTGTTCTGGTGCAGGACGTAATAAAGCGTGGGGTGGACGAGGTTGGTGCGGATCAGCGTGCCGTCCACGTCGAAGTAGCTCGCCGCCATTTCCGTCCCGGAATCCCCTTTGCGAGGCTGTTCGTCAAGCACAAGCTGACGCGAAATGACATTCGCGCTGCATGAATGCGCTGCATTGGTACGGTCGATGAGCGGATTCGGGTTGCGAAGGAAAGCGTTGACAAGCGTCGAGACTTCGTGGGTGGCGCAGGTCGACGCGATTGAGCGCGTTTGACAAACGGGAACATGCTTGCACCACCAAACACGAAGCCGTGGTCTTGCGATCCTCTTTTGGTGTAGCGTCCAAAGACCTTGGTGGAGGCTACGCCGATGCGCTTTGCTCGAATCCTGACCCCGACACTTCTTGCACTTCTGGTGGCCAACTCGTCTGCGCTCGGTGCCGATCGTCCACCTTACGATGCTGGCTACGACGCGTCTTCGACACGCGTTGGACCGCTCGACATCCGCGCACCCAAGCGTATCGTTTCAAATTCCAAACCCACTCGAACGTTGCAAACACCGACGGCGCTGCCCGTCGTCGTCGCGTCCACCGATGTTCGTCGTGACGCACCTTCGTTCGCGTGGGCAGCGCGATCGCGAGGTGGAGTTCCCGTTGGAACCACGGATCCGAGGCAGGCGGCGCGGTTACACTTGGACAAACTCGCACCGATCTATGACTTGCCGACGGCTGCCGTAGCGTCTGCGGTCGTGAAAAAAGTGCACGACGTCGGCCGCGGCGGCGTCGTGGTTTCACTCGGCCAAGAAGTCGACGGCGTGGAGGTTTTCCGTGATCGAATGAACCTGCTCTTGCAGCGCGACCTCGAGCTCGTGGCCGTCGGTGGTGGGCTACATCGAGCTGCGACGGCGACGACCAAAGTCGGGTCTGGTCGCTGGCAGGTTGCGAAGAGTGTCGCCATTGCCAATGCGCTCGGCGATTTGTACGAAATGCCCGTCGCCTCATCGAGCATCGTCGAGGTGGGTCAAGCTCCCGGCGGATACACTCGATTCGAATTGGCGCCTTCTTTGCCCGCCAAGACCGCGCAATATCGTTTTTCTCGGCCAGCGCGCATCAAAAAAGTGTTTTTCCCCATGCCCGAAAGCCTCGTGCCGGCTTATTACGTCGAGCTATTCTCGGGGAAGGTGAATTCACGCGCGACCGATACGTACGCGTATGTCATTGCAGCGGACGACGGTCGAGTGCTTTATCGGTCGAATCTGACGGCGCACGTGGCCTTCAATTATCGCGTTTGGGCCGAAACGACGGGCAACAAGCGTCCGCTCGATGCGCCCATCGAAGACTTCACGCCGCATCCCACGGGAATTCCCGATGGAAGCTATCCGTCTTTCATTCCCCCGGTGCTCGTATCGATGGAAGGTTTCAATACGAATCCGTCGGGAATGCCCGATCCTTGGCTGCCCGTGGGTGCGACGGAGACCAAAGGAAACAACGTCGACGCCTATTCGGACGACGACAATCCGAATGGTTTTTCCGCAGGCGACTTGCGCGCAACGACAAACGGAACAAATACATTCGATCGCATTTACGACACATCCAAAGACCCGCTCTTCAGCGCCGACCAAACCATGGCCGCGGTGACGCAACTGTTTTACACGGTCAATTGGTTGCATAATTCCTGGTACGATTCTGGATTCGATGAAGCTTCGGGCAATGCGCAAGCCGACAATTACGGTCGCGGCGGCATCGACAATGACCCATTGATTGCTCAAGCCCAAGACGGTGCTTTGATTGGAAACAGCGACAATGCCAACATGGCCACGCCTGCGGACGGCGAATCGCCCAGAATGCAGATGTATGTCTGGAGCGGCGTCGCAAGCGGCAAAGTCGATGTCATGTCGCTCGGCGAAACGTACACGCCGGGTTTTGCCAGCTTTGGCCCAGCGGACTTCGAAGTGGGTGGCGCCGTGGCGCTCGCCGAGGACGCCGACGCGCCCATCAATGATATCTGCGGACCCATCGTCAATGATGTGATGGGCAAAATAGCGCTCATCGATCGCGGCATGTGCTCGTTCGAATCAAAAGTGGCCGAAGCGCAAAAGGCTGGCGCCATTGGCGTCATCATTGCCAATCATACGGCCGGCGCCAAGGCTCCCGACATGCCGGGCACCGGGATCATGCCGCCGGTCACCATTCCGGTGCTTTCAGTGACGTTCGAGGCAGGCAAAGCCATCAAGGACGCATTATCGGGATCCTTTACCGCTACGCTCACGCGCACGACCAGCGTGCGTCCCGATGGAACGATCGACAATACCGTCGTCGCACACGAATGGGGACATTACATACACAATCGCCTCGTGTTTTGCAGTACGAACCAATGCGGTGGCGAAGGGGAAGGATGGGGCGACTTTCTTGCACTACAATTGTTCGTCCGAGAAAACGACAATCTCGATGGCGTTTTTGCGAGCACGGTTTATGCGCCGGTAGCATTCCCGAATCCCGGATACTTCGGCGACCGCCGATATCCGTATTCGGTAAATATGGAGAAAAATCCTCTCACGTTCAAATTCATCACCAACGGTGAAGCGCTGCCGACGGACATTCCCACGAACGCATGGGGCCTGAACAACGCCGAAGTGCACAACTCCGGGGAAGTCTGGGCGAGTATGCTATTCGAAGGGTATGTGCTGCTATTGAAGGAAAGCAAAGGCGCAAACCCGCGTTATTCCTTCGAAGATGCTCGGCGGCGAATGCAGGATTATGTCGTCGCCGGCATGAAGCTCGCGCCCGCGGATCCCACATTCACGGAACAGCGCGATGCGATTTTGGCCGCGGCGCTCGCGGCAGATGAAAAAGACGCCGCGCTCTTGGCGCAAGGCTTTGCCAAACGCGGAGCTGGCTCGTGCGCAAAGTCGCCCGAACGCAATTCCGAGGACAATAGCGGCGTGGTCGAAAGCTTCGAGGTGACTCCAGCGCTTTCTATCGTTTCCATTACGCTCGACGACAGCGTCGATGCATGCGACGCCGATGGTGCGCTCGATGCAAAAGAAACCGGAAAGCTCACCATCGAATTGGCAAATACCGGCATCGTGCCGCTCGGCAAAGCGCTGCTATCCGTGTCGTCGGCATTTCCTGGCGTCGAATTCCTCACGGATCCTACCTCGAGCCTCGAAAACATCCCCCCCTTGAGCTCGCACGTGGTCACATTCGACGTGCGTGTGGGTGGCCCGAACGTGCCGGCGGCGATTGGATTCGACGTCAAAGCGACGAGTCCCGAGATGTGCGAGCCGGAGGTCACCAAGAACGCGAAGTTCCGCGTCAACTACGACAATGCCGAGTTCATTTCGACGACGGAATCGTTCGAAAGCGAAATCGATGTTTGGCGGCGGCGTGGAACGTACAACAACTACGTTTGGTCGAGGGTTGCCGACGAAGAATTGAATTACGTTTGGCATGGCACGGACGTCGGGTTCAGCACGGATACGCGACTCGAATCACCAGAAGTCGAGGTGAGCGCGACCGAGGACTTGATCATTTCGTTCAAGCATCGGCACAGCTTCGAGGCGAGTCCCGAAATGCAGGGCGGCCCGGATGTATTTTGGGACGGCGCCGTCATGGAAATAAGCGAAAACAACGGCATGAATTGGACGGATATGGCCGATTTCGCCGACCCTGGCTATTCGGGCACCATTTATGATCAGCCCGAAAATGCGCTCGCTGCGCGCAATGGCTTCGTGAGCACGAATGCGGCGTGGCCCGATATGGATTCCGTGACGCTGTCCTTGGGCAAAGCGTTTGCTGGAAAGAAGATCAAGATCCGCTTCCGCATTGGGTCGGACGCTTATGTGGGTGATTACGGCTGGGATATCGACGACGTTTCGTTCCAAGGCATCGTCGGCACGCCATTCCCGGCTCCCGCACCGAGCCAGCAAGTGTGCAATGCGCCGCCCATTGCGGATGCGGGCAGCAATGTGAAAATAAATTCGACTGGTCGCTTCTCGGTTGACGCGTCCAAGAGCTCCGATCCCGATGGGGATCCGCTCACGTTCGCTTGGACGCAAGTGAAGGGACCAGCGGTTCAATTCGACGATCCAAACGCCAAGACGGCTTCGTTTGTCGTCACGGGACTCGACCCGAAAACGACATTGACGCTGCAAGTGGCCGTTTTCGATGGAATCGACACGACGACCGATACGGTGGATGTGGTCGTCGAAGCTGGTCCCATCGTGACGGGTGGAGGAGCATGTGCGGTTGCTGTGCCAGGAAAAACATCGTCGCCGGCATTCGTTGCTGGAGCATTCGTGGGGCTCGGCCTGCTGGCGAGGCGATATAGGCGTCGACGCTGATTCCGTTAGAGCATTGGGGGTTCGACCGCATCCTGCGTGACGAATCCATTCTTCGATATGCCTGGAGGCAAACCCGGACCTACGATGGTTTGTCCGTCGGCTTCTTTGTTCGCGCAATCCTGATTCAATTCGAGTAAATAGGGGAGGGGGTCTTGTTGCGCTGCCATTCCATACGCCGCACGCACGGCTTCATCGAGCGCTGCGTGCGCATCCTTCAACAGGTGTAAACCCGGTCGTGGGTCGATTCTTTCCGGCACTTGCGGTTCCCCCCAAACTCGCCCGCTGCGCGGGCTCGAACAGTGGGACCCCCCGCAAGCGCCGGAAAAAATCGACCCACGACCTTCCTCCATGAATACGTAGATTTCGCGCAGGCTCATAAGGTGCTCGCCAGCAATTTTGCGACGCAGGGTGCGGAGAGCAACACCCGCTTCGGCTACGTCGGCACATTGTTTTTCGGTGGGCGCTTGCGGCCACGGAAAACTATCGAAAACGGTGTTGGACGTATAGCGAAACCGCGCAGTGAGTGTCGAACATCGCGCCGTGAACCACGCCCAATGCATGGCTGATTGGAGTATTCCGAAGGAGTAATCGTCCTCGAAGGCGAAAACCGAAAGTGCGTCGCTGGGGTGAATGTTCGATGAAACGAATTCGAAGATCGGCCGCTTGGTGACGCGGGAACAGGCGATGTAACGGGAGAGGGTTTGGAGTTTCGTCATCAATTCGGTGCGTGGATAACTCAATAGCCACCAGCGTTTCAGAAAATAAGCATGATGCTTGTTACCTTTTTCATCGAGACGCTCATTGCGAGTGTCTTCGGCGCTCGCCGCTGCTTCCCGATCAGTCAAGACGAGGTTTTCGATGCGCTGAAACGGCAATGTATATTGCTGCGCTTCGAGCTTTTGCCGCGGCGAAAAGTCGATCACCCATCGAGAGGGCTGCCCGTGCATGTTGGATAGCAAATCATCGCCGATGAGGTACGGGAAGAGCACGTCGCGGTTTGTCGTGGAAATCGAGAGCATGTGCCGTGCTTCCGCTTCGGACAACAAAAATCCTTCGTGCCCGTGCGTTTGTCCCTGATAACACACGCCCGCCTCAGCATTGGCACGAAGCGACTTTGCCTGGGTCACATCCACGTTTGTCGACAGCGACGAAGGAATATTGTCGAGCTGACTTTCTTTCCACGGACTGTCGATGCCGTCGCCCTCTTGCCAGGACAATTTCTTGGGTCCATGAGCAATTCCCTTGACCCAGTTGACGACCGAAACGTGCACGATCGCTTCGCCGGGCCAAACCATCGTCGAAACGGCTTCCGTAATGGTACCGCCATGTTTGACGATGTAATCGAGTCCGCCTTCGCGCGAGTAATTTTGCCTTATTGTATTGGTACCAACGAGCCCTGCCGAAGCGCCTTTGGCAAGCTCGTCATGCGCGCGGCGAAACCAGTACACACAATAATCGGCTCGACCCGGGACGTCGGCGTATCGTTTGCGCAATCGACGCACGTAATCGGGGCCGAATTCGCGTTGCATTTTGTTTTTTGATTGAAACGGCGGATTTCCAATGATGTAATCCGCTTTCGGCCAAACGCAAAATAAGGCATCGTCGCACCGAATGTTGTCGTCGAGATTCTCGAGACCAAACACCTCGCTAATTTCATCGAGCGTGCGCTTTTTGCCGAGCATCAGAGTGACCTTGGCAAGCTCGACGGCGAAAGGATCCGTATCAATTCCGAAGAGTTGCTGGGTGCGAATCGATTTTGCCGAACCCTGTGGCTTTGCGGCAGGAAATCGCGCGCGCAGCTTCGTCAATAGCTCGATTTCCAAGCGTTTCAATGCACAGTATGCAACATGAAGAAAATTTCCACTGCCGCACGCGGGATCCAAAATCCGAATGTTTGTCAATGCATCATGTGCGGCGAGCAATTCATTCCGTGTCGATGCTTCGCGAATGCGCGTGACCCAAGGTGCAACCAGGGTCGGCCGTACGACATGCTCGTAAATGGCGGCTTCAGGCGTATAATGGGCGCCTCGCTCATGCCGCTCGGTCGCATTCATCGTCGCTTGAAACAGTGTGCCGAAAATGCCCGGATGAATGCGCGACCACTTCGTTGTCGCAGCTTCGGCAAGCAGAGACAATTCTCGCTCGGCAAGATCCACGTTTTCGATGGTAGCCAAAAGCCCAATGGGAAACTGAATTTCATTCAATCGATGGAAAAATTCGCGAATGATATCGGCTGACCGCCTCGCGCGAGCATGACTTTCCACGAGCTCGTGAAAAGGCGCATTCGTCAGGACGCCACAATCCTCCAGAAAAAGAATGACCGCGCATTGAAGCGCAAATCGCTGCGCCCTCGCCCGCGTTTCCCCGCGCTCGATCAATGCGTGAAAAACAGCACCGAGCTTGGAAGCTGCGCGAGCACTGATGTCGTGATCGGACGAGCGCACCCAAGGCCAAACGTCCTTCATGACAAACCCCGCGTGACCTCGCAGGAGCTACTGCGCCGGTGCATGGTTCGTCCGAACGAACCATCGCGCTACGACCGCTGCAGCCAGCACGACGAACCCCAGGATGCGCAGCGGCCACGGAACCAAACGCACCCAGCCGTCCGGTTCGAGACTCAAAACCACCACGGACAAACCCACGAGGCCCGCAACGACGTCCGTGATCCGACCTCGCAAGTCGTCGTCTTCCGCGCGCTTCGGTCCATGAAGAAGCGCATGCAAGAGCAGACCAGCAACCGCAGCCACGAGCCACGGTTCGATCATCTCGAGCACGGCCAGATCGATGACTTCGATCGAGAGCGCGCCGATCACGGTCGCCAGCGCGCATCCTGCGAGCGCAAGGGCTGCGCGCACGGCACCTCGTCGCGCATCCGCGCTCGTCGTGATCGCTCGGATCGCAACGATCATCGCAAGAGGCACCGTGTGCGCAGCGATCGCCACGATGACCATCGGATGCAGCTCGCTCGTGCGAGCAAGCGAAGCGATCGCCGTTCCTTCGCCTGCCTGATGAACGAGCACCGCAACGTAGCCGGCGAGCAGTGGACCGGTCGCGGATGCTTTGCTGTTTCGCGCGCGGCGTTCGATCATGACCGGGACAAACAGCGTGATGACCAGAGGCACGAGCGCGAGCAGGCCGCCTTCAAAAATGGCTTCGGGCAAGAGGTGAAGCAGCGCGACGCCAGCGGCCGCTACGGTGGCAAACGTCCCGATTCCAGGCACGACGCGTCTGCCGTGGTCACGCCAAGCAGCAGCGAGCCCGCCGAATAGGACGGCAATCGCGAGAACGGAGAGACCGACGGCGAGGGACACCAACGCCCTCCTAGCATGAATTTCTTCGTGGCCGTGCAGGAGCCGTCGCTCGCGTGCGCTCTCGTGCGTTCGGTCGGTTGTGCCGAGGCGTAAACAGCGCGCGACAAACGGGCCGCTCGAGCATCCGATGAGTATGGGCAGCGAGACCTACCACGAACCCTACGAGCACCTGTCCGGGTCGGCTCGAGACATGCACCGAGCGCTCGTGTCGTTGATCGAGGAGCTCGAGGCGATCGATTGGTACGCGCAACGTGCGGAAGTGACGAGCGATGTGGAGCTTCGTGCCGTGCTCTTGCACAACCGCGACGAAGAGATCGAGCACGCGATGATGAACCTCGAGTGGATTCGTCGGAACGATCCGAAGTTCGACGAAACGATCCGCACGTACTTGCTGACCGAGATACCGATCACGGAGGTCGAGGAGCGCGCAGAGCGTGGCCATGACGAACCTTCGGCGAAGGCACCAGCTCCGCCGACAAACCCAATCACTTGGGGACTTGGCATCGGCAGCTTGAAGGGGAGGTGATTGTCGTGGTCATGAGTCTCGAAAAGCGCGAGCTTGCGCCCATATTGCCGGAAGCATTCGACCTCATCGATGCCGAGGCGCGTCGGGTGCTCGAACAGCGACTTGCGGCCCGAAAACTGGTGGATTTTTGCGGCCCGCACGGTTGGCAGTACGCGGCCGTCAATACCGGACGATTGCGGTGTTTTTCGGCAGGTCCGGTTCCGGGTGTTTCCGTAGGACAACGAGTTTCGGTGCCGTTGATCGAATTACGCACGCCCATCGTTCTCGATTTGGATGACCTCGACGCAGCAGCTCGGGGCGCGGACGATTTGGACTTGACTCCCGTGGTCGAAGCTGCCGAACGAATTGCTCGAGTCGAGGACGCTGCGGTTTTTCATGGATATCCCGAAGGCAATATTCCGGGAATCGTGGAGAAGACCCCGCACGACGCGGTGCGAGTAGCAAATGTATCGGCATGGCCGGCCGCCATCGTGCAAGCAAAAGAAGTGCTTCGTTCGGCGGGTGTCACGGGGCCGTATCGTCTTGCTGCAGGACCGCGTGAATACGACGAGCTCGCTGCAGGGGCGGATGATGGATATCCGATTCTAAAACGAATCGAACGGCAAATCATCGATGGCCCCGTCGTCTGGGCCGCCGCATTGGAAGGCGCCGTGTTGTTATCGGTGCGCGGTGGCGATTACGAGCTCACGGTCGGACAGGACATGTCGATTGGGTACGCGTACCACGAAAAACACCGCGTCGAGCTGTTCTTGACCGAATCATTTGCGTTTCGAGTGCTCGAACCGCGAGCGGCAATTGCGCTGAAAAGGGGATGAATGAACGCTGCCGGCCCCCCCGAGCCGACGGCGGTCACGCATTCGGCGGGGGCAGCATCGTATTCGAGAGCCTGTCCGTACGTCGCGACTCGATCACGGTTTTCGGCGGGCCTTCTTCGATGGGAGGCTCCCTTGTGGATGCCGGCATCGCGCTCGGACGCGGGCCTGGTCGAAGGGCGCGAATGGATCCGAAGAACGCGACAAGGAAGAGCGCGCCTGCCAGGATCACGAGTCTCCACGCAATCGAGGGCACGATCGCGCCGAGCCCGATCATGATGGCGATGATGGCGCACACGCCAGCCGTTGCTGCACAAACGAACGCGATGGCTCCCCACGCAATGCGGGGCGTCACTTCGCGAACTTTTTGCTCTGCTTCGTACTTCGCGAGCGCAACACCGTCACGGACGAGCTCTTGCGCTACATCCAGCGTGTCGCGCGCTACGGCAACGAGCGCATCTCCGGTCGATAAGCCATCGCTCCGTCGCGCTCGACTTTCTGGGGGAAGTGCTTGTGGAGCACGTGCTCCACCGTTTGTCGATGTCATTCGTTGTTGATTCATCGCTGGCTCCTCTCTCACAGAAAGCGCACGCGGAGGCGCCGACGCCTTCGCATCACGGCCGTGACGATGCCGAGCACCAAGAGTCCGCCGAGCGTGACAGCCGCCCGGACAAACCCCTTGCGTACGGCACCGGCACTCGAGCCGAGCAGGTTGGAAAGTTTGCCGATGTCGGCGACGAGCCGTGCCTTTGCCAGCTCGAGGCGGTGCTCGAGCGTCCGCTGGCGTTGATCCACTTCCGGAAGCTCGACCATCGAAGCTTGCGTGCCTCCGAACCTTCGAGATTCTCGCGTGTCCACTCCGAACCTCTGCGTGCTGAGACGATTCATCACCGGACGCACGTGCAACACGCGTACCCATGTGCCTCAGCGTCCGAGCGCGCACCGAGCGATCACGAATGCACGTTTGCCCCTTTCGTTTCGTCGCTCGCCGTGCCAAATCGCTCTGCCAGGACGAGCAGAAACCATGAAGATTCCGCGCCACATCTTTCGCGAGTACGACATTCGCGGCGTCGCAGATCGAGATCTCTCGGACGAGCTTGCTCACGCGCTCGGCAGAGCGTTCGCCCACGTGCTTCGTTTGAGTGCAAAAGAACCCGCAGCACCTTTGCGCGTGGCCGTCGCTCGTGACGGTCGGTTCTCGAGCGGCCGACTTTTCGCTGCGCTGACCGAAGGACTTTTGTCAGGCGGTGTTTCCGTGGTTTCCGTCGGTATCGGTCCCACGCCGATGCTCTACTTCGCCGCGTTTCATCTCGAGACCGATGGCGCCGTCATGATCACGGCGAGCCACAACCCTGCACCGGACAATGGCTTCAAGCTCATGCGCGGCAAAGCCTCGTTTTACGGGACAGACATCCAGCACCTCGCAGACGTGATCGAAAGCGACGTTGCGATGAACGAAAAAGCCCCAGCGCGGGGTGAATTGATCGAAAAAAATGTGGAGGCGGAGTACATCGAAACCGTGCGTCGATCGAGCCGTCTTGCGCATACGAACGTGAAGTTCATCGTCGATGGGGGCAATGGTGCCGCCGGGCCTTTGGGCATTGCGACACTGAATGCACTGGGTTTGAAACCTGAAGCACTGTATTGCGACATCGACGGCAGTTTCCCGAATCATCATCCCGATCCGACTGTCCCGAAAAACCTCGTGGCCTTGCGCGACCGCGTGCTCGCGACGGGCGCGACGCTCGGTGTGGCCTGGGACGGCGATGGGGATCGTATTGGCGCGATCGACGAAACGGGAGTAATAGTTTGGGGAGACAAGCTACTTCTTCTTTATGCGCGAGCGGTTTTGCGGGAACATCCGGGGGCCACCGTGCTCGGCGAAGTGAAGTGTTCCGAAACGCTGTATGCGGATATCGCGAAGCACGGAGGTCGGCCGCTGGTTTGGAAAACGGGGCATTCGCTCATCAAGGCCAAAATGAAGGAAGAACATGCAAAGCTCGCGGGGGAAATGAGCGGGCACATGTTTTTCGCGGACAGATGGCTGGGGTTCGACGATGCCATTTATGCCACGGTGCGCCTCGTCGAAATCATTGCGTCCGAAGGTCGAACGCTTCGCGAGCTTCTCTCCGACGTTCCAAAGACCTTTGCCACGCCGGAGATCCGCGTGGATTGTCCAGACAACCTCAAATTCGACGTGGTGGCGAAGGTCGTCGCTCATTACCGGGGAAGCCGACGGGTGCTCGATATCGACGGCGGGCGCGTCGATTTCGGCGAAGGCGCGTGGGGGCTTTGCCGCGCATCCAATACGCAACCGGTGCTCGTGCTGCGTTTCGAGGCGGCGACGCCGGAGCGACTCGATGCGATACGCGCCGAGGTCGAAAGCGTCGTGGCTGATGCGATCACGCAGGTCTCCAAGCAGGGCGGGGGATCGTGACGACGGAGCGGAATGAAGCGCAAAACGCGCCATGGACGATTCGTCGGGTGCTCGCGTGGGCCGTGGATGACCTCAAAAAGCGCGGGTTTTCTTCGCCACGGCTCGATGCAGAGCTGCTCCTGTGCCACGTACTGAAGCAAGATCGCATCAAGCTCATCATGGACGCCGAGCGGCCGCTCGAAAAAGTCGAGCTTGCTCGATATCGTGAGCTTTTCCAGCGACGGCGTGCGGGAGAGCCGGTCGCGTATTTGCTGGGCGTGCGCGAATTCTATGGGCACCCATTTCGAGTCGATCGTCGCGTGCTCATTCCGCGTCCCGATACCGAAACACTCGTCGAAGTGGCGCTCGTCCGCACGAAGCACCTGGATCTGTGCGCGCGAGTGCTCGACCTTTGCACGGGCTCGGGTTGTGTTGCCATTTCACTTGCAAAAGAACGCCCGACGATCTGCGTGCTCGGATTGGACCTTTCTCCTGGTGCGGTCGAGGTTGCACGAGAGAACGTGGTGCGTCTCGGAGCGGTCAATTGCGCGATTGGGCAATCGGACCTTTTTGCGGCGCTTGCCCCGGCGCGCCCTCGATTCGACCTGATTACGGCGAATCCGCCGTACATCCCCGATTCGGAAATCGAAGCGCTCGATATCGACATTCGTGGATTCGAACCGCATTTGGCGCTTGCCGGAGGCGATGATGGCTTGTCGATTGTGCGGCGTATCGTATCCGAAGCGCCGGAGCATCTGCTTTGCGGCGGCGTGCTCGCGATCGAAGTGATGACTGGGCAAGCCGCGAGCGTTTGCGAGCTATTCGAACAGCGTGGTTTTTCGGACGTTCAGATCAAGAAAGACCTGGGCGGGCGCGAGCGCGTGGTATCCGGCGTTTTCGCGCAATGAAATCGGCGTTCACTTTTTCTTGTTGAGCGGATAAAGCGCCGTTCTCCATCCGAGGACGAAAGCGCCGCCGCGCATGGACGCACTCCATGTGTAATCGTACGCCAAATAAGGACCCATGCTCAATTTGGGCCCGATACGCATCCCTTCGTAAAACGCGCTGACACCAATGGATGATGTGAGACCTCCATCGACGAGCAGCGTGCTCGTATCGTTCGAGGGGGTCGCAATGCCGGTGCCGATGCCGGTTTCAAATGCCAAACCCAGCTCGCGGAATGTACCGCCGAGCGCATAGAGCGGAAAGACTTCCGTGTGAAAGCCGACCGTTCCGATGAATACGACGTTTTCGCCCGCATCGAAGCCGATCGTACCTATCGAAGCGCCGAACACGAGAAAGTCGCGCAATGCAAACCCCGCCCAAGCGCGAGCGCCATAGCCGGCCCCAATACCCGAATCGGTGTAATTGCTGATGAGACCGATTTTCGTGGGATCGTTGGGAAAACCCGAGGCGCTACCGAGTGATGCGCCGATGGAGATGCCCATGGCAAGCACGGTTCTCCGTTCGGCTGTGACCGGACGGAGAACGGGATCATCCTCGTTTTCGAGTCCGCTCGTGCCGAGGACGCGGACGCCGGCTTCCTCTTTTTTTTCTTCGGCTTGCGCCTCTGTCGTCGCGCGGCTGCCGCGTGACCCATCTGCAAGGGCGCTCGACGCGAATGAGAATGAAGCACTGGCTGCAAGAAAGGCACAGACCCGTACGAAGATGTTGTTTGGGAAGCCAACGGTTACCATTCCGAATCTTTCTTTACTTCACGAATCGAGGAACGTCCAGCCGCGATTTACGTGCTTGCTATCGAATTTGCAGCCGCATCGCCAGCTTTGCTTTCCCAAGGTTGCCGCAGCTCGAGCTGTCTTGCGTCGAGCGAACCTTTTTCCAAGAGGCCGGTCTTGGCATCGTGAATGCGCCATTCGAGGGTCTGTCGGCCAAGCGGTTGCGCTTCGACAAACACGCACCGTAATTCGCCGGCGTCGAATTGGCATTGCTCTTGCACTGCACGCAAGAGTTGTTCATTGTGCAGGTGACCGTCGCCGAAGTTGTACCCGAGCACCATTCCTGCAATGATTTCCCCGTCCACGTATTCGTAATCCTCGAATCGATCCACGGCTTTGGGCAAGAGGACCGACAACGCGCGGCCATGCAGATGCATCAAGCGAAAGGCGAATACTTTTCCTACGAGACCCACGGACGTCCGGCGGTCATAAAATCGATCCAGTTGATCGTATACCCACTGCGAGCTTTTCGTGACTTTTTCCAGCTTGCGATGGCTTCCGTCGCGAAATAGCCAAATTCCATACGCCCAATTCCCAGCGTAATACCGCATCGCGAACAAGAACGAGACGGCCGAAGGAACGAGGTTTCCCAAAAGCGGAATGCCAACGAGCGCGAAGAGGAGAAATACGCCGAGCGGCCAGGGGCCAACGTCCATAATGGTGACGTCTGGATGTGCCCAGAAAAGCGCGAACCCGCCATAAACGACCATGAAATTCCATTCGATGGGCACGCCCATGGGCACGTTGCTCGTAATGTAGCCGTGGAGCATGAGCATGAGGACCATGCCGACGACGAGCGACGTGCCTCCGGGACTCCATATCAGAACGAGCGGAACGGCCAATTCGAGTAAGGTTCCGCCATGAGCCATCCAGACGGCGAGCCTTGATGGGCGGAGATCGTCCGGGAAATGTCGATACATGCGACGGCGTATCCACGCGGCTCGCGTAAACGGCCCATTGCTCGTCATGACGGCGACGACCGTTGGAAAGTGCGCGCTCAGCTTGGAGACGCCGGCCCAAAACCAAAGCGCGAGCTGCACGGCCTTGGCGCCCGCAATCCATTGGTTTGCAAATGCAAAACACAATAGCGTGGTCCAATAATGTTCCCCGCGCGCAGCGATGAAAATTGTCTTGTCCAGCACGCCGAGAATGGGAAATAACGCGACGATGGGCAGGAATTCTTCGAGGCCCGGTGTTTTGGAGACGAGCGCGCGGACGAGGCAAATGATGGCGGCGGCGTAAAACGCGACATCGAGCAAGCTGCGGCGCGTTCCACTAATGATTGGCACTTGTTCGAAGACAGGCAGCTTCGTCGTCCCCGGACGCAAAAAATACAAAAACCCGCCAATGGGTGGATAATACCGGCCCGTGAGGGGTCCACTGCCACATCCGAGCCCGAGCACCTCGAAGAGCATGCTCCAAAGAATCGCTTTTTGAAACGCGACGGGATCGAGCCACCAGGAATCGATGGTTTGAAGTTCGCCGAGGCCCGGCGTGAAGCCGCAAAAAAAGGCCCACCCGCCAATGTACAGCACGACCTTCAATGCATAGACGAGGTAGATGGCGAGCGGCGTCCCGTATCCTTGCAAGGCCCACGATTCGCACGCCATGCGCGCTCGTTCGGCAAAGGGGCGCTTGATCCATTCGAGTGGGTCGTAGGGAGGCGGAATCGGATCGAGCAAGCCCATGCTTCGCACGATGCCGAAAATGCACCGCTAACGCAAGTGTTCTGTCGTTGGGTGATCGAAATCGATGGCGAGTCGATTTACGACATCGGAATGCTCCACTCACGAATCGCTGCAGAGAGTCGCACGAGCGCTTCGCGTTGCTTGTCGTGATCGAGGGCGGCGGGGGGCGGCGTCATACTTTTGCGGTTTGCACGAGAAACTCGCTCGGCTGCCAGGGTGATGGCTTCGTGGAGCAACGCATCCGCGGCGGCAGGACACGTCTTGTGCATGGTCTTGAAGGCATCCTGATTTATTTCGAGCACGGTGCATTCTGCCACGGCAATGACGGAAACGGGCCGAGGCGAATCCTCCCAAAGTGCGGCCAATCCCATGATCGCTCCGGGCCCGAGTCGGCCCATGTCGTAGGTATCGACGCCTTGGGTTTTCGTCACTTCGACTTCACCTGAAATGAGCAAGAAACACGATTCTGCACGCGTACCTTGCACGAATATCGACGTGCCCGGAGAAACCGTCGATAACTTACCGAGCGCCACCGCGCGCTCGATATCGGTGTCGGAAACATTCTCCAATGCATGAACGACGCGCAGATCCTCAGCGTGAAATGGCACGAATTGCATCGTGCTTCGATTGGCACCATATTGCGGGAAATCCGCACTCCAAAGCGATCGTCCTACGTCGCTGGCGAAAGGCAAAAGGGCGCGCCCCAATGCTCGAATGGACGAAAAACGGTCTTCGGGGGCCAACGCCATGGCTCTGAGGACGAGCGCGTCGAAGGCCGGGGGAAGCGAGGGACGATATGCAGATGGGGGCTTGGCACCTCCTATTGCAATCGATCCGAGCAGCGCAGGCACGTTCGTGCCATCGTACGGCAAGCGTCTCGTTGCGACGAGATACAGCGTGATACCAATGGCATATTGATCGCTGCGCGCGTCGAAACGCGTCATTCCACCCGTGGCGACTTCGGGGGCGATGAATGCAGGCGTACCGACGATTTCCGTGGATGAGGTGACGGCTTGCATCATGCCGCTCGTGTCGAGTTTCGAAATGCCGAAATCGAGCAGCACAGGGTGTTCGCGCGGAGGTTTGCGCGCAATGAATATATTTTCGGGCTTGATGTCCCGGTGCAAAATGCCCGCATCGTGCGCCGCCGCAAGGGCCGACAGAATGGGGAGGAAAATGTCGGCAATGCGGTCGAGCGGCAGCTCGGATTGCGTATGCGAAAGCGTAAAAAGATCCTGCCCTTCGAGCAGATCCATCGCCAAAAATGGCATAGCTTGCTCGACCCCGATGTCGTGCACCGAAACGACGTGAGGATGCGCAAGTCGCGACGCAGCACGCGCTTCGATGACGAAACGCTGCACGACGTCGCTACGCAATGAAAACCATGGATGAAGGACTTTCAGGGCGACGCGCTTTTGCAAGTCCATGTGCAGCGCCTCGTACACCGCCGCCATGCCACCGGTCCCAATTCGCCGGACGATCAAGTAACGGCCGAACTTTTCGCCCGCAAGGAGCGTCCTCATCCCCTGTGAATCATGCGTTTCCATGGCTCACCACAGCATGCTCATTTTTTCGATTTCCGTGTCGACCTGCTTCTCGATGAGCCGCACGCGGCGCAAGAGACTGCGCAAAGAAACGGTGGCGAGCGCTCGGGCAGCAGCCGGCACGTTCTGCCGAAGCACACCGAGCGCGTCTTCGTTGAGCTCGAAGACGAGCGACGGAGCCGTGGCGCGCAGCGTCACCGTGCGAGGCGACGGGTCGAACAACGAAGCTTCGCCAATCACTTGACCTGGACCGAAACGACGAGCCAAGAGCGCTCCGCTTGCTTTGGACGTGGCGCTCAAGGTCCCTTCGGCGATGAGCAACATGCTCGAACCAGGATCCCCTTCGTCGAAGACGATGTCTCCAGGCGCGTATCCGCGGCCTTTGAAACACAGCGCCAACGCTTCGCGATCCGCATCGGACAAGGTTTCTAGAAACGGAAGCGATTTCAGTAGTTGCGGGTCGAGACGCATTGCAAACGAGCGATGCTAGCAGGGTCGTTCCTCCGCGCCCATCCCGCATCGCGGTCGTCCTCGCGACTTCATCGACACATCCGTACGTCGTAAACGTGGGACCAGTGCAACCTGCAGCGGTCCTTCGCGCTGCTGGTCACCAAGTGCATCTCGTCGATGCGCTCGCCGTGCAGGGCGCAACGCTCACGCTCGATGATGCTACGCACGTTCGTCTTGGCGCGTTGCTCGACGATGTGATCGCTCGCATCGATGCAGACACCGACGCTTCATCGGCATCCATCGCGTGATTCGATGCACGCGGACCCATTCGTACGAACTCGTAAGGTTCGTCCTGACCGTCCGATTGTCCTGGCTGATCCGTACCAGAGTGGTCGACACGTCGTCGACGCGCCTTCGTCCGGCGCCCTCGCCGCGTAACTGGAAGGCCGAGGGCGAGCGCGCTGCCGCCTTCGAACGGCTCGTGCGCGAAGGAGCATCGCAAGCGCCTTTCGTCGTGAATGGTTTGGACTCAAAGCATCTGCACCGTGAAAGAGTATTTACGCGACCAGGCGAATGCTCCATGCGAGCGCTTGCTCTCGCGCGTTTTGCCTGACCATTGCATTCGGAACGCCACTGCGATATGCGAGCGTCTCATCGAATTCGATTGTTCCGTCGACACCCATGGCGTCGATGGCCGACTCTTCGTCCGACATACGTTCTTCGACGGATCGAGCGAGCGCATCACGAATCGATTTGCCTCCAGCGGAAATGCAGAATGCGACGATTCGTTCGGATAACTCCGCGTGCGCCGCTTCGTCACGCGCGATGATGGCCAAGGTTTGTCGGATACGATCGTTCGTCGCCATTTGCGAAACCCGCAGCGCTTGCGCCGCGGCGGTGCCTTCGCCGACGCACCCGTCCCAGAAAGATTCGAGGGCGAGGCGCTCGAGGAGTGCCATGCGATCGACATCCTTGGCGGTAGGAACTTCGGGTTCGAGCGCGATGACGTCAAAGGGCAAGTATTGATTGGTGATGGTCGCACATAGCTCGGTGTGATGAGCCTCCTCCGCGGCACTGCGCAATGCGTGTCGAATGAGCGATTCGGGAGCCCCTGCCCGCGCGAGATCGCGCGCGATGGCGAAAAACGCCGGAATGGACGCACATTCTGCCCGCGTATCTCGAGCCCAATGGGAAGCAAGGCGGCGGCGCGTATGGACGTCCATCGAAGTGACACGATGACGGGACGCATTGGGATCTGCGCGCCGTATGCGCAGCGACCCGAGAATCGGTTCTGCATCCATCTCGGAACGCAACGGACGACCTCCGGTATTAATCGGACAACGGTACACAAAGCAGGGTCCAGGAGCACGAAATTCCCAGCCCAGCGTCAATTCATTTTTCACTTCTCTTTTGAATCCAATGCTTCCGCGAACGACCGGGCCATGCTCGAAAAGCAGAGCATTGAATTGTGGAGAAAAACCAATGTGCAAACCAAGCCCACCCGAATCGTATTTGCCGCTCGAATCGGGCTCCTGGAATACATCACGCTTGGCCGCATCGGGCCAGCGATAGCCGGTACGATACGTGAGCCCCAATTCGGCGTCCGCATTGACGATTCTAGAAAAGACAGGTCCGCCGTGCGCCCCAAAGGCGAATCGGCCGGCGCCACCGCGTAACCAGCTCGCCTGAAGAAATGGCCCCGCTCCGTAATAGCCAATTGCAGTCGATGTCGTGTCTTCCACGAAATAAGAGTACCGCAAATCAGCGCCAACACCGAATGCAGGCCGCGCACCTACGGAAAAGGACAACGTGAGGCCCAGGTTGACACCGTGATAACCTTGGGTCTCCGCGGCAAACGATGTCGACGGCGCGAGCATGACGCCTCCTGCGATGGCAAGAGCGCTCGAGCTGCTCACGATGCTGGGCATAAATGACTTCATGACGAACTCCTTGGATTTTGAAGTTATGCGAATGATCGGGCTTGCACCTAACCATCACTTTATTGCAACGAGGATGCCACGTCAGGTGAGACCGCTTTTCGGCCGGTCATTGCGACCCATCACTCGAAGAGCATCTTGGTGTTGGCTCAATCGAGCCCAAAGATGATTGATCGTTTGATCCAATTTGGTTCAGTTGATGCAATCGGAGGGGGCGGCATCGAAGGGTCGGGGGCGTTGCTGGGCGCGACCGGGTAGACTCTCGCTTCTCCTGCCTCCGAAAAGCGCGTAGGGTGCGCTCCGTCGGCGCGATGTCGCGCGCATCGGAGGATATTGGTGAACATGCAGGCTTCTCTCGTGCGGGCGCTGATCATTTCGCCCGTCGTCCTGGTCTTCTTCGCGCATTCGGGCGCCGTTGGGTGCATCGCGGAGCCGCAAGAGCCACCCTCGGCCGCGAGCGCGCTGCGCACGTCGTTCCCCGAGCTCTCGGCGCCGGTGCTCGACGAAGGCGAGCCGCTCGCGCGCGCCGAGGATGGGTTCATCCTCGCGCCAATCGCGGGGCCGGGGACGTTCCGCTCGATCGACGCACGGCTCCCGCGGCTCGGTGAGGACGCAATCCGCCTCGTCGGGGCCGCGGGTTTCGAGGTGCGGGTGCACGAGATTGGCCTGGAGGGCGCGGGCGAGCAGGTGGATCGCGCGGTCGCGTATCGCCGTGCTGGGGGGACGTCGTTCTTCACGGTCGTCCCCGCGGGCCTGGAGGAATGGCTGCTGCTCGAGGCGGAGGCGACGCGGGCCGATCGGGCCGTCGTCACATGGGAAATCGAAGGAGCGACGGCGCTGGAGCAAGGCGATGCGGTGGAGCTGGTCGACGGGGAGGGCGTCGTGCGGATGCGCGTGACGGCGCCGGTCGCGTACGCCGAGGGAGGACGGCCCGTCGCGCCTCGGTTGCGCGTCGAGGGCAGCCGCATCGAGCTGTGGGTGGATGCCGAGCACGAGCGGGTGCTCATCGATCCGATCTGGACCGCGACCGGGGCGATGGTGACGCCGCGCAACTTGCATACCGCGACGCTCTTGACGAACGGCAGGGTGCTCGTCGCGGGCGGGCACGACGGCAACTACCTCTCGAGCTGCGAGCTGTACAATCCCGCGACGAACACGTGGTCCTCGGCGGCCTCGATGATCAACGTCCGCGCGACCCACACGGCGACGCGGCTGCCGAACGGCCGGGTCCTCGTGGTAGGCGGATCGGGCGGCGCACCGATGGTGTGGACCGAGATCTACAATCCCACGACGAACACGTGGACCGCGTCCGGAGCCACGGCCGCCGGGCACGCGGCGCACACGGCGCACCTGCTCGCGAACGGAAAGGTCCTCGTCGTGGGCGGTGGTTTCAACGCGAAAGCCGTGGACATATACGATACGGCGACGAACACGTGGACGGTCGGTCCGTCGACGCACGCCGATCACGGCCAAGCGGCGTCGGTGGTGCTCTCCGACGGGCGAGTGTTCGTCGCGGGTGGCTACTCGAGCGGTGCTACGACCGCCGCGGAGATCTACGATCCGGCGACGAACGCGTGGACGCTCGTCGCGCCGATGCTTGTCGGTCGCAACACGCACGAGGCGGTGCTCTTGCCAAACGGAAAGGTGCTCGTGGCGGGCGGGTACAACCAGGCGGCCCTCTCGAGCGCCGAGGTTTACGATCCGGCGACGAACACGTGGACGATGGTCGGCTCGATGAGCAACGGGCGCAGTTTCTTTGGCGCTGCGCTGCTTGGCAATGGCATGGTGCTCGCGATGGGCGGCGATGCGCCGTCGCCGACGTCGACTGCCGATCTCTTCGATCCGGCGACGGACACATGGATTCCCACGTCCTCGATGGTGCACACGCGCAGCCGTTTCCCGGCGACGGTCCTGCAAAACGGGAATGTCCTCGTCAGCGGCGGCTATGGCCGCGGCTTGCTTGCGGGCTCGGAGGTCTACGCGCTCAATGCGGCGGGCTCGGTCTGCACGACGGCCACGGAGTGCGCGACTGGCTTCTGCGTGGACGGCGTCTGCTGCAATGCGGCGTGCGACGCGGGCGCATGCGACGCGTGCTCGGTGGCCGCGGGCGCTTCGACGAACGGGACATGTGCGCTCCTGACGGGCCCTGCGTGCGACGACGGCGATGCGTGCACGCAGGTGGACACGTGTCAGGCGGGCATTTGCACGGGCGCGAGTCCGGTGACGTGCACGGCAATGGATGAATGCCACGAGGCGGGCGCGTGCGATCCAGCGACGGGGATGTGCTCGAATCCGGAAAAGGCTAATGGATCGAGCTGCAATGACGGCGACGCGTGCACGCAGGTGGACACGTGTCAGGCGGGCATTTGCATGGGCGCGAGCCCGGTGACGTGCACGGCAATGGATGAATGCCACGACGCGGGGGTATGCGATTCGGCCACGGGGATGTGCTCGAATCCGGCAAAGGCAGACGGATCGAGCTGCAATGACGGCAATGCGTGCACGCAGGTGGACGCGTGCCAGGCGGGCATTTGCACGGGCGCGAGCCCGGTGACGTGCACGGCAATGGATGAATGCCACGAGGCGGGGGTATGCGATTCGGCCACGGGGATGTGCTCGAATCCGGTAAAGGCAGACGGATCGAGCTGCAATGACGGCAATGCGTGCACGCAGGTGGACGCGTGTCAGGCGGGCATTTGCACGGGCGCGAGTCCAGTGACGTGCATGGCAATGGATGAATGTCACGACGCGGGGGTATGCGATTCGGCCACGGGGATGTGCTCGAATCCGGCAAAGGCAGACGGGGAGCCGTGCACGGGAGGCTCGTGCGTCGCGGGGAGCTGCGTAGCGGATGGCGGAGCAGGAGGCATGGGCGGCGCGGGTGGAATGGGCGGCGGCGGCGCGGGTGGAAGCGGCGGCGCGGGTGGAATGGGCGGCGGTGGCGCAGGCGGAATGGGTGGCGACGCGGGCGGAAGCGGCGGCGCTGGCGGAAGCGGTGGCGCGGGTGGAATGGGCGGCGGCATCACCAATGACAGCGGCTGCGGCTGCAGGACCACCGGCTCGCCGGCGCGCGGTGCGGTCTTCGTAGGGCTCGGCCTCATTGCCCTCGCGCGCCGCAGAAGGCAATCACGCTAATCAATACGCTCCCTCCGGGCGAGAGGATCTCGCTGGTCCTCTCGCGCCACACGCCCAACCCCTGCACGAGGTCCCATCGTTGCCGCGCCGACGAGCTAGGACGAACCCGCAGTCAATCCAGCGAAGCGGGCATTGCGGGCGAGGAATGTCTGGTCGGGCGTGACGTCGAGGTGTTTGTAGAGGTCATCGAGGGCTTCGATGAGCTGAGCGATATCCGACTGGCATTTTTGGGGTTCACGTTCGAACAAGGGCCAGAAGAGATCAAGAAATCGTGGCGGCACCATTGCGAAAATGGCTCGCTGGTCCTATGCGTCGCGGTCCATCGCCCGTTTGGCAGCCGCTCGGACGCGAGGCGATGGATCATTCGCTGCCACCCGGGAAAGGGCGGCACGGCCCTCGGCGCCAAGGAGGTCGCGAGCGGCCTCCGCGAGGTAAAGGCGCCCGTCGACCCTGCCCTCGAGCACATCGGTGACGACGCCGCGGGCCGGGTCGAGGACCACCTGCGGCAGGTCGGCGACCTTCGGCCGCGTCATCAGGTTGAGGGAAACGGAGAGCGCCGCAGAGGGCCGCTGAACGTGCACGTCGCAGTACGCCTCGTAGAGCAGGATGACGCCGGGACCGAGCCGCACGCTGCCGGACGGCGTGAGCATGACCGGGTCGCCGGGTCGGAGCAGCCGATCCGCCTCCGCAAGTCGGAACAGGTCGGTCTCGTAGCCTGGCCCGATCATCCCGACGGAGAGCAGGTGGAAGTTGTGATTGTGGGCGATCCCATAGCTGAAGTCGCGCGGGTCAGCGGCTGGGGTAGAGCCGTCGAGTGGCACCCAGATGTTGGCGCGCAGAAGGTAACGAGGATCGCTCACGAGGAGCAGGGTGTGCGCGTCGTAGAGGTTGTTCTGCTGGAAGCGATCGATGTTGGTAGCGAGCTCCTCGGCGAGGCGGGTGACGAGCCAGCCCGAGTCCGCTGCGAGGGCGCGCAAAAGCCTCCGCGCCTGCCAGAGATCCTCCGGCGACGCGAGGTCGATCTGCTCGATCGAGCGGATGAACTCGGCGAGCGAAATCGGCGCCGCAGCCCTGGCAGCTTCGTGTCGGCTCATCGCCCCGCCCTGCGTTTCTCGAGGGCGGCCCGCGCCGCGGCGTTTACCTCGGGATGCGTGTCCTCGGCCGTTGCGGCGAGCAACTCCTCCAGATCAGGGACCCCGAGCGCAGCCAATCCCTGGAGGGCTTTCCAGCGCAGGTCGAAATAGGGCACGCCGAGGAGGGCTCGGAACCCTGCTTCCGCCTCGGGGCGACGTGTGTTCCGAAGGAGGTCGAGCACGAGAGCGAGGCGAGAGACCCGGTGCTGCGCGTGCACCAAAGCGACCGATCGACCAGCATCGTCGAATCGCCAAGCGTAAAGCAAACCAGGTCGTTGCCATACTTCTAGGAACCAAGCCGGCCCATCGAGCTCGACCACGGTGGCGCTAAGCTCACGGTCGCTCACTGCGCACCCGTGCCAGGTGGGCGACTCTCGCCGCGTGGGTGGAGCGTCGAGGGGGACGCCTTGGCGGAAGCGATCCATCGCGAGCGGCGTTGTCGTGCGGTAGGTGGTGATCGACCATCGGACGGGGCGCACGGGTAGCAGCAGGTGCGTAGCTGTGTCGCTGAAGCGCGGTATGGTGCGGGCCGTGGGTTCGCGTCTCCGCAGGTGAGCTCGAACCCGCTCGTCCTCGAAGAGGATCACCTGGCCCCCTTCGACGCGTCGCACCTCGCGCGACGGATCCGCCGCGAGCGCCTCGACCTCGGCGCGGAGCAGCGCATCGAGGGGTCGATCGCGCAGCAGGCGATCGACGTCGTCCGCGAGCTTGTCGACGGTCACCACGCCCTCGGCGACGCTCGAGACGATCCTGCGAAAGGCATCGAGTGAGGCCGGAGCGACCGCTCGCTCCTCGAAGCGACAGTAGCGCTTCGCCACGCGAGCTCCCGGCTAGCCTTCAGCGGAGCCGAAGAAGATCAGTGTCGCGGTTGCTCCAGGCGCCTCTTGCGCCGCGCTTGCGATCTCGACCGGGGTCGGCAGGTCGTCGAGGACCAGGTCGTCGGCGGTTCGGGGAAGATCACGCGCGTCGTCGCCGTCGTTCATCGTAGGCCCTCCGGGAGCCTTCGTTTCTGTCACATCGGTTACGCGAAGTCAAGGGGTCGAGGGGCGAGCGTCGACGGCGATAGGACGGCTCCGCATCCTCGAATTCACCTGGATGATTGCACTGTTGAGCTCATTGAGCATATACGCAATGCAATTTTTATATGCGGACCTGTTTTATGCCGCTTTGGGGTTGGCATTTACGAAAGCAATGACGTATTCAACTCCCCGGCTATTTCGACCAAACGCATTGCACGAATCGTGGCCGCTCATGGATGCTCGGCTAGGCCCACCATACGCATTTCAAAGCCCTCCTTGGAAATCCCAGACGAACTGCCAACGTGTCCTTGACGAACCTCGAGTTCCTGGGTAAACCGGGCAACCTCGACCATGACGAACCGGGTTGCCTCACGGATGCGCCGTTTGCGAAGCACCAGCGCATTCTTGCCGAGCTTTCCCGGTTGCACCCACCTCTGTCTTTCTGCTACGCTCGATTCCGATGGACCCGAGAATTCCTGCTGCACCGATGGTTCTCGCTCCGAGCGCGCACAGTGTTGCGGAAGCGCATACGCCAGCGCGCATGGAACGCCGGTCCAAGCCCACGCCAGCGTCATTTCCGCCGGTCGACGAGCACATCGTCGTGCCGGAAGTGTCTCGGGTCGAGCTCATCGACGGGCGTGAGGTCATCGACGTGGGTTCGCTTCCTCCTCACGCAGATGCCCAAGCGCTCACCGGCTTTTTGCTGGCGGCGCATGTGCTGCGTGCCTATGTCGTGGCAACCGAATTGCTCACGCGCAGTTCTGTGGAGTCCGACTTCGCCACGGATGTGTGCATCCGCAAAAGAGGCATCGATCCTGAAACCGGCTCACGGTATTTGGAAGAACTATCGTTCGAGATCGTGAACGAACAATCGATGAGCGACGTGACGGGCAAAGCAAAGAATTTGGCTCGACGCGGGGTTCGGCGCATCTTCGCCATTTTCGTCAAGACGGGGGAAATACGCGAATGGTCGAAGGCGAGCGGGGAATTCGTTCGGCTCGACATGAATGCGATGTTCGACGATCCCGTGTTCGTCCGCCCGATTGCAGTCAAGGCACTCGTCGACAGCACGCTTGCGGAAGCCGAAAACGAAGTCGCCAAGGCACTCATTGCGAAGAAAAACCCCGAAATCGTGAAGCTGCAACACGAGGCCGAGCAGCAGGGGTACGGGCAGGGGCACAAGAAGGGACTCGACGAGGGGCACAAGAAGGGACTCGACGAGGGGCACAAGAAGGGACTCGACGAGGGGCACAAGAAGGGGCTCGATGAGGGGCACAAGAAGGGACTCGACGTAGGCCGCAACATGTTGCGACGGCTCTTGCACCAACGCTTCGGCGATGTTCCAGTTAGCGTCGGAAATCGCGTCGATACAGCGACCGCGGAGCAGCTCGAGTTTTGGACGGCTCAGCTATTCTCCGCGGCTTCCATCGAAGAATTGTTTGCTTCGGATTCGGCAATCTGAGCAGGTTGAAGGCTACGAAGAATACTTACGCAATTCGCGCGCGTCGATTGGATGCCGGCGCAACAACCGGTACAACGAATATCGGGAAGCTTTGAGCCAGGTGTGGCTCATGCGTCAGGGAAAGCTCGTCGCGAGCCATTCTCGAGCGAGCTCCAGCGTACGGCGGTTGTGCGGGACATTCTCCAAAAAGGTCCGTTTGATATCTGGATCGGGTATTTTTTCTGCGCGCGCGAGCAAATCGTCCCGAGCCTCGGCGAGCACGCTGCGCGCCGCTTTCTCATGGCCGAGCTCATGAAGAATCACGGCGTGGCGAAGGAGGAAGGGGTTGTCACCGTAATGGAACCTCGGACCGAGTTTGCCCTGGACGACGGCCAAAGCTGCGAGATCCGCGGCATCTTCGAGGCGCCCCTGTCGGCGTCGCAGCTTGGCCCGCAGAGAGAGGTGGCTGGCGCGCATGCAGGGGATCATCGAGGCAGGATCCCCGACATCGACGAGGGCCTGCTCGGCTTCGTCCAGGCGATTCATGAGGATGAGGCATTCGATGTTCACGAGGAGCGCTGCCCAGGTCATCAATTGATCGCCGGTCGCCATTTGGAGGAGCTTCTCGGCGAGGGCCTTCGCCTGGGCGAGCTTGTTTGTCCAGACGAGCGTGTGGCATTTCCACAACGAAGCATGCGCCGTGGCGAGGTTTCCCGAGTCCGGCGCGGCGAGGATACGGTCGAAGCCGATCGCTGCCTCTTCCAGCCGCCCGAGCAACGCGGTCTGCATCATGTAATGAGCGTCGATGAGAGGGATGTATTGACGGGCCCCGGCCACCTCGTAGCTCGAAATCGACGCGCGAGCGCAGAGGTGCGAGCGCCAGAGGTCATGCTCGATGTCACTGATCCAGTTGGTCCTGAACGCATTGCCGTGCCCAGCCGCGAGCAGATCCCCAGGGTGCGCTGCGACGATCCGCTCCATCCTTTGATAGAATGGCAGCCCGTCCTCATGTTTGCCGAACATCACCAGCGTGATCCCCACGGCCCAGAGCGCCTGCACCGCCGTGGCGACGCCGCTCGGCGAAGGCTCGGTTTGCATCAGCCTCGGGAGCAACGTCGTGAAAACATCCAATTGCCCCGCGTAGAGCGCCGAGCACACGGCGAAACCCATGGGCGCCGATACGCTCGGGCTGTCCTCGCCGAGCGCCTCGACCGCCGCGAGGAAATGCTTTAAGCTCTTCGGAAACCTCGAATTCAAGAGGTGCGCCATTCCAAGCACGGTGTTCAGCGCTGCCGCCACCTCCCCCTCCGGCCCGCAAGCGAGCCCCTTTTCCGCGCGCGCGATGGCCGCGTCGAGATCGGCTCCTCTGTGCGCCTGCTCCGCCGCCCGCGCATAAAACTCGGCCGCGCGTTTGCCCAAGCCGCCCCGCTCGAAATGCGCGGCCAGGACCATCCCGTCCTCTTCGCCCGCCTCGACGAGCCACTCCCCCGCGACCTGATGCCCGAGCGCGAGATCCTGCTCCGTCAGCATCGCATACGCCCCCTCCCGCACGAGCGCATGCCGGAACGTATATTGTTTTTCCCCGGCAAAACGGCTCTCCATCTGCAACACGACGAGCTCCCGCGCGCAGAGCTCCTCCAGCGTCTCCCGCGCAGGGCCCGCCTGCTCCTCGCCCAGCAGCGCGAGCACCCCCCGCTCCCAGAACACCTCCCCGAAGACGCTCGCCGCGCGCAGGATCCGCCGCGCCTCGGGCGAAAGCGTGGAGAGCCGCGCCTCCACCATTCCGAGCACCGTCTCCGGCAGGGTTTGTCCCCGCCCCTCGGCCACGGCCCGGATGAGCTCCTCCAGGTAAAACGCGTTTCCCCCCGCGCGATCCACGATGTTCGACACGACGCCCGCCCCGAACGAATCCCCGATCACGCTCCGCGACAGGTTCTCCGCCGAACGTCTCGAGAGCGGCGCCAGCCGGATCTCCTGCACATCCCGCTCCCGCCAGAGCCCTGGAAACAACTCCTCGACCTCGGGCCTCGCGAAAGCCACGACGGTAAATGGTTTGTCGTGGAGATGGCGCAGCGCCGCGTCGATGAGCTTCACGGAGGGGACGTCCCCCCAGTGCAGATCCTCCAGCACGAGCAAAACGGGCACCGCCCCCGCCGCCGCGCGTGCGAAATCGACGTACGCCCGCTCGATGCGGGACGCCATGGTCGGAGCGTCCTGCCGCGCCGCCCTCAATTGCGGATTTTCCTCGTCGGAGAAAGGCGCCCCGATGAGCTCCCCCAGAAACGTGGCCACGCGCTGCCGCTCGGGCGCGTCGACGAACCGCTCGACCACCGCCCAGAGCTTCCCCTGCTGCGAAGAAAGGGACTCGCCTCGCGAGATGCCAAGCGAGCTGCGAAACGCCGAGGCAAGCATCCCGAAGGCAGAACCGGCGCCAATCGAATCGCCGCGACCAATGGATACGACGACCTCCGGCCGCGACGCCCGCAGCTTGCGCGTCAGCTCGTACCGCAGCCGCGATTTCCCCATCCCCGCGGGCCCCGTAACGAGCGTGACGCTCGCCCGCCCTTCTTCGAAGCTCTCCTCGAGGATCTCCAGCAGATTCCGCAGCTCTCGATCCCTGCCGACGAATGGGCTCGGCTTGCCGAGCAGCGTGCGCGCCTCGCCCCCGATCTCGCGCTCGCCCTGCAAGCCGAGCTTGCCCTGCTCCTCGATGACGTCGAACCGAACATCGAGCAGAGCCCGCGTGGTCTCGTCGATGCGGACCCACGGGTCTGCGCCGCGCCCAACCCAATCCGCGTTCAGCGCCTCGAGCATCGAAGCCGCGCTGTCGAGGACCTCGCCGACCGGCAATCGCTCGGTGCTCACGCCCCGGCCCGTGAGCAGCACGATCGGAGAATGCGGCATCAGCGAGCGGATACGCAACGCGCAACGCGCCGCCGCCGCCGCCTGATCCGTCGCGGGCCCCGCCCCCACGAGCAGCGCTACCAGCGTCCCGTTCGCCAGCTCCTCCAGCTTCGCCCCGAAGGGCACCACCGCCTGCCGGATCTTCGCGAGCTGATCACGCGACAGCGCGCTCAGCACCGTCGAATCCGGGTTCGCTGGGTTCGTCTCCGCCGCCCTGGTCGCGATGGCGATAACAGACACCAACCGATTCTCTGCATCCGTGAGCGCCAGCGCGCGCGGCCGAAACGAAGGGGTCGCGCTTTCCCGTTTGTCGAGGACGAGCACCACCGCGGCCCCGTCCGGCGGCCTCTTCGCGGGATCCTTCGATAACATCGAGGCGCAGAGCTCATCGAGGAACGTCGGTACGTCCGGGCGCAACTCGCGGACCCGCGGCAATTCTTCCATGAGGAGCTTCGCGAGCAGCGCGATCGCGTGAACCCCCTGAAACGCGGGTTTGCCCGTCAGGCACTCGAAGAGCACGCAGCCGAGGGAAAACATGTCGGTTCGCGGGTCGATCGCTGCGCCATCACCGCGCGCTTGCTCCGGCGCCATGTAGCCAGGCGTGCCGAGCAGCATCCCCGTGGCGGTGAGCGGTGTCGTCGCCCGCTCCAGACGAGCGATGCCGAAATCGAGCAACTTGGCGTTTTCGATCCGCTCGTCCGGCAAGAAGACATTGCTCGGCTTGATATCGCGATGCACCACCCCACGCCCATGCGCCGCGGCCAGCGCGCTCGCGACGCGCCGCACGAGCTCGATGCTCTCGCCGATCGAGAGCGGGCCGCGTTTCAGGTGCTCCGCGAGGCTCACGCCGTCGAGCCACTCCATCACGAGATACGGCTCTTCGCTCGCCGTCACCCCGTGCGTCACGTACCGCACGACGTTCGGGTGATCGATCTCCCCGAGGATCTCCGCTTCATGTGCGAACCGCGCGACATGCTGAGGGCTCGCCGCGTCGTGCAGAAGCTTTATGGCGACCGCGGATCCCGTCGCCCGATCGATCGCCCGATACACGACGCCCATGCCGCCAGATCCTGCTGCCTCCACGATCTCGAATCGATCGCGAAGAACGTCCCCCGTGTGCATGCCGGCCAACGTACACCAGAGGCGTACGGGGGTTCAAGCGTAATCCCCAAGCCACTCGCGCAAAAATTCCAAGGCGCGGCGGTTGGGTGAGAAATGTTGAAACCATCGACAATGACCGCAGAGCGCCCTGCCCTTTTTCTCCAATATCGCCACCACCCGTTTCACCGTCCGCTCGGCAACTTCGTAAACCTCCTCCTCCGTCGGCTTGGGCAACCGCGGAAATCGCAAACCTGCGCCATCCGCGGATTGCACGTACACACCATCGAGCGCGAGCGAGTGGAAATGCACGTTGAAACGCACTGCCGAATCGAAGCGCTCGGTCAGCCATACCGTCGTGTCGCTCATCCGGCGGCCCAAACAAGCGCCATGGTCGCGGAGAGCGCCAGATCCATTACGATCCCAACGATTTCAGGAAGTACGATAGTCGCCTTGGCTATTGGTTCCAGCTCGACGAATTCCTCACAGACCTCGCCAAACCGGGCGCGTTCCCAGAGCAGCAGCCTGCGCCAACCGAACCGGTATCCGAAATCCATGTCGCCGGGCGCGACGGCGATCAAGACTGGCGCCACGTTCGTCGACGGCATGGGGTTCGCGCCCGGACTGTCGAACGTGACCGTCGGCGAGGCGATCCGCGAGCTGGACGTCGCTCCCGGGGGTCTTGGCCGGGGCTCCGCGTCATGGCGCGATCGTCGCGACAATGCTTCCAAACGACTGCCGCACGAGCTCCGGATGCTGCACCACGCACGGCGCCCCGGGTGGGCACCTGGGGTTCGAATCGATTGCATTACCGAAAAACACAATCCTCCGGCCATCCGCCAATACCTGAATGGGGCTGCCCGCACCATAACCAAAACGTGACGCCGACAGCTCACACCGACCTCCTTTCTCGGGATCGTGCAGCCAAGCCTTGCCGCCTCCAATGACCAGCACCCACGAACCAATGGGGAAAACCTGCGCTTCTTTTAATGTTTTGACCCTCGCCCACGTCGCCTTGGCGCCATCGAAAATATAGAGCGTATCTTGCTCCTTGGCGGCTCCGTCCGACGGCGCCAGCGGATCCTGGTACCAATACCGATGATGCACGAAAAAGCGTCCCACGACGAGATTGTCATTGGGGAGATTCATTCGGTAAAGGTCCGGCCCTCCACCATGGCTCACGGAGGTCCACGCTTCCTTTGCGGGATCGAAAAGCGCGCCGGCCATCTTGCCCCCAGAAGTTTGACCCCAAACGAAAAACGTCCCGATTCCGAGAGGATACGGAGGCGCCGTGGTCGAAAATCCCTTGAGACCGTCGAGAGAAATGGTCGAAACCGTCCCGGTCCGAATATCGAGCTTTTCCCCCGTGGGCGCTCCGTCGCTCCATTGATAAAAAAATCCCCCCCAGGCCGCCCTTCGCTGCCCAGCCTGCATCCCCTTGCTGTTGGGTCGATACACGAGAGCGCGAGCGTCGAGCCGATGGGTGCTCGTCACGAGCACATCGCCCACGGTGCTCAGAATGGTTTGTCCAAGGTCCGGGGGTTGCGCTACCGCGTGCCATTGGTTGGTCTCGGTGTCGAGCACGTACGTTGCGCCACCAAAAAGAACCAGCCGGGTATCGAGCGCGATGACCTGAGGGGACCAAATCTTGTTGCCATCAATGAATCGGGGAGCGCCATCTTCGCGCAGCGCTCGCCATTTCATCGTCCGCAAGTCGAGCACATTTCCCGATGCGACTCCGTCCGGACGATAGCCGGCCAGGACGAACTTGTCGCGCAACAGATGACGCTGCATTTGAACATCGGCTTCGGGGGAATCAAAAGAAACCGTCTGCAATCGATCACAAGAGAACGTGCCGGTGCTCGATGTCCGTGGAGCGATCACATCGGGAGGCAAATCGATGTTCGTGCTCGCGAGCGCCGTGGAGCCGGTCGGCGGCGCCGTGGAAACGTCATTGGCTTGGTTCGGTGGCGCGGCAGTCGATTGGCAACCCGTAAACACGAGGACGGCGACAAATAGGCGCATGGCGGCGGGACGAGTCTACTCGATGCGCAGCACCGATGTCGAGCAGCAAACGCACGAGCGATCCCCCGCGGCAAGTATGGGCAGCTTGCTTGCTGCATCGACTGCGAAGACGTGGATCTGCGGACACACGTATACCTTGGCGCCAGCCAATACGAGCGCAGCATCACGCGCCTCACCCCCAGCCCCTCTCCAACTACGTTGGAGAGGGGAGAAATCACGCCCGACGCGACTTCGGAAATGGCAGCACGAGCTGCCCCATGGGCACCCGTTTACGCTTCGGAGGCCCGCGCGCCAATAGCCCCGCACGCGCCAAACCTTCCCGTATCGCGTCCGCCGTCAGCGCAACCTGTCGCCATTTCATGCGCCCAGCACACGCGGGGCAAACATTGACATCCACTGCAAACACATGTCGCAAGAGCCACGCCCAAGGTTTGCGGCGTGCATGGGTCGGCTCTATGAGCCAGCGCCAGCCGCGTATCGTCGAACAAGAACGGATGCAGGTTCTGCTCGCTGATGATGGAGCTCAGGTGATAAGGAACGCCCCGCAGATGGCCCAGCAAACACGTGGCACTCACTTTGGCGGCAAGTGCGCGCAGATTACGATCGTAAATGGGGAGCTTCGTGCTGCGATAGACGAAAGGCAGCTCGGGCCGTTCACTTTGCGCATCCCAGGCGAGAAACCCCGAGCCAGCAAGATTCAAGCGATTTAGGAGCGCCGCTTGGTGGGTTTGATTGACGAAGGAGACGTCGGGCTTGTAGAGCAAGTCTTCGAGCGGGATACGTTCGCCGAGATAGGCAAGGACGCGACACATGGGCGCGTGTTTCGCGGAGTTGCGAAGGGAATGCAAGGGCCTTGTGACACCCCAGAACGGTCTCTACGAACTGCTCGGTGCCCGATCCAATCCGGATGCGCCGCGACGACTTCGACGGTTACCTTGTTTTTGGCGTACGTGCGTGCGGGCGCGTTTGCACCCCATCAATCGATCATGCCAGCCGCTTCGAGCATGTTGTAGGTCGCAAGTCCCCCGGACAACGTTTTCGCTCGGAACCCATGCTGCAACAGAAACCGAGTCGCGTAATACGCGCGTTGCCCGACGCCACAACAAATCCAGATATCGCGGTCCTTTGGCAATTCGGTGTGCCGCGTGCGCAGGTCGCCAAGAGGCACATTGATTGCGCGCGGAACATGCCCGGCGGAAAACTCGTGCGGTTCGCGGACATCCAGCACGAAGGCATCGCTTGCAGCAAAATCGTGCCAATTGGCCAGCGGCATGTCGCCATTGAGCACGTTTTGCGCAAGGATGCCGGCCATGTTCACGGGGTCCTTTGCGGCACCGTATTGCGGAGCATAACACAATTCGGCTTCGGCCAAGTCATGCACCGTGGCGCCGAATTGAATTGCCGTCGCAATGACGTCGATGCGTTTTTCGACGCCCTCGCGCCCCACCGCTTGCGCGCCGAGAATGCGTCCGTCGGGCACCGAAAAAAGAAGTTTCAGGTGAATGGGGCTCGAGCCCGGATAATAACCCGCATGGTGACCGGGGTGCAGATACACTTTTTGGTACTTGGTCACCCCCGCACGCCGAAGGCCTTTTTCGCTGGCCCCCGTGGATGCCGCCGTCATCCCCATGACGCCGACGACAGCGGTTGCCTGAACGCCTCGGAATTGCGTGGAACGGCCCGCAATGGATTCGGCAGCCACGCGCCCCTGACGATTCGCCGGCCCCGCGAGCGGTAGCACGACCTCTTGCCCCGTCAGCACATCGCGCACTTCAATCGCATCTCCCACGGCCCAGATGCTCGGATCCGCCGTGCGCATCTGCTCGTCCACCACAATGCCTCCACGTGCCCCGATCGGCAACCCGGCGTCTTTGGCCAATGTCGTCTCCGGACGCACGCCAATGGCGAGAATGACGATATCGGCCTGCAAGCGCGCGCCGCTTTCGGTGACGACGACCAAAGCACCTCCCGCGGATGACTCGATCCCTGCCAAACCGTCATTCATATGGAGCTTGATGCCGTGCTCCTCGAGCTCCATCATGAGCGGCGCCGCCATTTCGGGATCGAGCGGCGGCATCACCTGCGGCAGCTTTTCCAAGAGCGTGACGGCCAATTTCCGATACGATAGATTCTCGGCCATCTCGAGCCCGATGAATCCACCGCCCACCACGACGGCCGTCTTCGCCTGCCGCTCTTCGAGCCACGAACGAATGCGCCGCGTATCCGGGATGGTCCGCACCGCAAACACGCCCGGCAATTCGATACCCGGCACCGGCGGACGAATGGGGGCAGCCCCGGGCGCGAGCACCAATGCATCGTAACGCTCCGATCGAAGCTCGCCCGAACGCACGTCGCGCACGATGACCGTATGCGTGTCACGATGGATTTTCGTCACCTCCGTTTCCGTTTGGACATCGATGTCGAATCGCGCTTTGAACATCTCGCGGGATGCGACCAGGAGCGCCCGTTCGTCGGCAATGACATTGCCCACATGATAGGGCAAACCGCAATTGGCGAAGGACGCGTAGGGTCCCCGCTCGAATACGACGATTTCGCTGGATTCGTCGAGGCGTCGCAATCGCGCGGCACACGAAGCGCCCCCGGCCACACCGCCAACGATGAGGACACGACGACGGGAAGCGTCGCGCGACGGAATTGTGGATTCATCGGTTTCGATACGCATGCAGGCTCCTGTGAGTGCGGCTCATGGGGCGAAAGAGGTCGCAACGGCACTGCAATAGGCATACCAATGCTCGTGATGCCGCAAGAGCGGCGACCGACCAATGCAAAACCTGCGCGCGATGCGGCAGCAAATGCCCCACGCCCGCATGCTCGACACGCAATTTTTGCATTGGCGCAGAGCAACCTGCTGCTCGGATGACACACCCCGGTGAACGAAGGCATGCCCTCACTCGAGGATTCCCCGGCCAATGGATCGGCGCCCTCCTCCAATCGACACGCAAGGGCCTTTGGAGGCCGAGCGACGTAAGACCGCGCCGCCTATGTTCGATACGAAGAACACTCCTTTAGGGCTTGTTGCCCGGGTCAGCCTTTGGTATAGTTTTTATTGAAGAGTCTGGTCGCTACACGTAATGGTTTTGGAGCTTTGTCAAGGTCGATCGGAATTGTAAGTTTTGGCCCTTGCGCAGGCGGGGGCGAACCACCGTCGCGCCTTTTTCCTGTATTCATGTCGTATCCATCTTGGATGAGCCTTTTCAACGTTTCATGCATCAAGAGGATGACTTCTTTGGGTTGCACGACGCCATCATTCAACAAACGCACGCTCATTTCTTGAGCGTAGAATGCGCTGACAACGGGTGCGCCAAAGTTAAAGTCCAAGGCGTCTGCTCGCTCCGTGTATTCCTCGATGAGCGTATTGACTATCGTGGCATTGGACTTGAAACTACCGAACCCGTCTTTGCGTGTCGTTGTCCACCGAATGTAGTCGCCAAGAGGCTCCGCTTTCCCAGCGCGATCCAACGACGCTTTGCATACGTTGCCCAACTCGTTGCGCCAATGGTCCGTGACCGTCATGATGGGGTCTTCCCGAATTCGATCTGCATGCATCCGAACAGCCCCGTTGACCAAGGCCTGGAACTCCTTGAGTCCGCGTTTCAATTTGTCGAGTCGGTCTCGCCAAAGATTAAATTTTGTATCTCTATTGACCGGCATGGTGTCGACGAGCCCCTCGAGCCGGCTGATTACGCTCGCGAAGTCAAGTTCTGCAGTTTTGTTCGTGGTGACGTCGAAAAAGAACGTAAAGAGGGTGGGCGTTCCATAGAACAGCGGGTACGTGCCGCTCATTTTCTTGCAAAGCTCGTCGTTCGCGGACCGTGCAGAATGCCTGCTCAGCGCAATCGTCACGAGTGCATCCATCAATGCGAATGTGACTTTTTCTTGCATCTCTTTGTTCTGTGGTAGCGACGAGATCCATGGGGTACCCAAGTGAAAGAGCAATATCTTGTGAAAGATGTGGCAATCCATGACCATTTTGCCGACATTCTCCACGGTCGCGTCAGTCAATGCGCTTGGCTTTGTGGTGTAAAAATGGTCACCAATCGCACCTAGCTCTCGCTCGTTCAGTTCACTCAATAGCGTGTCCAAGCTATTCTTGCGAAACGCAAGATTCTTGAGCAATCGATCCATATCGATGTAGGCATCTTGGATGATGGATTTTGCTGTGTTGCCGATGCGCATGCCATTGATTTTCGTCTCGAATTCACCTCGATATGCGCTGACCAGGATCTTGAAACGCAAGATTTCATCGACCCGCGCAGAGTCCCAACCGGGATAAGCCTTTCGAGCGCCGGGCGATAGCATTTTTTGACACTCCTCGAAGTTACTTTTGTAAATCCATGCTCGTTTGTCCCAAGCAATCGCCAGCATGTTGATGTTCTTGTGGTCATCGTCGCTTGCTTTCCTGTCGACCTCCTTTGCGCCAAGCGCCAGTCGCACTTCCCCTTCGTGGCGAGTTCTGAATCCGCCATTGCGGGCAATGTGCGCACCGATGAGGTCAAGCTCCACATTCGCCGCCAAGCTCGAGAGAATGTAACTGGTCAATGCATTCGGACCGCTTAACGACACGTGCTTCAATTGCGTGAGCACTTTGGTGTAGGCCTCAGTCATTGCCTTCTGCGCAGCTTGACCGTTGACGATCTTGTTTACGGCGTCCTCGTCCAGAATGACACTCGTCAATGCAGCTTCCGACCCCGCAAAAGGACGATTGTCACTCGCCTTGATGAGGATATTCGTGGCCTCATTTTCCACATGGCTCGAAAACATGTTTGCTTGCGTGTTTTCGTAGAAGCTGTCGCGCATCCCCGATTGAATTCCATTTTTTTTAAACAAATCGGACTTGAGCAGGATCGTCTTGTTGGTATAGCTACTGGCCGACGTAGAAAAGCCCGAGTATTTCCCCTCGGCGTCGTTGAAGTCGGACAACGTGTTGACCTTGTTGGTTTTAAGGCCCGTCCACGATTCGAGCTTTTGAGCAATCTCGGAGTCTCCACTACGAAATAGCCACGAAGCAGAAGAAAGCGCATTGCCGCGGAAGCTGTCCAAAATGGCCTTCACCATCGGCCCGCCGGGAACGCAATACGCTGCGGCAACCATGACATTGAACATCGTGCTCCAGAAAGCGTTTATGCGATCCGCTTTGAGCTTGTCGACCTTCATGGCCTCCTTCAAGGTGCGGGCCAGCTCATCCGCGTTCTTCGTGCACTCCCCAATCGTCTCGGTGAGGAGTGTGGCCATTTCGGCGGCGATTTGGAGCTCGGCTTCTGTTGCTTTGATTTTGCCCACGTCAGTCCCCTCGGATCAGCGTATAGGTACAATGCGGCCTTGTACGCGTGGAGTCGAAGGGCGGCCAAATTTTCGCTGACATGAGGACACAATTCCCGGTCATGTCCAACAGCCGCACGTTATCTTGCACACACGCGGTGTCGCGCCACTTTTGCTCGATGATTTGTACACGCGACTCAACATCTCCACGAACATTTCCCTGCGACCAACGTTCAATGCGCTGGCGTCGGGAATGCCGCGTGAAACGAGCTTTGCCAAGGATGCGCTCGAGCGCATAGGGAAAACAACCCGTCCATTTCGCTCTTGACGCGTTTACGCCGCCTTGCCCCATCGACCGCGCCTTGTACTCTCGCTAGCATCCAGAACACGCTCTTCGTTGCTTCGTGGTCGTCGACGTTGTCGCATTCGATTTTCCTCGACCTGCGGACACACGTATACCTTGGCGCCAGCCAATACGAGCGCAGGATCACGCGCCTCACCCCCAGCCCCTCTCCAACTACGTTGGAGAGGGGAGAAATCACGCCCGACGCGACTTCGGAAATGGCAGCACGAGCTGCCCCATGGGCACCCGTTTACGTGTCGGAGGCCCGCGCGCCAATAGCCCCGCACGCGCCAAACCTTCCCGTATCGCGTCCGCCGTCAGCGCAACCTGTCGCCATTTCATGCGCCCAGCACACGCGGGGCAAACATTGACATCCACTGCAAACACATGTCGCAAGAGCCACGCCCAAGGTTTGCGGCGTGCATGGGTCGGCTCTGCTTCGTCTTTGCGGAAAAAATCCTCAAAGAGCGGCAATTGCACGGGGGCCGGCTTGGATACGTTTGGCAAGACATACGGCCTCGCCGACGCCACGACTCGCTCGCGCAATGCACTGTTCGGCGCCAATTCTCCGTGAAAGCGGATCATGTGCAACCGCGGTGGCGGCACCATTGCACAGATTCGTGCAATCAATTCGTGCGGATCCAGCGTCACGAAGCGCGTCCCATCACGCCAAACCTTTTTCATTTCGTACCGCAAGACGTCACCGTCTTCGGTCAATCGCTCCGTCGCTATCGGAGGCCTCGCCAAATAACGGCACATGCGTTCCACTCGCTTGCGGTCGCGACCATCGATCGCGTCCCCCGCATAAACGTTGAAGCCCTGCACCACGACAGCACATTCACCCTTGCCCATTCGAGGTGGATCCACGCGGCGTGTCTTCGGAGTCCGAGCCGCCACTTCGTAACACGCTCCAAGGGCCGAATCGATAACGCTACCCTCGTCACCATTCAATAAGCCTTCGATTGTCCTGCCCTTCTTCTCCAATATCCCCAGCACCCGTTTCGCCTCGATACGCGCGCGAAACGATGACCAATGCTCGCTCACCACCCGATACAGAACGCTCTCCTCCGGCCGATGCCGCTCGTAACGATAACCCTCGTGATTCGCATGACGCTGGATCGCAAGCATGCGCGCGCGTCATGCGTGCACCATGCCAAACCGTTTTTCTCACCTTTTCTCGAAGGTTTTACCCGTCAGTCCTCGGCGAATGCCTGGCGGCCGCCATGGCGGAGGGTGGCGGCCGCCAGACGATTGGCTCACGAACCGTCGGCTCGCTGTCGAGCACTGGGCCAACCCCCCGGGCGAGCAGACGTATTCCAAACCGCGATCCCCTGCGGCCATCCTTCCCAGCTCGAAGCGTTTCCCCTACGCTACGCCGCATGTCCCGCATCGCGGTCGTCTTCCCTCCGATTCGCGTCTCGCGCGACTTCATCGACTACCCGTACTTCGCAGACGTCGGCGCCGTGCAAGCCGCAGCGGTCCTTCGCGCCGCCGGTCACCAAGTGCACCTCGTCGATGCGCTCGCCATGCCGGGCGCAACACTCACGCCCGACGACGCATCGCAGGTTTGTCTCGGCGCTCCGCTCGATGACGTGATCGCTCGCATCGATGCAGACACCGACGCGGTGCTCGTCGCCTACACGCCGTTCCATCGGCCTCCGTCGCGTGATCCGCTCCTCGCCGACCTATTCGTACGACTTCGTAAGGTTCGTTCTGACCGTCCGATTGTCCTGGCTGACCTCTACCAAAGTGGTCAACACGTCGTCGACGCGCCCTCGTCCGAAGTCCTCGCCGCGTACCCCGAAGTCACGGCGCTCGTGCGCTACGAGGCCGAAGGCGAGCTCGCTGCGCTCTTCGAACGGCTCGTGCGCGAAGGTGCACCGCAAGCGCCCTTCGTCGTGAATGGTTTGGACCCCAAGCATCTCGATGAGCTGCCGCTGCCCGCGTGGGACTTGGTCGACATGCCCGCGTACTTCGCGTTTCACGAAGCCGTCGTGCAAGGTCTCGGGCGGCCTGCATGGGCGTTTCCGATCGGTGGAGCGAGTGCACCGGTCTTGACGAGTCGCGGTTGCCCGTATCGATGCGTGCACTGCTCGTCGAACCCGACGTCGCGTACCGATGGAGACCTGGACAAACCGAAGACGCAACGACGTTATTCAGCAGCGTATCTCGACAAACTCTTCGGGATGTTGCGTGAACGAGGTGTGCGGCGTGTGCACCTGCTCGACGAGCTCGTGAACGTGAACGAACGGCACTTCGATGCCGTGGTGGAGCTGCTCGAGAAACACGACTTGTCGTTCGAGATTCCGAACGGCGTGCGCGCGGATTACGTGCTCGATCGGCACATCGCCGCGATGAAGGGTCGGATGACGACGCTGAGCGTGAGCGCCGAGAGCGGTGTGCAGCGCGTGGTGGACGAAGTCGTCGACAAGCAGCTCGACCTCGGCGCGATCCGCACGGTGGCGGGCTTGGCGAAAGAAGCGGGCCTGCCGCTGCTCGTGCATTTCATGATCGGTTTGCCCGGAGAAACTCGGAAGGAGATCAACGGGACGCTCGAGTTTGCCCTGGAACTTCACGAGCAAGCGGACGTGATTCCGAGCGTGCAATTTGCAACTCCGCTGCCGGGCACGAGGCTCGGGGCGATGGCCATGCGAGCGAAGCGAGCGCTGCCCGTCGTATCGGATTGGGGGCCGCGATTTCAGCAAGAGCCGACGATCGAGACGGATGCATTTTCATTGGACGAGCTGCGCAAGTTCAAGTGGACGTTCGATCGGCGCATCGAGGCATCGGCGGGGCCGAAAAAGGTGATCATGAACGTCACCTACAAGTGCAACAATCGGTGCACGTTTTGCGCTACGGGCACGCGCACTCAATTCGACGGTAATTACGAACGGCAACGCGAATTGCTCGTGAAATATCGCAAGCTGGGCGTTACGTTGCTCGATTTCGACGGCGGCGAACCAACGCTCAACCCCAATCTTTTGCGACTCGTCGAGTTTGCCAAGCGGATTGGGTACGAGCGGATCAACGTGACCACGAATGCGCGGATGGCGAGTTACGCGGACTTTGCGGAAAAACTCGTACATTCCGGGGTAACGTCGCTTCTGACGAGCATTCACGGGCCGGATGCGCAGACGCACGCGCAAAATGTGGGCGTGGCCGAAGCATTCGATCAAACGTGCGCGGGGGTGCGTAATTTCGTGCGTCTTGCGGTGCCCGGCGTGGAGCTCGGGGCGAACATTACGATTACGAAATCGAATCACAAAAAACTCGAAGCCACGACGGCTATGATTTACGACCTTGGTTTGCGTTGGTTCAACATTCAATTCTTGACGCCATTCGGTCGCGCGACGAATTCGGTTTGTCCTGATACAACCGTGGCTGCGCAAGAAACGATGCGCGTCATCGACAAGTGGAAAGATCGCATCAAGTTTCAGGTCATCAATTTGCCGTTTTGCTTCATGCCGGGATACGAAGAATATCTCATGGGCGACATGCTCAAGCTCGAGCGGCACATGCTCTTCGTGAACAACGAAGAAGTGAATTTGTTCGAATATTTGCGTGAGCGACGGGTGAAAAAGCCCGTATGCGAATCGTGCCCGCACGCGATTTTCTGCGGCGGTTTTTATGAATTGGACGACGTCCCGGAGCCGACGTGGCTCGTGCGTCCGGAGGATCTGGTCCGCCCGATAGCGCCGGAAGTGCCGCGGGCATACTAAATCAGGCTCGACCTCCCGCGCTCTGTGCTATAAGGGACCCTGATGGGCAAGCCGAGTTATGACGAACGGACGCTGGCGGCATATTTTCAGCCGCTCGACGCTATCGTCTGGGAAGATCCGCTCGTCCGTCCGGTTTTGGAAAGTCTAGCGGAAACCGATCCAGACCTGCTTGCAGCGGTGGCTGACGTTGATCGGTCGCAGATAAGGCAATGTCTCGATCGGACGCCTGCCGAACGTCTTGCTACGGCAGCCGCTCATTGGCGCGGATTGTCGAGGTGGCGTCTTGTCGGTCCGTGAATCCATCGACGCCATTGTGCACGAGCTTCATGCTGCGGGTGTCGAATTCATCATAGTTGGCGCGACGGCGGCGGTCATGGTCGGCACTCCCATCCTGACGCAAGACGTCGATATCGTACCCCGAAGAACTCTGGAGAACGCTCAACGGCTTCATGAATGGTTGCTCGCACACGGAGCTTATCATCGTCTCGATCTGGCAAATCGACGCTTGCCGCCCACACGCGATGTGCTCATGGGTCACGGGCACGTCAATCTTCAAATCGACTTGGGGATGCTGGATATCCTTTGCGAGCTCGAAACTGGGCAAGGTTATGAAGAATTGCTCGCCGATACGGTCCTCGTGGATATCGGCGACGGCAAGCTCGTTCGCGTCTTGAGTTTGTCGAGGCTAATTGCCGCAAAGGCACACGCAGGCCGGCCCAAGGACCGAGCTGTCTTACCAGTCCTCATGGCAACGCTCGACGAGCAGAAGCGGCGTGGCTCATCTGGATGAATCCAGCGCCGCTCTTGCCGAGCCTGCCTCTGCTCACGGCGACACGACGAGCTCGCCGAAAAGCGCCGATGCGTACCGATCGTCCATGTCGATGGCATCGCTCTGCGCATCGCGGTCGATGGGATTGATTCCGCAATAAGCGACGCTGGCCAGGTGCCTCCACCGACCGGCTCGTTCGGGTTCGTCCGGAAGAACAGGCGTCGTGCAAGTAAAACACCCGATCGTCGGATATCCCATGGCATGCAGCGGATTGACGACGATGTGCGGGTCGGCGGCGATCATTGCATCGAGCTTTTCGCGCGTCACGTCCGCGAGCGGATGGACGCGCAAGGCATTCATTTCGGTATCGATGTCGAACACGCGTGTTTTGCTACGAGCGCCGCCTTCTTCGCGACGAAGTGCGCTGACGAGCGCGTCGTAGCGCCCTTTTTGCGCGAGCAGCGGTTGGCGTTTACGCAGCGAGCAGCAGCGCTCTTGGCCTTCGCGGGTCATGTAGAGCAGGCCCTCTTCGGCCGTTTGCTGAGCGAACGAACGATATGGGAAACGCGTAATGATGCGCAAGTGCGTGTGCGTGCGAGCGAGCTCGTCGCGCGTGGCCAGGGTTTCTCGATGCATGACGCCCGAGTCGACGAAGAGGACGTCGAAGTCGAGCGCTTCGCGGTCGGCAAGGCGGCAGAGCAAAGATCCGGCGCGCTGCATGCCCGAGAGGATGGCGCTGCGCGACCCGAAGACGCGGTGAACGAAGCGAAGGATGTCGATGGGTTCGGCGTTCGCGAACCGCTCGTTCAAGGCATCGAGACTCTCGATGGAGATGCGCATGGCAGACGTGCTAGCACATCTTGCGTGCCCGTCGGCAGATGTGCGCCTTGTGCGATGGTGTGGATCAAGTCGCTTGCATTCACGTGGTTTTGCGCCTAAGGAATCGCCGCACCCATGCCCACTTCTCCCTCGGTAAGCCAAGCTTCGGGCCGGCTCGTCCATGACCTGGGACGGCGGCGATTTCTCTTCGTGACGGGCAAAGGCGGCGTCGGAAAAACGACGTTTTCTGCAGCTCTTGCGGTGGCGCTCGCCCGCGAGGGCAAGCGGGTGCTCGTGGCCTTGTGCAATACGAAAGAACGACTTTCCGCGGTCATGGGAACGAAGCCCATTGGGGACGATATCGTTCCGGTCGCGGAAAATGTGTGGGGCGTGAACATTTCGCCGGAAAAGGCGCTGTTCGAATATGGCGCGATGGTGCTCAAGGTGCGCGCCGTGGCGCACGCGGTCTTCGAGAACAAATACACGAGCGCTTTTTTTCGAGCAGTTCCGGGCCTTTATGAATGGGCGATGCTCGGCAAAGCCTGGTTTCATACGACGGAAACGCGCGACGATGGCAAACCGCGTTTCGACATCGTGCTGCTCGATGCGCCCGCGACAGGGCACGGCATCGACATGCTGCGCGTGCCCAAAGTCATTCTCGATGTCGTGCCTCCAGGCGTTTTGCGGCGTGATGCCGAAGCTGCTTGGGCGATGTTTCGCGACCCGCAACAAAGTGGCGTCGTGGTCGTGACCCTACCGGAAGAAATGCCCACGCAAGAAACGCTCGATCTCGTGACGACCATCGACCGCGAGCTTTCGCTGCCCGTATTGCGCCTGGTGATCAATGGTGTATTGCCGCCACTGTTTTCGCCTGAGGAGCGCGAGCGATTGGCGGCCTTGTCGGACCTTTTGTCCATCGATGCGCCCGATCGTACGCAAAATGCGCCCGAATGTGCGCTCGTGGCAGGAGCGCGGCGCGCGGTGCGCGAACGAGTCCAGGCGGAAAGTTTGGAGAGGCTCGCCAAAGAATCGACCTTGCCGCAAATGAAGCTGCCGTATCTCTTCGATGAAGCGTCGACCGCACAAGGCACGCGAATGCTCGCATCCTTGCTGTAGCGAATTCAGCCCATCGGATATCAAGGCTCGCAAATGTTGTCAGGCGAGCAGTCATTACTGATGGATTGGCATTGGTGCACGACGCTCCAAGGCATGCCGGGCATTTCGATTCACCACAATCGATGTCCACTGCGTCGCTTGCAATCGAAAGCCTCCTCTCCTCGGCGTTGCGTAAAGAATCTCCCCGCTCTCGCCGCCAACCCGGTATCATTGCGGTTTCCCCTCATGAGCGTGCACGATGAATCCTGCTGAGAACCGAGCTGTCGACATGGCCGCGGCGTCTCTAGCCGCGACGACATCGAACGAGTCTTGGGGCATTCCGGGCATCGAACCTGGCACCGTCCTCAAACATTACGAAATCATCCGGCAGCTCGGTGCGGGTGGAATGGGCATCGTATTCCTCGCCCGCGACACGCGTCTCGGGCGCCTGGTCGCCGTCAAGTTTCTCCTCGATGTCAGCGGTCCCGCGGTGCAACGTTTTCTCACCGAGGCCCGGACGACCGCCGAATGCCGACATGAAAACATCGTCGTCATTTATGATGTGGACGAGGTGCATGGTTATCCCTACATGGTCCTCGAATACATCGACGGTCGCACGCTTCGCGCCGTCATGACCGAGCACGAACGCTCGGTCGGTGCAGAGCTCATTGCGAGCTGGGCGGTCGAGCTCGTTCTCCCCGTCGTGAAAGCGCTTGCGTGTGCCCACGAAATGGGCATCGTTCACCGCGACCTGAAACCCGAAAACATTCTTTTGACCAATACTGGATTCGTCAAGGTCCTTGATTTTGGCATCGCCAAAAGAGTCTCCAGTGCGCTCGCTTCGACGATACAAGCTGCTCGGGCTGGGCACATCGAAGGTGGGAATCAGACGCAGGACGGATTGCTGGTCGGCACCATGCCGTACATGTCTCCCGAGCAATGGCAGGGAGACGAAATCGATGCGCGCACCGACATTTGGGCGGTCGGCGTCATTCTTTTCGAAATGCTCGTAGGCGAGCATCCGCTCGCGCCAGCGTCATTACCACAGCTCCTGACCGTGGTGGATCTCGACGTGCCGATGCCAAGTGCACGTGCAGCGCGTCCGGACGCGGGACTTCTGGGCGACGTCATCGACCATTGCTTGAAGAAACGTAAAGCAGAACGAATTGCTACGGCACGCGCGCTGCTCGACGAGCTTCAAGCGCTCGGTCATGACGGTCCTGCGGCGAGCATCGCCAAAGACGAGAGCCCATTTGCCGGTCTCGCGGCTTTTCAAGAATCGGATGCGTCACGGTTCTTTGGGCGTGAAAATGACGTCGCGGCGGTCATTGGTAAACTTCGCAATCAACCGCTCGTTGCCATCGCTGGGCCATCGGGGGCTGGCAAGTCTTCGTTCATTCGAGCGGGTGTCATTCCGGCGCTGAAACGATCGGCGCAACGTGTGGAGACGTTCGTCGTTCGTCCTGGGCGACGCCCGCTCGCGGCGCTTGCGGATGTCCTTGCATTCCTTGCGGACACGGCTGCAAAAACGGATACGAATGCCGAAATCGATCCCGAAACAGTCGCTTCCATGTTGCGCACACAGCCTGGGTATTTCGGCGCGCGGCTTCGTGCGCGTTGTCGAAGGCGGGCGGGCGAACATCGCATTCTCATCGTCGTGGATCAGCTCGAAGAATTGTATACACTCGGCATCGATTCCGAGGAGCGAGCGGCATTCTATGCTTGCATCGAAGGCGTCGCGGACGATGCAGCGTCCCCCCTTCGAGTCATCGTCACGATCCGCGCAGATTTTCTCGATCGGCTCGCGGGTGACCGTCGTTTCATGGCCGAAGTCACGCAGGGGTTGGTCTTTTTGCCGCCCATGGGGCGGGATGGTTTGCGAGATGCATTGACGAGACCGCTCGTCGCATTGAAATATCAATTCGAAGACGAATCGCTCGTGGACGAAATGGTCGACAGCCTCGACGGGACACGTTGTCCATTACCGCTTTTGCAATTCACCGCCACCAAGCTTTGGGAGGCACGTGATCGGCAAAGGCGGCTCTTGACGCGTGACGCGTATCGATCCGTGGGCGGCGTCGCTGGTGCACTTTCGACGCATGCCGACGCCGTACTTTCAGGCCTGACGTTGCCCGAGCAGCGGCTTGCGCGTTCGGTGTTCATAAGGCTGGTTACTCCCGAGCGCACACGTGCCATCGTGCGAATGGACGAGCTCGTCACGCTCGATGACGAAGGCAGTCTCGTGGAGCAGGTGGTCCACCGCCTTGCAGGTGCGCGCCTTTTGTTGATCGAGGCGGGCGACGATCAAATGGGCAAGACCGTCGAATTGGCGCACGAGTCGCTGATCGAGCGATGGGTGCGGTTCCGGCAATGGCTCGACGAAGACGAGCACGACGCGCAATTTTTGACACAATTGCGCACGGCCGCCCAGCAATGGCAAAAAAACGGCGAACCGGATGGGCTTTTGTGGCGTGATCGAGCTGCGCTGGAGGCGGGGCATTGGCTCGCGCGACGCCGTGCAGAGCGGGGCGCAGAGGCCACGAGTGGGCTTGGCAAAGGCGAGCTGCGGTATCTCCAAGCGGTCATTACATTGGCGGAACGAATGCGCCGATGGAGAATGCTCGTCGCGGCTGTCGTCATCGGAGCGCTCGCAGTCATTGCCGTCGCCGTGTCGGTGCTGGCATTTCATGCACACGGACAGGCATTGCGCGCCAACGAGCAGGCTCGGCGCGCGGATGACCAAGCCAAACATGCGCAGCAAGAAGCTCGGCAAGCTCGTAATGCCACGCGTATGGCCGCTGCGCGCGAAATGCAACACGATCCCACGAGCGTCCTCGCGGTCCTGCGCGAAGCCGAAGAGCCGGACGTACCGCGGGGATGGTCCGAATTGACTCGATGGGCCCTTTATGCAGGAGTCGCACGGAGCGTCCTCAGCCACCCCGATGGAGTGGCGTATGCAGCATGGAGCCCCGATGGCCAAACCATCGTAACCGCCTCGCGAGACAACAAAGTGCGCTCGTGGAATGCCAATGGAATGGCCGAACCCACGATGCTTCGAGGTCACGAGAATCACGTCTGGTCCGCGGCATTCAGCCCCGATGGCAAGTTTGTCGCGAGCGCATCATCCGACAAAACCGCCCTCGTGCAGAGGGCCGATGGCACGGGCGAGCCCGTGATTCTTCGAGGTCATACGGACGTCGTTTGGACGGCCATGTTCGATCCAGGCGGCCAGCATGTCCTCACGGCATCCTTGGATCGCACTGCGCGTATTTGGAAAACCAATGGCTCGGGCGAACCAGTGATTCTGCGGGGTCATGCGGGAGGCATTCGCTCGGCGGCTTTCAGCCCCGATGGCAAGCACATCGTGACCGCATCATTCGACAAAACCGCGCGCGTGTGGACTGTCGATGGCACCAAACAACCCGTGATTCTTCTTGGTCACGCGGACGTCGTATCCTGGGCGTCATGGAGCCCCGATGGCAAGCGCATCGTCACGGCATCTTGGGATAGGACGATTCGCGTGTGGGACGCCGAGGGCACGGGCAAACCATTGATCATCCATGCTCACGACGACCGGATCCATTCGGCTTTTTTCAGCCCCGACGGGCGACGCATCCTCACGGCGTCGCAGGACAAAACCGTAAGACTTTGGAATGCCCATGGCGCCCGTGAACCATTGATTCTTCGAGGTCATGACGACTTCGTCTGGTCCGCGGAATTTACGAACGACGGCAAGCGTATCGTCACGGCGTCGACGGATACCACGGCGCGTGTCTATGAAGTCGACGGTACCGGCGACCCAAAAATCCTGCGCGGTCACGACGAAGCCGTCGTCGCGGTGGCAATTCATCCTAGCGGCAAACGCATCGCGTCTGCTTCGTACGACAAAACCGCGCGACTGTGGGATGAAAGCGGCGCGGGCGAACCCTTGGTATTTCGCGGTCACGAAGGACCGCTCGCGTCGGTTGCATTCAGCCCGAGCGGCGAGCGTATGGTCACCGCCTCGTATGATTCCAGCGCGCGCGTATGGAACGTGAATGGGCAAGACAAACCCATCGTCCTCGAAGGGCACACCAATGCGGTCCGATCCGCCGCATTCGTCGATGAGCAACGAATCGTCACGGCCTCGCACGATGGAACGGCGCGGGTATGGAACGCTGATGGGACCGGCAATCCACTCGTGCTCCGCGGTCATACGGATCAGGTCGTCGCCGTCGCCGTCGATCCAAGCAAAGAACGTTTGATCACGACATCGATGGACGGGACCGCAAGGTTATCGCGCGTCGACGGTACGGGCGAGTCCGTCGTGTTTCGAGGTCACGAAGGCCCGATCTGGTCTGCAGCATGGAGCCCCGACGGAAAACGTGTCGCCACCGGATCTCACGACAAAACGACGCGTATCTGGAGCGCCGATGGGTCCAGCGCGCCCATCGTGCTGCGTGGTCATGAGCATTGGGTCTTGTCCGTCGCCTGGAGCCCCGATGGAAAGCGCATCGTCACCGCATCGCAGGACAAGACCGTGAGGGTCTGGAATGCGGACGGTACAGGCATGCTCCTGGTGCTTCGCGGCAATGCCGCCTTCAATCATGCGTCCTGGACCCCTGACGGCAATAGCATCGTCGCCAGCTCGGACGACAAGACCATTTCGATATGGTCCGATCTCGAGCCTGTCCACGGTATTTTGGATGCGAGGTTATGGAAGGCGACGACCTATTGCATGCCCATCGATCGTCGAATCAAGATCCTCGGCCTGCCGAGCGACGTCGCGGAGGCAAGTCGAGACGCGTGTCGAGCTCGAGTCGGCAAGGTTTGGCAGGGAGAGGCACGCTGACCACAACGCTCGAGCTGCTTTGCTGAATCCGTACGCGGGCAAAGGCGGCGTGGGAAAGACGACGTATTCTGCTCGCATCATTGCTGTAGCGAATTCAGCCCAACGAATATCAAGGCTCGCAAATGTTGTCAGGCGAGCAGTCACTGCTCAGACATTCCGAATCCTCGGCACACGGTTGACCTAGCTTGAGCTTGCAAGAACCATTGAATCCGCAAGCTTTGGTCACATCGCAAACGCCCGGGTCCTCTTGGCCCGAGGGTAGATTCGAACACAAGCCTTCCTTGCCCGTCAAATTGCAGGCCTTGCAAGCGGTATTGCAAGACGTATCACAACATACGCCGTCGACGCAATTATTCGTCGGGCAATCGCTTCCAACGGCACAAGGTATTCCAGCGCACGGCGCACATTTCGATCCACCACAATCGACCCCCGTTTCGTTGCCGTTCTGGATGCCATCGCTGCACGAAGCGCATTTATTGTCCACACAAGAAGCGTTGCTACCAGAGCAGTCGCTGTTTTTGACGCAATCGACGCATGAACCCAAGCCATCGCACACTTGATCGTTGTTGCATTGCAAACCCGCCTGCACGAAACCCGAAATGCAAGCGCCGTTCATGCATGCCATCGTTTCGCAAAGCTTGACATCCGGGCAATCCGCGACGCTCGAACAGAGGCCTGGCATGTGCGCGCCATCGCCCGAGCTGGAACTGGGCGTTCCATTGCTTTCGCCCCCGCTTCCGCCGCCGCCTTGTGGCGTGGTGGTCAACGTCAAGCAGCCAGCAGCCAGGGCCAAGCCCATCATGCCGATGGACAGGATCACGACCCTCGTTCCGCGCTCGCACAACATATCGTCCTCCGTATTCAGTCGTCAGACGATACCGCACGACCGCAGGAGCCGATACGGGGCCCGCAGCATTTTGCGCGAAGACAAAAAAAGAACGCCTACTCAACGGCGGGGGGGGGAACCGGAGCAGGCGCTCGACCATTCTCTAGAGCAACCCGTGGGCCAACGTCGAGCTCACGTCATTTCGATATGTTGGAACGGCCCTCCACCTGGGAGCATTGCATTTGTGCAAGGGAAGGGCGACGTGGACTTTCATGTCTGTACGGGGAAGTCACGAGGATGACTTCGCCCAATTCAGTCCATGGCGCGTCGGAGGAACGTAGCCATTTGTCCGCGCGTCACGAAATTGGCAGGGCAGTAGAGTTTTTTGACTGCATCGCAGCCGCTCGTGATGCTTGCCGCGCCGAGCGCATTGATGTTGGCTTGGTGAATCGATTCGCCATCATCGACGAAGAGATCCGTTTGAGACGCTGGTAATTTGAAGGCTTTGGTGAGGAACGTGGCCATTTCGGCTCGAGTGACTTCTTTGGTCGGGCAAAATTCGGTGCCGGCAACATTGCAGCCGCCCGTGATGCCCGCCGCAGCAATGGAATTGATGGCCGCTTCGTAGGGCGAACCATTGTCGTCCGAAAACCGCTCGGGACCGGCGGGTAGTTTCAGCGCGTTCGTGAGAAATGCGGCCATTTGTCCGCGCGTCACGGAATCGTTTGGACAATAGTTGCCATTGCCGCAACCATTCACGAATCCCTGTTTGGCGAGCCAATCGATGTCGGCCTGGAATGGTGAGCTGCAGATGTCTGCAAACGATGCCGTGCAAGCCGGTTCATTCAATGGCATGTTGCACGTTGCACCGATGGGAAACCCATTGGCTGGCGACTTGCGCATGCGCGATTCCGTGCCCGGTCCCCAAATGCCATCTTCCGCAATCTTGTCGTTCGGATTGTTGCGGTTCCACAGTTTTTGAAACGCGAGCACGTCGAGACCTCGATGATCCACCGCGCCCGATCCAATGTAATCGAAATGCCATGGATCGCTGGAACCAAGCCATCGAAAGCCATTGGCTTCGAGCGCCCCGCGCCATGCCGAATATTCTTGGATGTCGATGGCCATCCCGGTTTCATGGTTCGACAAACCAGGTTTGGCGGCGAGCGAAATGCCGCACCGACCCGTTTGGTACCAATTGTAGAGCAAATATTGTTGCGCCGCGGTGCGAAGCATTGAATTGATCGTGATCGCTCGGCTCGGATTCGCCTTCATGACCGCTTCGAGTTTGTCTCGGGCGGGCTTTTGAATGTTCAGAAAAACCGCCGAACCGGCAGAGCCATTTGCGCCCAGCGTGAGGGGCGCAAATGCGCCGGGTGTGATGCAATTGCTTTCCGCGATGATTTGATACGAAAGCCCTTTGACGCTCACGGTGCCACAAGAAGTCGCCGCGGCATTGGCAACGGTACCACCAGAAAAACCTTCGGCGAATTGGCCAATCCCCTCGTCATGGCCTTCGGAATCGCCCAACTGCTCGACATCTTCGGTCCCCGTGCCATCGGCCATACAGCCGACGAGAGCGAAGACGGAAATGAAGGGAGTCAAGTAGCGCGTCGCGAGCTCGTACATTGTTTGGTCCATGGTATCATGGTCTCCAAGCAATCTTCTTGCCAATGCTCGAAGCCGTGTTTTGCCGTCGATCGAATGGTCCATGATTGCCCTGGTGGGTCGACTGGGGTGATACATGCATGATCCAGTTGGTCCCATCGTGACCGGCCTTGGTCTTGACAACGAGTCCCGAAAGGGGCCTCATGAGATGATGTCCTCTGTCAATCACCTGCTCCTCGATGGTCGTGCTTTGCTCGATGCAGATCGGCTCCTCCAAATGCGGATGGGGGATCGTCGTGCAAGTTTCGAGGTGGCATTTCGAGCAGCACCTCCGCATACGGCGTTTCTCGTGGTGGCCGGTATCGAGAGCGCCATCGAAATGCTGGCCGGACCGCTCATCGAAAAGGAGAAAGTCACCGCAGCCCAGGACCTCGTTGGTTTCTCCGACGACCTTGCAAATCGGCTACGTTCGTTCGCTCCAAAAGTCGATCTGGACACGGTTTCGGATGGGACGATCGTATTTCCGGGCGCACCCGTGGCCATGGTCGAAGGGCCGTTTTTCGAGGCATTGCTCACGGCGTCTCTCGTGCGCGCGACGCTTGGACGCGCCACTGCGATTGCGACGCGCACGTGTCGACTGCACATGGCTGCCGAGGGCGATCCCATCATTGATGGATCGAGTGCTCAGATTGCGAACCCCGAGGCGTCATTGTTCATTGCTCGGGCGGCCGTCATCGGTGGGGCAAGTGCCACGACAAACGTGCTCGCGGCGATGACGTTTGGCATTCCATTTCGAGCAACCGCCGGAATTTCGTTCGGAGCGCCTGCCGTTTCGGAGTTGCCTGCGGATACTTGGCGCCCTGCCGAGGAAGAAGAATTGCTCGACATTGGAACGGGTGACGACGAAGAAGCGGTGCTGCTCGAATTGAAGCGTCGAGGTCGGCGAGCTGCGGGTTGGCTTGCTCGGGGACTCGGTGACGCCGAAGCACGCGCGTTGCCCATGCGTTGTGAGCTCGTGGCGCTCGAGCAAGGCGGATCGTGGGCTCCGCCGCCGGTGGGCATGGGTGACGAGGAGAAGCCGAGGCCTGGGCGAAAGCTGGTCGCTCGGTATTCCGATGGCGATGGGCGGCTCGTCGCGGACATCGTGCACTTGATGGCCGAGCGCATGCGATCGCCCAAGGAATTCGGCGCTGTGACGCTCACGCCGCTGGCCCAGCCGCGCTTGCGTGAAGGCCGGCCGCTCGAAGCTCCCGAAGCGGCAAACGTGGGTCGCGAACGGTCGATTGCAACGCGTGCGTCGCTTCCCGACAGGGTGACGTACTTGCGAGCTCCTGCCGCGTATCGTGTCGAGGAGTCGGCGGGTGTCGTTGCTCAACGAGAAGGCGCAGCCCGCGCCAAAGAGCGTTTGGCGTCGCTCATCTCGTGACCCGCGCGCATGACTAACGCGCCGGCTCGACTTCGGTTACGATGCCGAACCGAAGGAGCCGCTCGCATGCGTTCATCGCACCTCGTTTCATCGCTTTTCACGCTCGCCACGTGCCTCGTTACATCGTCGCTCTTCGCGGCTCCGCCCGACCCACCACCTCTTCCAGCGGCTGACAAACAGCCGGATCCGGTCGAGGTTGCAGCTCCCGTACCGCCCCCGCCGCCGCCTTTGCAACAGCCGCCTGTGCAACCGCCGAATCGCGTGCTCGAGGTGCCTGCGCAGCCACCGCCACCGCCCCCACCGCCACCTCTGCGAAAAGTGGAAGAGGAGCCCGACGACGAACCCGAAGGATGGGCCCAGGGCGACCATTTCGAGTTCACGATGGGATTTTTGGCAGGTCAACGATCGTATTCGAAGACGTCGTTCACGTTCGAAGAAGGAACGGCCGGGGGAATTGGTGGAGGTGGGCTCGTCGCGCCATTCGTCAAACCTCCATTCGACAGTGCGACGGTGCTCGGATTGCGTTACGACGTGCGTTTGGTCATGAGTTTCATTCGCATGACCGTCGGCTTCGACCTGCCTTTTACGACGTACAAAGTGAGCGATTCCACGGCCGCGTACGACGTGAATGGCACGATGCGGCAGGTGACGGTGCAATCGTTATCGGCCAAGGAGCTGCGATTTGGCATCGGCGGAGAATATCCATTCAAAAAAGTTGCGATTTTCGCGGACTTGATTGGAGGCGTGCATTGGGTCGATACGGAGCTCGCCATTGACGGATACAAGGCCGATTACGGGGCGACGAGTTTTGCATTTTCTGGTCGAGCAGGCGTGCGCGCGTACGTCAGAAAATGGTTTTTCGCGACCGCTTCCGGCGAAGTCGGCTTGATTGGCGATTTGCGATGGAATGCAGAAGTCGCGCTAGGGTTTTCCGTGAAGTGAGGTGGAGATTTCTCGCGTGAAATTCCCCCTCTCCACGCAGCGTCACGCAGTGACGCGGAGTTGGAGAGGGGGTTAGGGGGTGAGGCGCGAACTGCGCGCGATCCTCAAGGCGAGATGTTGTAGATGAACACGAAAAACGTGCCGAGCACCACGACGGCGATGCCAATGAGCTTGGGTACGGTCCAGTCGTCGGTCGGTACGTGTTGCGTCGAATCGTTCGCCATGGTGTCTCCAGAGAAGGCTTGCCCGTAGGGCCGCCGAACGACGCATTCGTGCCATCGAACGGCCGGGACGTCAACCCGCCAGACGTGGGCTATTCGGTGTGCGGCATGGAACGCGCCACGAGCACCGAAGACCGAGCACCTCGAACGACCTTCTCCGCGACGCTTCCAAGGGCCACGCGCGAAAGCCCCGTGCGCCCATGCGTCGCGACGACGACGAGATCGGCTTCCATTTGTTCTGCCGTGCGAATGATCGCCGCCGCCGCATCACCCTCGGCAACCCGCGCCTCAGCTTTGACGTCGAGTCGCTCGACGATGGCCGCGAGCGCCGTTTGCGCCCCTTCACGCATCTGCGTGAGAAGCTCCGGCGGCGGAACGATCGGTACGCCCCCAAAAGGCACGGTCAAACCCATAGCGGGCGACGGCAACACGTCCAGGGCGTAGAGCACCACGAGCTCGGCGGAGGCGCGTTTTGCAGCTTCGGCGGCGAGCGAGATGGCGGGCATCGAGAGATCCGAAAGGTCGGTGGCGACGAGGATCTTGTTCGTTTTTTTGTGCGCTCTGGCGATGAACACCGAGCAGTGCGCGTAGCGGGCGATGCGTTCGGCGACGCTCCCCAAAAGCAGCCTTGCGATGCCCGAAAGACCTCGACTCGCGGTGACGATGAGGGTGGCCTTGACGTCTTCGGCGACGCGCAAGATCGCGCTATCGGCAGCGCCACTTTCGATGCGGATTTCAAACTCCTCTGCAGCTCGACCCGTGAGTGCTTCGACGCGATCTTCGACGGCTGCAGCAGCTCGGCTCTCCGCGTGGATCAAAGCTTCCATGTCGGCTTGTACCCGCTGCGGAAAGAGCGGTGATGCGCGCAGAATCTCGTGCACGACGTGGCACACGACGAGCTTGCTGCCCTTGCCATGCGCAAGCTCGTGCGCTGCGCGGATCGCTTCATCGGCAGAGTCGCTCAAATCGGTCGCTACCAGCACTACATCATTCAGGGCCATACGGTCTCCTCGACGCGCCACCTTAGAAGGTCTTGGCGCATCGTTCAACGCGCTCGGGAACGCCGAGCCGACAGCTCAGGCTAACTTCGTCGCGTGCGCTCGATCGTTTCGTCGTCGAGGTGCTGGTAGTTGCCGTGCCAGTAGACGAGCGGTGCATCGCGTCCGTCGCGTACGGCGGATGCGACCACGAGACCGACGTAGATGATGTGATCGCCTGCATCGATGGCGCGATCGACGCGGCAGTCGAGCCAGGCGAGAGCGCTGTCGAGGACGGGAGCGCCCGTGATGGCAGTTCGGCCGATCGCTGCGAGTTTGTCCGAGCGCTCCTCGTCGGTGCCTTTGCCGGCGAAAAACTCCGACAGCTCGCGTTGATCTTCCGCGAGGATGTTTACGGCGAACATGCCGGCGGGCCCCACGGCGATGCCCGAGCGAGCTCGTTTGTCTGCGCAGAACAAGACGAGAGGCGGGTCGAGCGACACCGACGTGAACGAGCTGGCGGTCATGCCGAAAAACGCGCCGTCCTGCGCGGTCGTGACGACGGTCACGCCGGACGCGAACTGCCCGAGGACTTTGCGAAACTCCGCCGCATCGATGGCCATTGCGGCTACTTTAGGGTGGAACGGGTCGGCTGGCGAGGTGGTTGGCGGGAGGAGAAACTCGGACGCGAGGTCGATCGGTCTTTACTGCACCATTCCCACGCGTTGATCACACGGCCGGTCCTTTTCATCCTGGTGCAGTCCCGCAATGCGCAAAGGGCTCACGTCCTTCGATGCAATCGCCGAGCGAACCTTCGACAGAATGAGCGCGTCGAGGTTGCCGCTCGTGTAATCGGTATGCGTTCCCCCGCAGCTCGAACGAGGATCCCCGCCTCCGGTCGATTGCGGACCCGCGCCGCCGCGCAATACGAACATGTGCGTGCCGCCCGTGTATTGCGCGAGCTGCCGAAAGACGACTTGACCGAGCGCGTCCATGCCCGAAGCTGCAATGCTGTAGATTTGAATGCCCGCGTGATTCGCTTCCTGCATGGCACCCACGTATCCCTCGTCATTGGCGTAATCGAGATGCGGGGGCGCATCGCCAACGAGAAACACGAGACGCGCTATCGATTCCGGCTTGAATTTCAGCGTGCGCACCGCGACCCGCACGGCTTCGTTGACGTGTTCGGGCGTGTCTCCACCACCATTGGCTTGCAGGGCAGCGATTCGAGCCTGCAACCCGGCGACGTCCGTCGTCATTTGATGCATGCGCGTCACGAATGCATCGCCGCGATCCCGATATTCGACCAGGCCCACGCGCGGACGAATGCCGACCGTACCGAGCGAGCTTGCCACTTTTTCGAGCGTATCGCGCAGAGCATTGATTTCTTCCGACATCGATCCGGTCGTATCGAGGACGAAGGCGACGTCGATGGTTTGTGCGTCCGGTAAAACTCGATTCGACGGCAATGAAAGGTCCACGATTCCGTCACCCGCCGCAGCCCGGAACGATTGCGCGACCTTGGCGCCTTGGCAATTCGCCGTTGCCGTCAAATCCTGACTGCGAAATCCTTCCGCGCGAGGGAAGAGCAGCGCGCGTCCCGTGCTCGTCGTCGTGAACGTCGTCGTTTTTCCAGACGCATCGCGAACCTCGACATTGCAGCTCGGTACGGGCTTGCCCGCGGCGTCACGCACCACGAGGAACCGCCGCACGGACACGTCGATGCTCGACGCTCCACGGCCTTTTTCCGTCGCGAGCCACCGACCATATTCACGAAAATTCGCGTTGTCGTCCCATTCGCCCGTTCGCACGCCCGAAGGCAATTGCGACGCAGCGCCAGCACTGCTTCCGCCGACGCGCACCGCCCCGACGACTCCGCCCACACGCACGGGCCCGGCGGCCGCATGCGATCCTCCGAGCCGCCCGTGACCGGAACCAAATCCCGAGCCCGTACCCGTTCCAGCGCCGCGCCCGACCGTGCCGACGCTGCCAAGCCCAATGCCTTCGCCTCGTCCGCCGCCACCTTCGCCAACGCCCGACAAACCCAGTCCACCGCTTCCCCAGGCCGATCCGGCCGCATCGAGGGCCTTCGGTGCACTTCCCCAATGCGTTTCCACGGGCGCCGTGAGGGGTTCGTCCGGGCCAGCGACCAGCGCTTCCGGCGCATCCGGAGCTTTCGCCACATCGGTCGTGACGACCGGCGGCTCGAGCGGTTCGTCGAGCGGCTTCGCGGGCTTTTCAGCAGCGAGCGTCACGCTTTTGTGCGTCGATGCGGTATTGGGAGCCGGCTGCGGCGTTGAGCAAGACAGGAGCAGCAGCGATGATGCGCCCAGAACGAACCAAGACGAACGACGTTTCATGATGAGCTGCCTCGCGACGGAAAGGTTTCCATGAGTCGGGAGGGACGAATGCAACGCGAACGTCCACGGTTCCGACTCGGTGGCACGATCCGAGCGGGCAAGTGACGAAAAAGTTCCCGGAAAAGTTCGACCGCCCGAAGCGAGCGTGTGCGTGCGAGATCGTTATACCGACGATCGCTGGTCCAGCCGGCGCGCGACCATGCGTGCATCGAGGTCTGTCAATGCGCGCCGGAGCTCATGCGCGAATTCGTCGTCGTTTGCGTCTTTCGCAATGGCGCCATCGGCGCCGATGTGCCGCCCGATGCGATCGAGGACCGACGGCTCCATGTTGCTGTAGAGCAGCACGGGCAGGTGATTGTACGTGTGACGAATGACGCGAACGAGCGCGGGACCATCGAGGCCTGGCATGTTCACGTCGAGCAGCACGACATCGCATTGCGAGTCGCGAATGGCTGCGAGCGTTCCGAAAGGTCCACGGTGAAATCGTGGCGTGAAGCCAAGCTTCGCTAGCCGGTGGTACGTGGACATCCCGTCATTGTCGTCGTCGTCGATGAAAAGAATGATTGGTGCGGCCTTCATGGTTTCGGCTCCTTTCCGAGGGACGTCGCATTCAGCTATTTCGGCGATGGATTGACATCTCGTCGAAGTGGTTTCGTGTGGAAACGGGTGCGTGAAAAGGCGGCATCAATTCCTTGCTCGAGCGTAGCGAGCGTACGAATGCCGCTCATGTCCGCTCCGAGCTCGATCAATGTTTTTGCGACGAAGGGGCTCACGCCCGTGAGAATCACATTCGCGCCAAGCAGCTTTGCGGCATTGGCACTGCGTAATAAAATATCGGCAATGTCGGCGTCCATGCGGCGAACCCCGGTGACGTCGAGAATGGCGAAATCCGCATGATGACGATTGATACCTGCCAAGAGCGTATCCAGGATTCGTTGTCCACGCGTCGCGTCGATGGAGCCAATGAGAGGCATTGCAATGACACGGGGTCCGATGGGCAATAGCGGTGTAGATAATTCGCGAATAGCGGCTTCTTGCGCGACGATGATTTCTGCATGAAGGCGCGAACGTTCGACTTCAGCCTCTTTGTGGATCGACAAATCACGAATCATGATGGCCATACCAATGGTCCGCGATGTCGTGTCGATGATGGAAAAACTGCTGAGGTCGACGTGAAGCGTCCCGAGCCGCGGGCGCTCGAGCACCACCGTGGAGCGCCAAGATTCGCCCGCCGCGCTTGCCGCACGCAAAGTGTCTTTGGTGGAGTCGTCGACGCCAAGCGCAATGAAAAGCTCGTCCAGGGACGCGTCGAGGCCGATGTCGAAAAGTTTGCGGAACGCACCATTTGCGTACCGAGCTTTTCCGCGCGGATCGACAATCACGATAGCATCGGCGCTCGAAGCCACGAGGGCGGCGAAAATACCAAGCTCCTTGCCTTGCTCTGCAAGCGCCGCGGCACTTTGTTCCGCCCAAGATTCGAGGCCCGTCGTGGTTCGAGCCATTTCATTCAATTCGTGCTTGTCGGTGACGTCGGTCGCCGTCATGGCATACGTCGTCGTACTCGTTGACGGATCGAAGAGCGGTGCACCATTGAATTGGATCCATCGAATGACGGTGCTCGTGACAACAAACCTGCATTCAATGGTGATGCTCACGTGCTCGGACGTCGCACGTCGCCAAGCTTCGACGACGCGTGCGAGATCATCCGGATGCACCGCGTCGAACCATCGCCCTTCCAATGCGTCGCTCGAAGTGGCGCCAGTGAGATATGCCCACCGATTGTTCGCCCAAGACACACTGCCGTCGATCGTCGTCTCGAGCATCGCGATGGGCGCCATCGCAACGAGCGCCCGTAAGCGCCGATCAACGCCATCTCGTGTGGCCTTGTCTGCCTGTCCCGGCTCACACATGTCTCACCCAATGAGTAAAGAAAGCAGGAATAACGCGTCTTGCATCTCGAACGTCCAAACTACACCGGCAAAAAATTGACGGGTAGACATTTTTTGTCTTAGGAGACTATTACTTAAGGTATTTTGCGTGCGAAGCAATGAAGTTTGAAACAAATCGTCACCCAACGTAAGGTTACTTTGCGAGTGACAAACCTGATTCAATGGGTGTCGGCAAATACCTACAGGTCCCCTTGCAGCATGACCTGTGTGAGAATGTAATTCGTCACCAAGATCGACACGCAGCTTTCCACGACTGCATTCGTTGTCGCTAGTCCGACGCCACGTGCCCCACCAGATGCAAAAAAACCGTGTCGACACGCAATCGATGAGATGAGAAATCCAAATACCGAGCTTTTGATGATGCCCATGAAAAGATCCTTGGGCACCGCCGTGTCGCGAATACTCTGCATGAAAATACCAAAATCACCCCCGAGCCACACAATGGCCACCACGTACGCCCCCAGCATTCCCACCGTCGTATACAGAATGCATAGAAGTGGCCCCATCACGACACCCGCAAGCAGCCGCGGCGAAAGCAAATATTGAACGGGACTGACGCCCATCGTCGTGATGGCGTCGATCTGTTCCGTCACACGCATGTTGCCAAGCTCGGCCGCCATCGCGCTGCCCGCTCGAGCCGTAATCATGATCGCGGAAAACACCGGCGCGACCTCGCGCGCCAAACTCACGGCCACGATTCCACCCACGCGACCCTCGGCGCTAAATGCTTTGAGGGCATACGTGGTCTGCAAAGCGAGCACCATGCCGCTGAACGTGCCCGTCAGACCGACGATGAAGATGGACTGCACGCCGATGTAGTCCATCGCGGCGAGCATCTGATTGACGCGAAATGGACGCCGAAAGAGCCAGAGCAACGTTTGGATCGTCAAACTGACGGTCGTCCCGATGCTCTCGAAGACAGAAAGGACCCCTCCGAGGATCCGCTGCCAAGTGCTTGCTTCGGGCTCGCCCACGGGCGCCTCTTCTATCACGCATCGGGCGAAAGGCCGACCGCCGCGCGCAAAGCTCCGTGAAGCTCGCGTGAGCGCCGACCTGTCGCATCGATTCGCGCCGACCGGGAACCATCCGACGAAAGGTCGAACGTGATGCGCAAGGCGTCGCCTCCAAGCGCAGACTCGAAAGGCGCTCCCCATTCGACGACGAGCACCGAACCTTCACCTCGACGCTCGCGAAGACCCAACTGCGCAAGCTCGTCTTCATCCGCAACTCGGTAGAGATCCGCGTGCGCGATGGAAAGACGCGCGGCGTATTCGTGAATCAACGTGAACGTCGGGCTCGTGATGGGTTCGTCGTGAGAAACCCCGAGCGCTCGCGAAAGAGCTCGAGTGAAGAACGTCTTACCTGCACCAAGATCACCCGAAAGGATCACCAAGTCACCTGGAGCGAGCAGGGACGCAAGCGCACGAGCTAGCCGAATCGTCGCACGGCGCGTGGGAAGTGGAAGGGTCGTCGTCACGTCAGAACCGGTAGGTCACGCCTGCCGTAGCACCAAGCGCGCCGCAAACCTAGCGCACCTGACGCACACCCACCTGTCGCGGAAGCTTGCGCTCGCCCCCGAAACCTCGCGCTTCCGTGGTCCATAGCTCCGCCTCGGCGGCTGCGAGCGTTTCGGTCGCTTTGCGATGCCGCGCCTTGACCTCCTGCGGATCCTTCGTTCCTCGTGAGGGCAAGACTTGAACCGCCGACCAAGCAAGCACGGCCGCGTCCCGGCCAAGCCCCGCCCAAATGGTCGGCGGTTCCGCGTGCTGTCGCATCCACCGAGCAAGCGCTGGGGTCGCGATCGCCCGGGGGTCGATGGGATATACGCCCGCGGTCGCAGCGAGCGTTCCCTTCGGGAGCGAAACACCGTCGAGATCCAGACCGACGGCGGTTTGTACGGACGTACCCGAAACGGCAAGGAGCACGTCGGCCACACACGAACCGTACGCAACGACTCCTCCGATGCCGCGCCACGATGGAGGCAATCGTTGACACTCAAACGATTCAGCGTGGCCCATGTCGACGCTGCCCTTGTCGCCCACCCACACGATTTGCCCTGGCTTGACGTGCGAAGCAGCCGGTCGACGTTTGGTCGAAGTCGGCATGTGTGCGGCCAACGCAGCGACGAGTGTCGTGCGAAGTCGCTCGGGCTCTTCACCCATGACGAACACGGACGAAGACGTAGGCGCCGAACGAGCTGGTGGGTGCAGCAAGATGATGGGCACCGATTCGCGCGCTGCGAAGGTCGCAGCGAGCGTTGCTTCTTCGCGATCGATGCCCGTGATGATGATCGCGGCACCATCGGCCACGAGGCCTTCGAGCGCATCTTCGATGCCTTCGACGCGTCCAAGATCGTCGCGCGTCGCAAGCCTTGCATCCGATCCCGGCAGGCCTAGCCCGTGCGTGATGCCTCGCGCCACTTCGGCACCACGTTTTCGTGTTTCCGAACTGCGCACGGAAAGCACGAAGCCCACGGTCGGCGCTTCGACGCGAGCTTCGCCGCCGCCTCCTCCCGCCAGGGTCGCGATCGCATCGGCCCTTGGCCCAAGCAGAGCGCTCGACGTGTCGAGCAGCCGCGTTGCCAAGCTTTGATTGCGTGTCGACAGCGCCGACTCGGCAAGCCTTGCGACGAGCGTCGTTTGAACTGCAAGCTCTTCGTTGGCCGGCTCGACGTGCGCTACGCGGCGCTTTTCGAGGATCGGCAAGAGTTTGTCCGAGGGGATGCTCGCCACGAGATCCGCGAGCTTGGCGCGGATTTCGGCGCGGTGTTCCACGCTCGATTCGTTCAGCCAATCGAGCATCAAGTCGATCGCTCGGCTGTAACGCTTGGCTCCGATGGCGCTCGTCGTGAGCTCTTCATTGAGCAGCGCACGCGCGTGCGGATCGATGAGTTTGCCTCGGAGCGGAAGGAGTTTGTCCAGGGCCGCGTCGGGTTTGCCCGTGCGCCTGAGCGCTGCGCCTTCGATCATCGTGGCGTGATCCGCCGTCGTGCCTCGACCTTTCGTGCGAGCGAAGGCGCGCGAGCTGAGCTCGCGGGCGCGTTCGATGTTGCCGCGATCGAGCGCGATCCATGCGAGCATGACGTCGGCGACGGGGACGAGCGGATCGCTGGCAAAGCGCTCTTCGAAGGCGACGAGGCGCCCTTCGAGCTCGAGTCGGTCCGCGCGGTTTGCCTGAGCGAACGATGCGGAAATCGCACGCAGCTCGATCTGCGCGCGCACCGATGAAGACAGCGGCACGGTGGGCGCATTTTCGGGGCGCGAGCCGGCGCAACCCGCTGAAATGGCCACGCCGATCGCGAGGAGCAGTGCAGCGGAGCCGATGCGATCGCGGGCTTTCGCTGGACGAAGTCGGGTGCCAAAAGGTTGCGTCACCTTGACGTCTTGGCGAGAGTCCCATACATCGCCCACTGCCTGCAAGCCGACGAGGTCGCGTGTCCTCAACATCGAAAGATCAATCTCTCATCGCCAAGCACCGCCGCGCGTTTCTCTTGCGCAAGCTGCACTCGCTGACGGGCATCGTGCCCGTAGGCGGCTTCATGGTGTATCACCTGTGGACGAACGCCAAGGCGCTCGGAGGTCAGGAGCCGTTCGACGCTGCGGTGCGGGAGATCAACCACATGCCGTATCTCCCGGTGTTCGAGGTTGGCCTGATCCTGGCGCCTCTCGCGTTTCACGCGCTCTACGGCGTGAAGCTCGCATTCGAGGCGCGGCACAACGTCACGAAATACAGCACGAGCCGCAATTGGGCGTATACGCTCCAACGAATCACGGGCCTGCTCGCATTTCTCTTCATCGGCTTTCACATGTACCAATACTGGTGGAAGAAACTCATTGGGAGGATGGCTCCCGAGCAGTTTTACCCGGCGCTTTGCGCGGACATGTCATCGTCGGTGAAAGGGATTCCGGTCATTGCCTTGATTTACGTGCTCGGCATCGCGGCGAGCGTATTTCATTTTGCCAATGGCCTGTGGGGATTCTGCTTCTCGTGGGGCATTACCATTTCCCGCCGAGCTCAACAAATGGCGGCCTGGGCCTTCGGCATCGTGGGCCTGGCCGTCTTCGTCTTGGGCGCCAATACGGTCATTTACTTCGCGACGGGTTCGAGCATCCAAGAAAGGCTGCCGTGGTTCGAAAAACCCACGGGCACGCGTTCGTGCCTCGACATCCGCGAGCAGTCCGCGAAATCCCAGGCAGCAGCACCACCCTTGGCAACACCCTGAAGCGACCGGTCATGGCGTAAACGCCCACGGAGCATTCGATCGATATGGCTGGCAAAAGCACGTACCGGAGTGAAGGAGGGAAAGTTCGGCGGGTGATCGTCGTCGGCGGAGGCCTGGCGGGCCTCATGACGGTGATCAAACTTTGCGAAGCGCGAGTTCCCGTCGACTTGATATCGCTCGTACCGGTCAAACGTTCTCATTCGGTATGCGCCCAAGGTGGCATCAATGCGTCGGTGAACACCAAGGGTGAAGGGGACAGCCCCCAAATTCACCTCGAGGAAACCGCGTACGGCGGCGACTTTCTCGCCAATCAGCCGCCCGTCAAGGGAATGGCCGAAGCCGCTCCGAGCATCGTGTTCATGCTCGACCGCATGGGCGTACCGTTCAATCGCACGCCCGAGGGATTGCTCGATTTTCGACGTTTCGGCGGCACGCTTTTTCATCGCACGGCGTATGCCGGCGCGACGACCGGCCAGCAGCTTCTTTACGCGCTCGACGAACAAGTTCGGCGTTACGAATTGCAGGACGTCGTCGATGACCATGGCTTGACCATTCCCGGCGAAAAGATGGTCCGGAAGTTCGAGTTTTGGGACTTTTTGCAAGCCATTCTCGACGATAGCGGCACGTGCGTCGGTTGCATTGCCCAGGATCTCAAGACGATGGAGATTCGGCATTTCCAAGGCGATGCCGTCGTCTTGGCGACGGGCGGAAACGGCGTCGTATTCGGCCGCTCCACGCTGAGCGTCATTTGTACGGGCACGGCGGCGGCGAGCGTTTATCGGCAAGGTGCGGTGTACGCGAATGGTGAATTCATTCAAGTCCATCCGACGGCCATTCCTGGCGCGGACAAACTTCGATTGATTTCGGAGAGCGCTCGTGGTGAAGGCGGTCGCGTGTGGGTCCCGAAAGATTCGACGGACAAACGCGAGCCCAAAGACATTCCGGAAAAAGAACGCGATTATTTCCTCGAGCGAATGTATCCCGGTTATGGAAATCTCGTTCCGCGGGACATTGCATCGCGCGCCATTTTCAAGACGTGTTTTCATGAAAAACGCGGCGTGTTCAATGGGAAAACCGGCCGCAATGAAAACGAAGTGTACCTCGACCTGACGCACAAAGACGAAAAGTTTTTGCGCACGCGGCTCAGCGGCATTCTGGAGATTTACGAAAAGTTCGCCGGCGTCGATCCGTACAAGAACCCGATGAAGGTTTTTCCGGCCGTACACTATTCGATGGGCGGATTGTGGGTCGACTTCGAACGCGACAGCCGCGGATCGCTTCGCGTGGGGTCGCCTCGTAATCATGCGACGAGCATTCCAGGCCTGTATGCCGTCGGCGAAGTGGATTATCAGTACCACGGCGCGAATCGTCTCGGCGCGAATTCGCTCTTGTCGTGCATTTACGGCGGAATCGTCACGGGTCCATCGGTCGCGAGTTACCAAAAGAGCCTCGCGAAAAGCGCATTCGATTTGCCGAAATCGATCTTCGAGAAAGCCGAAAAAGCTTGTCGAGAAGATTACGAGCGCATTCTGGCACAAAACCGCGACGTGGCGGACGCTGAAAACCCGTACAAGCTGCACGAAGAGCTTGGCGACGTCATGCTTCGCGATTGCACGATCGAGCGCGACAATGCGACGCTCGACAAGGTGCTCGAGAAGATTTCGGAATTCGACGAGCGAGTGAAGAAGGTGTCGTGTTCGGATCGGTCGCAAAGGGTCAATCAACCGGCGCAATTCATACGACACCTGGAAAACATGCTCGCGCTCTCGCGGGTCATTGCGGAAGGGGCCAGGCGCCGTGACGAATCGCGTGGCGCGCATTACAAGCCAGCTTTTCCGCGGCGAAATGATTCCGAATGGCTGCGGACGACCTTGGCCAAGCACGAAGGGCCGGGCAAAGTCCGGTTCATTCGGGAATTCGATTATTCGTGCGCGGGTCAACCGGTGCACGTGACCGATGCGGTAGACACGAGTCTCGTGGCGCCTCGCGAGCGCAAATACGAGCAGGCGGGCGCTGCGAGCGCGGCTGCGACGGGAAAGAAGTAATCATGGCCAAGCAAACGAGCGTCGAGGACAACGGAACGGGCCGCCGCGTTCATCTCCGCATTTGGCGTCAGGACGGGCAGGAGTTGCCCGAAACGAGGCGGCTCGAGGAATTCAAGGTTCCGTATTTGCCGCAGATGAACGTCATCAGCGCTTTGCAACAAATTCAAAAAGACCCTCGCACGGCCGATGGCAAAAGCGTGGCGCCCATTGTGTGGGAATCGTCGTGCCTCGAAGAAGTTTGCGGCGCATGCACGATGCTCATCAATGGTCGCGTTGGGCAGGCGTGTTCGGCGCTCGTGGACAAGCTCGCGCCGAATGGTGAGCCCATTACGCTCGCGCCCATGACGAAGTTTCCGCTCGTCCGGGACCTCGTGGTGGATCGCGGTCGCATGTTCGAGGACATGAAGCGGGTGCATGCGTGGATCGACATCGATGGCACGCACGACTTGGGGCCTGGGCCGCGAGAATCGCAGGAGCAGCAAGAGGAGCGATATCCGCTGTCGCGCTGCATGACGTGCGGGTGTTGTCTCGAGGCGTGTCCGCAATATGGTCCGCAGACGAAATTCGTGGGTGCATTTGCGGTGAACTTGGTGCGTCTTTACAACATGCATCCGTCGGGAGCGCTGCACAAGAATGCGCGGCTCGAGTCGGTCATGGACGAGGGCGGGGTGCAAGATTGCGGCAAGTCGCAGAATTGCGTCGAGGTTTGTCCGAAGGAGATACCGCTCGTCGACAGCATTGCGTCCGTGTCGCGGGATGCGACGAAGCGGCTCTTGTTTGGGTGGCTGTTGAAGTAGCCGCTTGCAGCAGCCAGTAGACGCGGTAGCATGGGCGCATGGAAACGCTCCTGTCCCGCATCACGTCGGATCCAGAAGTCTGCGGTGGGCAACCCTGTGTTCGCGGCATTCGGATCCCAGTGTCCCTTGTCCTCAAGCACCTGGCGGCGGGCAGGACGGCAGCGCAGATTGTGGATGAATTTCCAGAACTTGAAACAGAAGACATTCCGGCATGTCTTCAGTATGCAGCTTGGTTGGCATCAGGCCGCACCGTGGTGATACCGTCGGCCGCATGAGTGACACTATCATCGAGGCCCAATTTAAAACTGCTTCCACATCGCTAAGGGCCGACTAAGCTGTCATTCGCATGAAATTCATTGTAGATATCAACGTTTCGCGTCGAGTCGTTGAACGACTTTGCGATGCCGGTCACGATGCGGTGCACGTTTCAGCACTGATGGACTGTCGAGCAAAAGACAAACAGATTTTGGAAGAGGGTCGGCGTCGCAATGCTGTCGTCGTCAGCCATGACCAAGATTTTGCTGCAATATTGGCAACGACGGGCGCTTCGACACCATCGCTCATCAATATTCGTATGTCGTACGTTGACGTTGATCGGCTCGTGCACGTGCTTCTTGATGTGGTTCGCGCGGCGGGGCAGGAACTAGCGACGGGCGCAATCGTTACCGTCGATGATCGCGGCGTTCGCATTCATCAATTGCCGGTTCGGTGATCGGTTCCTTTAGCCACCTCTTCAATCGCATTTGGGCGTCGTCGTGCGTAACGACACGACCGTCAGCGAACGCACGCTCACCGACGGCGATACCTTCCAATATCTTGCGCGAAGATTCGCTATTTGCATTGGCGCTCGATGTGGCCGGGCGATTACGCATGGTTCGTGGTTACCACCTTGGACTGTATAATGCAACGACAGCTTTCAGAATTTCCGTTGCCCATCAACTATCCAAGCAAATGGCACAAAAATAAAAACCGCGGGGCAGGATGCCTTTTCAGGCTCACTGCACCCGCGGGAAAAGTGTGCGGGATCAGAATTCCCGCGAATATCTGATCCATGGTTCTGTTTCAGGCGAATCCGATGCGTCGGGCGCGTTTGCCGTCGGAGCGCTCGATTGCACGGCCTTCACCGATCGTGCTTCCTGAACGTCAGGGCTCGAATGGTTGGTTTCCAACATCCACGAAATGAAACCCAGCGCCCCGACCAAAGCCAGGACGAGCATTGAAATCGCCGAGCACGCCATGGGCATGCGCGTACGAGCGCCATTGACATGCATCATCGCAAGCGTCACGAATGCCTCCTCGATTTGTGGACGGATCAAAAAAGTGCAAATGAGCACGCATTGCCTGACCCCCAGGCATTTCGTGACCCGTCCGATGGATTACGCAAGCTCGGGACGACGTCCGATTTTCAATCGTCCAACGAGCGGCGCCTATCATAACGCGCGCAAAAACAATTTCCACCCCAATAAATGAATGGTCGGACAGGATATGTCCTATCTATGATCAGCGATTTTGTGCGGAATAAAGCCCCCTTTTCAACAGGCCCACGCGCTTCCAGATGGAAACGCGCAACCCCCATTTTACCTTCCGCGATAGGGCACGCGACCGTACGTTTCCAGGGGTTTTGGAAAAAGGCCTTGGGATTCGATCAACGCCAAGGACCAATGCCCATCCCAGGCATCAAGCCCGGACCCCAACCTGGACCACGCGGATACCAAGTCCGGCCGCCTTGCAGCGAAGTCAAGATTCGCGGCGCCAAGATGTGGCTCAAATACGTGCACGTCTGATGCGATCGATACGTCTGATTGCATCCAACCCACGCTCCAAGCGGTGTGCGCGTCCCGTCGTCCGCATACTGCACGACCTCACCCGTCGGCAGCACGCTCAGCCACGCATTTTGCTCGTTGTCCTTCGACGCATGCAGCACGCCCACGGTGCCCAAAAGTTTGTCCCCAGGACCCATCACATGACCCGTTGGTTCGAGCAGCGCGACGGGATCGTTGTTCGAGTCCCACATGCGCCCGCCTCGATCGACCGTAAGCTGCTGGTTGTCGTTCAACAGCACGCGACCATCGGGAAAAAGATCGACGACCGACGTCGCCACGATCCATCGCGCGCGGGGAATCTCGAGCGGCGCGCCTCCACGCGCCCAATTCGCGGGCGCCGTTCGAGTACACCCCAAAAGTCCGGAGAGACAAACCGACGCAAGGACGAATCGGCGAAGCATCGATCCTCAGGATAGCGCAAGAGGAGCTCAAGGGCCGCGATGCGCTGGCCGATCCGTCAGACCTTCTCGATCGACTGTTTGCCCAAGAGCCCTGTCGGCTTGACGAGCAACACCGCGATCAAAACCGTGAAGACCAGGACGTCTTGCAGACCCGAATACTGCGTGAGCTTGGTCAATTCGCCGATGATGCCAATGAGCAGGCCGCCGAGCATCGCGCCGGGGATGCTGCCGATGCCTCCGATGACCGCTGCCACGAAGGCGCGCGTGCCGATGACGACACCCATCGTCGGATAGACCTGTGATTGGTCGAGGCAATACAGGACGGCTCCGATGGCCGCGAGAACCGATCCGGTGATGAACGTGATGGCGATGATGCGCGAAGTGCGAATGCCCATGAGGCGCGCGGCTTCGATGTTCACGCTGAGCGCGCGCATCGCTTTGCCCATCCACGTGCGATGCACGATGAACTGCAGCGCAATCATCGTGGAAAAGGCCGTGATGAAAATGACCTTGCGCGTGTGCTCGATGGGCAAAAGTTGCGGATAGCCTCGGTACTGAGCGGTGAAGAGGAGCTGCGCGAGGTTCTGCAAGAGCACGCTCATGCCGAGCGCCGTCACGAGCGGCGTGATGCGCGTGTTGGCTTTGCCCTTGCCGCGCGTGCGAAGCGGTTCGTACGCGACGCGTTCGACGAGCATGCCGAGCATGCCGGCAAATGCCATCGCGACGAGCGTTCCGCCGATGCCTGCGACGAGCGGTGCGTCTTTGCCTCCGAGGCCCGTGATGGCAAACAGTCCGACGAACGCGGCCATCATGAAGACCTCGCTGTGCGCGAAGTTGATGAGCTTCAAGATGCCGTAGACCATCGTGTAGCCAAGCGCGACGAGGGCAATCATCGACCCTTGGGCGAGCCCTGTGACGAGGGCATTGACGATCTTCATGATCATGGAGCCACCAAAACCTCGAGCGCCGAAAAGCGGGGGCAGAGGGTAACTGAAACGAGCCTACTGCGGCTAGGGCAGGCCGAGCATCCCACCCACTTCGCCATCGTGCACCAAGGATTCGACAGGACGCGTCGTCAGCGTTTCTTGTCGTTCACCGTCGCGTAGTAGGTGAATTTCTTGTTCTTGATCTGCACGACGACGATGGACTTGTCGGCATTTCGAGCAGGATCGATGGTGATCGTTCCCGTGGCTCCGGCAAACCCTTTCGTGTCGGCGATGGCATCGCGAATGCCTTCGGGCGTGTCCGCTTTCGCACGACCCATCGCATCGAAAAGCAGCTTCGCCGAATCGTAACCCATGGCGGAGAGGCTGGTTGGATCCCGCTTGAAACGAGTCTTGTACGACTTGAGGAAAGCTTGCGCATTCGGCCAAGGGACATCGGGCGCGTAGTGATTCGTGAAGTACGCGCCCTCCATTTCGTCGCCAGCATCCGTGAGGAGCGTATCGGCATCCCAGCCATCGCCCCCGACAAAAAAGCTTCCAGACACGCCGGCGGCCTTCGCTTGCCGCGCGATCGGCACCATCGCGTTGTAGTAAATCGGCGCGTAGACGATCTCGGCCTTGGCGTCGCGGATCTCGTTGATGAACGTCGTGAAGTTCGTCTCGGTCTTGAGAAAACTTTTTTCGATGACGATCTCGGCGCCGAGCTTCTTGGCTTCATCGCGAAACTGCGATGCGAGGCCGGACGAGTACACGTCGTCGGACGCGAAAAGAATGGCGACCTTCTTTTTTCCCAGCGTCTTGACGACAAACTCGGCGCCCATCTTGCCTTGAATGTCGTCGGTGAAGCAGACGCGGAAGATGAACGGACCAATTTGCGTGACTTCCGGCGCCGTGGCGGAAGGCGTGATCATCGGGATCTTGTGCTTGTTGGCGACCAGCCCGCCGACCATCGAACGCGACGACGTCACTTCGCCCAAGAGCGCCACGACCTTGTCGCGCGTGATGAGTTGCAAGACCTTGTTGTTGGTCTCTTGCGGCGTCGACTTGTTGTCCTCGTAAAGGACCTTGACCTGTCGGCCCTTGATGCCGCCGCCCGAATTGGCTTCGTCGACCGCGAGCTCGATGCCTTCTTTCGTCTCGATGCCGAATTGCGTCTCGGCACCGGACAAACTCAGGTAAGCGCCCACCTTCCAAGGTTCGTGCGTGCCCGAAGGGTTTGCTCCGCCGGCGGGATCAGGTGTGGGATCGGATTTTTTGTCGCACGCGGCGAAACAGAGCGCGCTCGCACTGACCACGGCGAGCGCCAAGATCCGCCTTCGTTCCCAACCCAGTCGTCCGACCATCGACTGCTCCTCGTCGTCCTTGCCGCGGCGGCGCAAAGCCGCGCCGAGGATGAGTACCATCATCGCGGCGAAACGTCAGCATTCTGCGTGTCGGGCGAGAGCAGAACACGTCGCCGACGCGCCCAGACGAACCGCTCGACGTTGCCTTTGGGGCCCGCCACGGCGCTATCGACCTCGCTCACGATGTCGAAGCCGGCGGCTTGGATGGCGTGGCGCGCCGCATCGATCGCTTCATTTCGCGTTGCGGAATCCCGGATGACACCGCGTCCGCGTGATGCAGCTTCGCGTCCCGCCTCGAATTGCGGCTTGACCAGCGCGACCAGATCTTTGCCTGGATCCAAGAGCGATGCGATGGGGCCGATGAGTTTTCCAATACCAATGAACGAAGCATCGACCACGACGAGATCGAGTCCGTGCACGAGGTCCTCGCGCCTGAGATCGCGTGCATTCGTACGTTCGCGAACGGTCACGCGTACGTCCGCGCGGAGTTTGTCCGCGAGCTGTCCGTGTCCAACGTCGACCGCGAGCACATGCGCCGCTCCACGTTGAAGCAAGCAATCCGTGAAGCCTCCCGTGGAAGCACCGACATCGAGGCAGTGCTTGTTCGCAACATCGAGCCCCAACGCTGCGAACTCCGTGAGGGCATGATCGAGTTTGTCCCCGCCACGCGAGACAAACTTGGGCGATGCCGCGATGTCGAGCGGCGCATCGGGAGCTACGAGCATCCCCGGTTTGTCTATCCGCACCGGGCCACTCGTGACCTTGCCGGCCATGATGAGCGCCTGCGCTTTGGCTCGAGTATCCGCGAGGCCGCGGCTGACCAGAAGCGCATCGGCGCGCACGCGAGCAGTCGAACGAGTCATGGCGCGAAGTCGTCGCCATGAATGGCACGAGCGACGGCCCAGAGGCCATCGCCAATGCGCGGTCCCGGCCGCAGCGCATCGGATCCCACGGCACGGATGCGACCTTGCTTCACTGCGCGAAGTTCCTTCCAACCCGGGGCATCCGTCACGCGTTCGCGCATGGACTTCGTGGCTTGCATGTCGGATGCCCCGTCGAGAAGGAGGTCGGGGTCGAGCGTCAAGAGATGCTCGAGGCCGATCGTTGGGTACGGGCCGCCTTTGGTGACGACGTTCTCCGCGCCAGCTTCGCGAAGCACTTCATCGGTGAAGCTTCCGGGACCCGCTGCGATGACCGGAGCGATGTCGAACGCGAACAAAACACGGACGCGAGGTTTGCCCTCGAGCTTGGTCCTCAAAGCTTTGTGTTTGTCCTCGATGTCACGCACGACGCGCTGTGCACCAGCCATGCGATCGACGCGTTTTCCCAGGTCCGTGATCATCGTATTGATGGCGGCGATCGTTTCCGTTTCCGGGAAAAACGTCTCGATCCCGTGCGCTCGAAGGTTTTGCTCGAGCGTCGGACCCGCGGGACCTCGCCCGCCGATGACGAGTGACGGTGACAGGGCGACGATCGCTTCGACGTTCGGATCGGAAAAGCCGCCGACAGCCGGAAGCTTCTTGGCTTCTGCGGGGACGTCGCAATAACGCGAGCGCCCGACGAGCGCGTCACCCGCGCCGATGGCGAACATGGTCTCGGTCGTGTTCGGCGAGATCGATACGACCCGCAAGGGTTTTTCCTTGGCGGGTGCTCGCGAGCATGCCGAGACGGCCGCTGCCATCAGCGCGAGAAGGTTTTGTCTGCGGGTGATGATGGGCATGTCTGAGCAAGCGTCGATTTAGCGGCTACGGCGCCGCAAACCAAGCGCTGCGAGGCCAAGAGCGAGCGCGAGGCCAGACCAAGGCGCGGGTTTGGAATGGCTAGCCGACATGCTGCACGACGTATCGTTCGTCGTGTCCTTGTTGGGGTCGACTTCTTCGGGAGGCGGAGGATCCTGGAAACACACGTTCTGCCCGGCGCTGTCCGGCTGGCAAGACCAGCCATCGGGGCACGGGGCGAGATCGCTGCACAAGCGTGTGCAGTACTGCGCGTAGCCGTCGTTGATGCAGCGTCCCGATACGCAGCCCGACGGGTCCGTGCAAGCATCGCCAAGAGGCATGGAATATTCGGGATCCGTCGGCCAACCGTTCACCCAGGAAGGTGCATCGTAACCACCGAGCTCGGCGGCGTGCGTTGCGGTTTCTTTGATCCAATCGCTCCACGAATGAACGTACCCGTAGATGGGATCGGAGCAGTTGAAGCCGCCACGTGACGTCACGCCGATGACGCGGTTTTTCTCATCGATAGCAGGGCCGCCCGAGTCGCCCTGACAAACCCCGGCGTTGCCCATCCATTCGGTTGCCTTGACGTAGAACGAAGGACACTGGTCGGCGACGCAGTTGATCTGCAAGTCGTCACGCCTGCGCCGCGTGCCGGCGCCCGAGCCCGAACCGTTTGTCGCGCCGTACCCGATGGCCGAATACTTCTCGCCCTTCACGAGCGGCTCGTCGATGCGGGGCACGAGCGGTTTGGCGATGTTGGGATCGACGTTGTCCTTGAGGATGAGGATCGCCTGGTCGTTGCCGCAGAACTTGTTGTCGGCGGGAAGCGTCACGACCTCTTGCACGGCCACGTATCCGACCTGTGATTGCGGCATCTGCGTCTCGAACGTGACGTAGTACTGGCTGGCCGCGACAGGCGGGTAGAACGTGGTCACGCCGCATTCGACCGCACCCTGGTTGTTGTTGATTTCCGATACGCAGTGGCGCGCGGTGAGCACCATGTTCGGCGTGAGCAGCGAGCCCGTGCAGATGCCGCCGAGGTTGTTGGCGTAGATCCCGACGACGTTCTTGTCGTTTTCATCGGTGTATCCGCCGGTGATCTCTTGTTCCGCAGCGGCCAGTGAGCGCTCCGATTCGTCGGAGGGTTCGGGACCGCATCCCACGACAGCAAGCGAGAGGGCGCCGAACACAAGGGGCAAGCAAGAACGGGGGGCAAACGGCGACATCGACAAACCTCCGACTGTTACGAAAGGACGAACCGCCGGGCGATGCGCAGAAGCCAGGCTGGTACGAAGCGCGCATTGTACGAACGCACCTCTGCACGCGCACGGAGTTGTACGTCGCGCGGAAAGCTTCGACGGGACCGTACGCGTCATGGAATGACGTGGGCCGGATCGCGAGGATGCAGCGTGTCGAAGATGGCGGCCGCCACCCTCCGCCATGGCGGCCGCCAGGGAACGCGACGCAAAAGCTACGGGCAAACCCGAGGTGATCGCGTTGGCCCGAGGTTTGCCATGGCACTACCGCATGACGGACAAAGTTCTACTCATTGCGCTCGCCCTCACTGCGGGATCGGCACTGGCACGCGCGCCGGTACCGGCTTCGATCGCTGCGATCGTCTCGCTCTTTCTCTTGCGTCGTCATGTCGAGCGCTGGGCACTCGTCATGCTGGCGATCGCGCTGGGAATTGGTGCGCTGCGTTCGCGATTGGCGATCGATGCGGCGACTGCGCTGCACGCGCGCGTCGTCGAAACCCTTGGTGCACCGGGTCGATGCGAAGGTGAAGCCGTCGTGATCCGCTCGCCCGTGGTGCAACACGGCGAGGACAAACGCGACGGAAGTGCCGCGGGGGATGCTCGGATCGAGCTGGAGATCGTACGTGGCGCATGCGAGCGCGGGCCGCTCGTCGAGCCGCTACGCGTGCGGCTTCACGGTGCGCCTGATGATCTAGCGCGCGGCGATCGCGTGACCGTGCTCGTCGACGTGGCTCCGGTGCATCTGTTCTTGAACGAATCGCTACCGGATCCAAGGCCGTTCATTGCGCGCAGTGGTGTGGCCGCATCGGGTGCCGTCGTGGACTTGGTGCGTGTCGAACGCGGCACCGGAATCACTGCGTGGATCGATCGCGCGCGTGTGCACGTGCGCCGGCGCATCGAAGCGACGTTTCACCCCGAGGCAAACCCTCTCGCACGTGCGCTCGTTCTTGGCGAAACCGACTTGCGCGATGCGGACGACGAAGCGTTTCGGCGCAGTGGTTTGTCCCATCTGCTCGCGGTATCCGGCACGCATCTCGTGCTGGCCGTAGCCGGAGTTGCGGCCGCGCTGCGTGCGCTGCTCGTGCGTATCGAAGTGCTCGCGGCTCGCTACGATGTGGGGCGTTTTTCCGCGGCGTTCGCCATCCCGACGTCGTGGCTCTACGCGGACTTTGCAGGCGGTAGCGGTTCGGCGCTTCGAGCTGCAGGCATGCTTTCTGCTGCGATGCTCATTCGCACGCTCGCGCTGCGCCCGAATGGAGTGCGCGCGTTTGGCGTGTCGCTGTTTGTCGCAGTCGTCATCGATCCGCTCGTCGGGAGCGACCCATCGTTTGTCCTGTCCGCAGCGGCCACGGCTGGGTTGCTGGGTCTCGATCGGCCGATTGCGCGGTTCATCGTGCGAGGTCCCGCGCCGCTTCAGCTCGTCTTGCGACCCATCGCGACGACGCTGGCCGCGATGATTGGATGCACGCCGTTTCTCGCGATGATCACGCCGAACATCTCGGTGCTCGGCATCCTTGCGAACCTCGTCGCGGGGCCCATCGGAGAGCTCGCCGCGCTCCCCGTTTGTCTTGCCCACACGGTGCTCGCATGGTTGCCGCCCGTCGAACAAGGTGCAGCGGTCATTGGAGGCGGAGCGCTCCTGTTTGTCCGGGCCGTGGCTCGCGTCACGAGCGACCTTGGCGGAGTCGTCACGTTTCCACCGCCGACGCCCGCGCACCTCGCAACGATCGCCGTCACGGCGCTTGCCATGGGTCTCGCGAGCGGCAAGCTGCGCCGCGCTGCAGCGCTGGCAACGGGGTTGGCGATGCTCTTGCTGGTGGAGGTGCTGGCGATGCGAGCAAGCGCCGTACCGGGCAAACTTCGCGTGCGCGCGCTCGACGTGGGGCAGGGCGATTCGCTGCTCGTCGACTTGCCAAATGGGATGACGATGCTCGTGGATGGAGGCGGCTTCATGGGCAGTCCCGTCGACACGGGCACACGCGTGGTCTTGCCCGTGCTGCGTGCGATGCGGCGCGATCGCGTGGACATCGTCGTCCTGTCGCATCCGCATCCGGATCATTTCGGTGGGCTCGCATCGACGCTTCCCTCCATCGAAGTGGGCGAGTTCTGGGACACGGGTCAAGGCGAAGAACACGGTGCGGGGCCCGTGTACAAGCGGATGATGGCCGATTTGCGAACGCGAAACGTGCGCATCCGCAAGCCCGACGAGCTCTGCGGAAAACATGTGCTTGGAGGTGCAACGATCGAAGTGCTCTCGCCTTGTCCAGGGTTTGTCCCCGACGAGAGCGCCAACGACAATTCGTTCGTCTTGCGCATCACGTACGGCCGCCGTGCCGTGCTCCTCGTAGGCGACGCCGAGGCCGAAGCGGAACGCACACTGCTCGCGCGAAACCCTGCCGTGCTTCGCGCCGACCTGCTCAAAATTGGTCACCACGGCAGCCGGACGTCCACGACGCCCGCTTTTCTGGAAGCCGTTTCTCCCAGCGCTGCGCTCGTCTGTTCAGGCGTACGCAACCGTTACGGTCACCCCGATCCAGGCGTCTTGCAGCGGCTCGAGGCGCGTGGAGTCGCCGCTCTTCGCACCGATCGCGGCGGTGACATCGTGTGGGAAACCGACGGCGAGCGTGTTCGAATGCTTCGCCCGTCTGCACGTTGACGCATCCGAACGCGCGCTTTTTCGCGCCGAACGCTTGCATCGCTGCCGCCGCTCGTGAACCCTCCGACCTCGAAATGTCTCGCGATGCCTACCTGGCGACCATCCGCCGCCGCCTCGCCGATGAGGTCGGGCGCATCGACAAGCACGCATCGTTCCGCGTGGCTCTGTCGTATCCGTCGCCTTATCGCGTCGGCATGAGCTCACTCGGGTTCCAGCAAATCTACCGGCTTGTCCAAGCGGAACCCGACATGGCGGCCGATCGCGCCTTTTTGCCCGATGACGACGACGGCGCGCGCATCGTTCCTCTCACCTACGAACACCTTCGTCCCATCAGCGACTACCCCGTCATTGCGCTCAGCGTCGCGTACGAGCTCGAGGTTGCCGGTGTCATTCGGCTGCTCGAATCGGCCGGTATTCCGGCCCTTCGCGAACAGCGATCCGCATCGTTTCCGTTCATCCTCGCAGGCGGCCCACTGACGAACTCGAACCCGCTGCCGCTGTCCCCGTTCGTCGACGCGATCGTCATGGGCGAAGCAGACACGCTTGGGATCGAAGTCTTGCGGGTTCTTCGGGACGCACCCTCGCGCGAACATGCGCTCGATACGCTCGCGAGCATGCCGCATGTCTTCGTGCCGTCTCGGCACGGATCGGACATGCCGCGCATCGCGCAGTGCGACGACGATCTCCTACCTGCATGGGGCCCGATTCGCGCACCCGATGCTGAACTGTCGAACATGTTCCTCATCGAAACCGAACGCGGATGCTCGCGCGGTTGCACCTACTGCGTCATGCGGCGATCGACCAACGGAGGCATGCGCATCGTGCCCAAAGATCGCATCTTGGGCTTGATCCCGGAAGATGCGCGTCGCGTGGGCCTCGTCGGCGCTGCCGTCAGTGATCACCCGAAAATCGTCGAGATTGTCCGGACGCTCGTCGAACGCGGGGCAGGAGTAGGTTTGTCCAGCTTGCGTCCGGACAAACTCACGGACGACTTCGTCGGAGCGCTGAGGGCCGCGGGTTATCGCACGCTCACGACGGCGATGGACGGCACGAGCGAACGCGTGCGTGAAGTGCTCGACCGGCGTGCGCGGCCTCGGCACCTCACACGAGCTGCCGAGCTTGCACGCAAGCACGGGATGGCTCGTTTGAAGCTGTATTTGATGATCGGTGTTCCCGGAGAAACCGACGAAGACGTCGACGAATGCGTGGCGTTCGTTTCGGAGCTCGCCAAACAAGCCCCGATTGCGCTGGGAATTGCGCCCTTTTGCCCCAAGCGAAACACGCCGCTCGCCGATGCGACGTTTGCCGGCATCCATGTGGTGCAAGCGCGTCTCGAAAGGCTGCGTCGAGGTCTCGCGGGGCGTGCCGACGTGCGATCGACGAGCGCGAAGTGGGCGTGGGCCGAAGCGGTGCTCGCGAAGGGCGGCGAAGCTGAAGGCCTCGCGGTGCTCGAGGCGTGTCATGCGGGAGGCACGTTTGCGGCGTACAAGCGGGCTTTCGAGGCGCTCACGCCGGGCGCTGGAAAGCGGCGTCGCCTGCAGGTCGTGGCGCCGGCATGAAAACCGTGACGTTCTACACGCGAGAAAACTGCCATCTTTGCGACGAAGCTCTCGAGGTGGTTCTGCGTATTCAGTCTGCATTACCTTTCGAGCTCGTCGTGGTGGACCTCGATCGAGAAGCCTCGGAAGACAAGAAATCCGCCTACGATTGGGACATTCCGGTCATCGAGATCGATGGGCGAAAGATGATGAAACATCGGGTCGACGAAGCTCGTCTGCTTCGGCTACTCGGAGAGCCAACCAGCACATCGCCGAACGGGTAGCTCTGCGCTAAGGGGTAAGTGGCCAAGTTCGAGGAGCAATGTTGAAGACCTCCACGCTCATTCAGCTCGCCTTCATCGTCGTCGCAGCCATCGTCGTCTTCGGGTTTGTCACGGCCGCGAAGAGCGATCAGGCCCGTGCGAGCTGCACCGCGTTTTGTGCCCTTCGCCCCGCATACGCCGGTCGCGATCGCCTCGCACCCGACTTCGAACTGCCCGACCTCGATGGCAAACCCGTGAGGCTTTCGTCGTTTCGCGGCAAGGTCGTGTTCCTCAACTTTTGGACCGAGACATGCGGCCCGTGCAAAGAGGAGATGCCGTCGGTCGCGATGCTCGCGCGTGTGGCCCAAACGCGCAAAGACATGGTGGTACTGACAGTGACCATCGATGAGGATCGCCAGAAGGTGCGAGACTTGCTCGGCGTGCTTCTCAACGGAGATCCGCCGTTCCCGGTGCTCTTCGATCAGGACGCGAAGGTCGTTGGCGGCAAGTACGGCACGAAGCTCTATCCGGAAACGTGGGTGATCGACCCCGAGGGAATCATCCGCGCCCGGTTCGATGGTGCTCGCGATTGGTCCGAACCCCTTGCGATCGAGATTGGTGAGATGGTCAAGCGGCCGACGGGAGCGCTTTTGGATTTCGGCTGCCCGGTCGACTTTGCGATGGGCCTACCGCGCGGAAAACATGCGACGTTATGTGCCGACGATTCGTAGCGTAATCTCGGACATGCGATGACGACGAAGGACAAACCCGAGCAAAGTGACGCGCGCGACCCACGCGTGCAGGCGGCTCGACAAGCGCTGCTCGAAGGCGTGGGAGCTGAGATTGCGGCGTCGTTTCCGGGCATCACGCGTCTCGGTGGACAAGTCGTTGCGGCGCTTTATTTGGCGGAAGGTCCTCGTTCGATGGACGAGCTTTCTGCCGAGCTGTGTCGGTCGAAGAGCAACATCTTCGCCAACCTCCGAGGCCTCGAAGCTGCCGGAATCATCGAGCGATTGCGCGAGCCTGGCGCTCGGCACGATACGTACGCGCTTCGAGGAAAATACCCGGATGTGATCATCGGCGCGTACCTGTCGCGCTTGCGCCGAGTAGTTCAGGACAAACGGGGTTTGTCCAGGCGAGCGCTCGTGCTTTTGGGTGACGCCGAAGGCGACGAAGCTGCGGCGCTGCGCAAACGACTGGACGATCTTTCGCGCAAGTACGACCTATTCGCCGAAATCATGGATCGCTGCGTGCCGAACGTGGATGGTCCGGTGGATCTCGAGCGGCTCATCGCCATGGTGCCCGAAGGCGTGCTGCTTTCGCTGGTGATGGCTGCGCGAACTGCGTGGTCCCTTGCGGAAGCGGAAGGAATCGCCACGCGCGTCGCACCCGAAGAAGAGCAGCGTAAGCAGTGAGGCCCTGAGCACCGATCAGTTTGGAAACGGCCAAATCGGGGGGTATGGGGGGGCCGAGCCTCGCCGTGCTTTGGACGCAGTCCAAAGCACCGGGAGGCGAGCCTCGGCCCCCCCATCGTAAACTAGCCTCGCGCAGCGGGCGTCTCACGCCCGCGAAGCGAGCGAGCAAATCATGGCCTGGCTTCAAGCAGACCGGATTTGCTGGGCGATTCGATCGCGGACGAGGCGCGCGGTGACGAGCCGATCGAACACAGGCTCGTCGGGCGAGGGCAGTGAGAAAGCCCAAACTTGAGCGTTCGGTACGGCGGCAACGCCTGGGCCATCGCCGAGCCAGATGCACGAATGCTTGGACGTCAAAGCATTGTCGAACGGCATGACGGCAGGAGCAGTCATGCTGACTTCTTCGAGCACCGTGGCGACGTCTTCGGCGAGCGGCTTTTCATCACCCCACACGAGAGCGATGGCATCTGCATGGCCAAGGGCGTGAGCGACTGCGGCGCCGAATCGCGCGAGCGAGCCGCCCTGAGCATCGATGAAGCACAAGGGCAGGGAGGTTTTACCGGTCAAGGTGCCAACCTAGTTCGTGTTGAGCTCGACGCGGAGCAGCTTGCGGCCGATGAACAAGTAGTCGCCGTGTCCGAGCTCGCGTTCGGTCTTGATGCGGACGTAGGTGCCGTTGCGGCTGTTGAGATCGGTGAGCGTGAACTTGCCGTTGTTCTCTTCGATGCGGCAGTGCGAGCTCGACATGTAGAGGTCACCGGGGAAGTTCAAATCGCCGCCTTCGCGTCCGATCTGAAGCGACGCTCCTCGTGCGCACACCGTCATGCCGACAGCGCCGCTTTGCAGGAGCTGCGTGAGGCGGAAGGGGCTCGGATGCTTGGGGGACGAATAGAAGTAGGTGCCATCCGGGTCTTGTCCATCCGACGGTTTGGGCGTCAAATCGAGGCGGAAGACCTGCTCGCCGGCGAGGAACGTATCGGCTGGAGCGATGTCGACCGTGCCTCGGACGCGGATGTAGACGCCGTTGAGTGATCCTTCGTCGCGCACGACGAGTTTGCCGTCGCGATAGAAGAAGTTGGCATGCCTTGGAGAGACAAACGGATCGTCAGGAAAAACCAACTGGCCTTGACGTCCAACGATGTGCTGCTCCGCCTTCAGGTGGAAGCTGAGGCCATCCATGCCTTCGCCACGGATGAGAATGAGCTTGGCTTTTGCGGGGTTTTGCATGTCCCCGAAAAACAGCGTTTGCGCATTGAGGACCTCGAGCGGAACGCCGGTTCCGCATCTCCCGCAGAACTTGTGACCCGAGGGCACGCCGCTCGAACATGAACGGCAGATGTAATTGCGGGCTTGCTCCATGAGCTCCTCCTGCGTCAACTCCGAGAAATCGTTTCGGGCGGATGATACCGCGGTCGAATGGTTACTGGCACCGCTCGTGCGGCGTGTTGGGACAGCGCTCTGAGGGAGTGGCGTTGCTCGACGATTGCCCGGCAGTGGTTGCCCACGCGCAGCCGAACGCGCCGGTGGCGCCGACGACGGCGAACTGGCCGTGAACAGTGCAAGATCGTTGCTGCAGGCAGGACAACTCGTGGTGCTCATCGGGCTCCACGTGTCGCACTGTCCGCAAACGATGCCTATTTCGTGCTGCTCGTCGCGCAACGTCATTCCCAAAAGACAATCGGTTTTAGACGCGCTTGACGAGAAGGGTCAAGCAACATGCAAAGCGGGTTCGTACACGGATCGCGAGCTTGGGGGAACATCCCGTCAGTGGATGTACGAAAGACGCGTCGCCTCGTCCTTCAGCCCACCCTCGCCCCAAAGACGAAAAATGATCTTTTCGGTACACGCTGAAGCCTCGAGCGTGCCGTAGTCGCGCGAATCGTCGTGAAAGTCGATGTTGTCGCTGAGCAAGAACACCATCCCGACACCGACTTCAGCTTTGAACACCGCAGGAGGGATGTTCTTTTTTTCGTTTCCTCGGTAGTGCCAACCCCCACCCATCTCGACGATGCCGCACTGCAATTCGATTTCCGCTTCCGTGTTTGGATGCAGGAAGCCGTACTTGCCCTCGGGACATGCTTGCGAAGGATCGTACGCCTTGCCGTTGACGTAGAGATGTCGGCCCTTGATCTCGATGAGATCGCCTTCGACGCCGACGATCCGGCCGATGGCGTATCGCGTGGGGTCGTCGGGATCCTTGCAGCGTACCAGTTCGCCAAACCCACGTTTGCCGCGCGTCAAGAGCACGACAGTGTCCTTGTTGTGCAGCGTGGGTTCGATGGATGCCGCGAGTTGGAGATCATCCGGGAGTGTCCACGTTTTAAAGAGCAACACGCGGAGTAGACCACCGACCGCGGCGAGGATGATCACCGTCCACACGATACCCTTCATGTACTTCTGCATCGAACCTCGGAGCGTATCGCATGGAGCGCACTCGTGGCGAGATCGCAGCGCGATCGAATCTCGTGGCTGGGTGGTTGTGCGAACGCGCGGGATTAGCGCGTGCAGCTTCGAAACGGCGGGAGCTCGTTGGGACTGGCGCCTTCGGCGATCTCACGAGCCGCACTGAAAAGCTCGGGCCAAACGTCGAGCCGAACGAAAACCGAAGGACCCGCAGTGCTGTCGTCACCATCCATCACGGATGCCGATACGACGCCCACCACGTCGTTTCTTCCAGGACTCACGACCGGGCCACCGGAATCGCCAGGACAAACCGATGCTACGGCGATGAACCTTCCCTCTTCGATCCGAGCAACTCTGCCGCCAAGACGCTCCACACGGTGAATCGCGCTCCTCGTCAGGGCACACCGGCCAAACCCGATGGGCACGACAGGCTCGCTCGCAATCGGAGGAGCTTCGATGCGTGGAAGCATCGTTGGAATTCCAACGAGTTTGCGGCTGAGCACGAGGATCGCGATGTCGCCGTTGCCCGAGACGTAACCACAGTCGGGACTGACGACCGCGCGCACCTGAACCTCGCCCCATGGAAGGTCGTCCCCGCCAAGCTCGACCATGAATTTCTCGGGCGGTTTGTCCCGGTTCAATACCTGCCCATCGGCATCTCGTTCCGCGACGCAGTGATGCGCCGTCAATACGAGATCCTCGGCGATGAGCGTGCCCGAACACGTGACGTCACTGACGACCCGAACCACGGCGTTGTTCGGATGCTCGACGTCGAGGTCGACGGGCGGCTGTATCGTGAACGGTCGTTCGTCCGCCTCGGCATGCGACGCGGGTGTCGCAACGGGCAAACGCTTGGATGTGTGACCACACCCGACGAGCAGGGACGTGGAGACGAGCAGCGGAACCCAAGACAATCCACCGATGCCGCAAGCAGCAGCGGATGGGGTCGAGCGAATTGTGGGGCGACTCGTCAGCACGTTCGCTGTAGCCTCCCAAGTAGGGCGTGAGCAAACGCTCACGAGGACGAACCGAAGGGCAAGGAGCATGGCGGCGTCGTTGGGAGCATCCGACAACGCTGACAAAAACTCCTTGGGTGGCTAAACTGCTTTCTTTTTGTTATATTCAAAATTTCTGTTTTTGATCAACGCATAGCGACGAGGCCCACCGTTTTCGTGCTTCGTTCGTATGCAGCCCGCAGAGCCGACGGGTCCGCCATGGGATCTTCGATGCCGGCCACCACAACTTCGTGCAGGAAAGCGATCTGCCCCCGCGCCTTGGACTCCTGCCACGGGCGGCACGCAGCTTCGTCATTCTCACACGCAGTCAGGGCATCCTGAACCACCGCAAGCGCCTGGCGCGGACGACCCCGGTGAAAAAGCGCTCGGGCGTGAACGTCCGCAACCGCCAAATCCGTTCGAATAGCTCGATCCGACCGCTCGATCACGGCGCACGCCAACCCCGGTTGACCATGATCGACGTATGCCGACGCAAGACCCGTTACGGATTCGACCGTCGGCGAAAGCGCAGCGCGAGCTTCGAGTGCCGCAAGATCCACGCCGGACGCTGATTGCGCCTTGGAAGTGGTTGGCAAAAGGCTCTTGGAAGGAGTGGACGGCCCAACGAGGGCGAGCCAAGCGATCGCGGTCAGGACGAAAGCATTCGCAACGAGGAGTGCCGAGCGCATGACGGCCACAGACAACGCTCGAAAGAAATGTTCCGGCGCCTCGTGAAGAGCACGAAAATAGGTAGGTAAATGTAAGTAATCAGTCGCGGGGGAGCACCACGAGGTCATCGCGATGAACGACGATGTCCTCGCCATTGTCCTCGCGCTTGTGGCCAGCGAGGCGAGCTACGTCGGTCTGGGACAAACGAGACAAACCGCGAGCGATCTCTTGTCCGTCGCAATCGACGATGGAGACGGCATCACCGGCGCCGAAGCTTCCGCGTACGCCGAGGACACCGACGGCCAGAATGCTGCGGTTTTTCGCGCAGATCGCCTCGGCAGCTCCACGGTCGAGCAAAATGACGCCGCGAGGACGCAGCGTGAACGCAATCCAGTGTTTTCGCGCGTTGAGGCGTTGATGTACGGCCGGGAAAAACGTGCCGACGTCTTCTCCCGCGATGACTCGGCCGAGAATGCCGGATTCTCGCGCATGTGCGATGACGACGTGAGCGCCGGCAAGCGTCGCACGCCTGGCCGCTTCGACTTTGCTCGACATGCCGCCCGTGCCGACGCCGGAGGTCGATCCGCCCGCGAGATGCCGCGCTTCGCTTGCGATGTTGTGGACGACGGGAACGCGTTTGCCCGTTTCGTCGAGCAAACCTTCGACGTCGGAGAGCAAGAGCAACAGATCGGCTTCGACGAGCGGCGTGACCATGGACGCGAGCTGATCGTTGTCGCCGAATTTGATCTCCTCGACGGCGACGGCGTCATTCTCGTTCACGATGGGAACGCATCCGGCTTCGAGCAACGCGGCGAACGCATTGCGGGCGTTGTTTGTCCGGCTGCGATCGGCAAGGTCGGCGTGCGTGAGCAAAATCTGAGCGACGGGAATGCCGAGTTTGTCAAAAGCAACCTCGTAACGTCGCATGAGAATGCTTTGACCGGCGGCAGCGGCGGCTTGCAGTCGAGCGATGTCCTTGGGGCGGCTCTTGAGCCCGAGCTTCTGCATGCCGCTCGCAATGGCGCCGCTCGATACGATGACGACGCTACGCGCGGCGCGATGGCCGCTTTCGCGAAACGCAGCAACGTCTTGGGCAAGTCTGTCCCATGCGTCGCCGGTGAGGCTCTTCGATCCGATCTTGACGATGGCTCGGCGGACTTTGGCGAGGGCGGTGCGGCTTATGGGGTTTGGCTCGGCAGCGTGTTCAGCGACCACGTTCGTCCTGGTGTTCGGCGGCGACTTCGTCGAATGCGGCTTCGATGCGGCGTTCGAGGTAGCTCGGGAGCGAAGCGCTCGTGAGGATGGCCGTATCGACCCAACGTGTATACTCGTCCCGAAGGTCTTCGATGACGTCCTGCATGGTGATGGATGCGGGTTTCAAGTAGGGCGACATGAGGCGCAAAACGGAGCGATCGATGAGCTGCCGGATGAGCTTGGCTTCGTCGATACCGATGCGGACGGCTTGCGTCGTGCGGACGCGCGCGAGATATCGCTCGAAGAGGTGACCGAAAGCGTACACTTCGAGGCCCCCGGCGAGGGACGTGAGGGCGCCGAGCGGGCCGCGGCTGAGGAGGGTTCGTCCGATCATCTCGAGGGTGGTGCGAGCGACATTCTGAGGGCCCGCGTGCCTGGATGCGTCGGCGAGGATTTTGCGAGCATCGGCGGTCATGCTGAGGCCGTAGCGAGCGGCGATGTCGTGCGCGAGCGCTCCACGGAGGCGTCCGACCATGCGTTCCGGCACGATGGGGAGCGGCAAAGCGAGCGCCCCCATGGATGCTGCGGAGAGCATCATGAGGCGGCCGGTCGGCGCGTTGGCCGTCATGGGTACTGCGACGGAGCTTTGGGGACGCGCGGCGGGCGAAGCGGTGGTCATGGATTCGACGGTAGTCAGCCGGGCCCAAGGGAGCAAGAACGGCGAAAGCCGACAGGCGAAAGGTGCCAGCCACTTGGGCTACCTCGACTTTCGCACGAGCTTCGGCTGGTGTACGTTGCCGCGTGTTCGGGTTCGTCAGGAGAATCGCTGATGCGTGGCGTGTTCGGTCATTCCTTTCCCGTAATGCTCGGAGCATTGCTTGCGGCAGTCGCCTTCGGGTGCTCGCCGGAAGCCAAAGCGAATCGAGCGCTCGAAACATATGAAACGGTATTTCGGGCGTGCAAAGAGACAACGGAAGCATTGAAAAAGCAACCTGGGGAGGATGGTTGTTCCTCGATTGCAAGCTCGGCGGTCGATTTGGGGCTCGATCAAACGGGTCTCGAAGAACCGCGGCGGAGCGAAGTGCTGACGGCGTGGCTCGAAAAGAAAAAGTTCGTCGGATATTATTTGCCGCGCGAAAAAAGACCCGCGGACAAGTGATCGAGGAGAAACGTCGTGTCGGAAGCTGAAGATCCGCGGCAAGTATTGCAGTTGGCGGCGCTCGACGTGGGAGCGGGTGCATTTGCGGACGCGCTCGAGCGACTTCGTCCTGCGCTCCCGGCGCTTGCGAACGATCCGGGATTTTTGGCGCCGGCACGGGCACTCGAGGCGCGGGCGCTCATGGGATTGGGGCGCGAGCAAGAAGCGCTCTCGGTGCTCGAAAAAGCCATTGGCGAAGCGCAGCAAGCGGGGCTCGACAAGCACGTCGTGGGATTGCGAGGTTTGCGCGAACAGCTCGTGCGGGTGGTCGAAATGCGGCGAATGGCTGCGGCGCCCATCGATGAATTGTCGCATCGTCAGATGGATCCTGGTGAACGCGCGGTGTTGTTATCGAACAAGATCGTGGCGCTCCTGGGAACGGGGGACGTGGCGGGTGCGGAGGCGCTGCTGCCGCGGGCTCGGGCGAGCGCGCAAGAAGCGGACGATCCCATGGCGCTTTTGCCGGTCTTGCTTGCGACGAGCCAGCTTGGGGCAGTCGTGGGGGATAACGAATCGGCCAAGCGGGCGCTCGATGCGGCGCGCACGCTTGCGAAGATGCACGACCCCGAATCCATGGCGCTCGTCGAAGAAATGTCGCGATTTTTAGTGCGAGTCGCATCCAAATAATCGCGGCCGAATCAGCGTACCCAAAGCATGGCCACGCCGGCGACGGCGACGATTGCACCAATCGCGGCGCGTGCGCTGACTCGTTCCTGGCCCGTGAGAATCACGACCGGAATGATGAGGACGGGCGTGGTCGACATGATGGTCGCGGCAATGCCCGTTTCCGTGAGTTGAACGGATACGAGTGACAAGGATACGCCAACGAATGGCCCGGCGAATGCGCCGATGGTGGCATAACCTATTGCATGCTTGTCGCGAATTCCTTCAAAGGTTTTTTTCCACCAACCGACAGCCGTAAAAAGGGCGGCGAAGCCTGCCATGCCGGCCATGATGCGAATTTGCCCGGAAGCGACGGGATCATACGTTCCCATGCCGATTTTTCCGAGCACCATTCCAAGGGCCTGGCCGACGGCGCCACCGAACGCGAGCAAAATACCATTCTGGAGATTTCGCCCCGCGGATGCCGTATCGCTCGTCGATGCTGTATCAGGGCGTTCGCGCACGACCCAAGCGACACCGGAAATCGTGACGATCATGCCGGCGATTCCAAGGGGCGAGATACGTTCATTCAGCAGGAAAAACCCGAGCACCGCGGCCATGGGTGGCACCAGGGCCATGACGAGCATCGACAAACGGGGTCCGACGAGCACGAACGCGCGAAAGAGACACAAATCCCCAAATACGTATCCGACGAAGCCGCTGGCGAGCAGCCATCCCCAGGTTCGTGGCGGTGCATCGAATGGCAAAAGCATGCCTCGACGAACACAGCAATAAAGCGTGACGAGCACAAATGCGATGACGAGCCGGACGAGGTTCAGCGATAACGAACCGATGCGTTTGCCGGCGGCCGAAAATGCAATTGAGCTTACTGTCCAGCATCCTGCTGTGCCGAGTGCGGCGAGCTCTCCGAGGGGAATTGGCATGGTGGTAGGAAGCGTTCGGGGGGCAATGGGGCGAAGCGGGCCGAGGTATGAACGGTAGGCGGGCGTTTGGCAAGGAGCCGATGCCGGATATCAGCCGCCGAAAACTTCGTTTTCAGTCGTCGCCGTCGTTGCGCGGCGTAGCCATAAACCGAGCACTTCGGGATCCGTGCATGTTTCGATGCGCGTTATGCCTGTTTCGGACAATGCAATGCCGCGCGAAGCGAGGGTCGCCGTGATGCGTAAACCGATCCGTGCAGCTTCGGCATTTCGATTTGCAGCTTCTGCCGCTCGGGCGGCTTCATCGGCGCGCGCTTCCAGGTTTTCAATCATCGTTTCGAGTCTGCGAATCAGGTGCGTCGTATTGTACAGCTCGGCAGCTCCATGGTAAAATCGCAGGTTGCCCCCGACGATTGCCAAATCGAGCCCCAACACGTTCGATCGATAAAGCCCTGCCTGCGGCACGATGGGTTGGTATTTTTTCGACTCTGGAGGCAATCGGTATCCCAAAAGTCGTTCCGTGGCCTTGTCGTAAACAAAATATTCGGGAATGCCGAGACGCGCATAACGCTCGACGTTGTTCACGAGATCCTTGTCGCGATCCCCTGCCCAGAGCACTTCGAGCACCCAATCGAGGCCCTTGCCCTCGTCCATCACGCACCAGGACATTCGCTTGTCGTCCTCGGGTTCCTCCACGTCGAGGACTGCGAGCACATCTGGAGAAAAGCCAGGTTCCCCCGGGTAAAGAACGGACATTTCTTCCGCCAAGTAAATGTGCCGCCCCATCGCGCGAAAATGCAGCCCCAACATGTCGATCGCCCGCGTCTTCGCCTTCTTGTGCGGACGGCCTTCCGACATCGTAATGACCGGATCCGAAAGCGCTTCGTTCACGTCGATCATGAACTGGTCGCGCTCCGCCCGCGTCATCTTTTGCCATCGCTCCTCGGACGGCGTAACCGGCACCGGACGAGGCGCAGGCAAAGGCTCGGACCTGGGCGGCGGCTTCAATACCATGCTCTCGACCCTACCACAGGAGGGCGAGTTGCGAAATGCATCGTTTCGTAAAGACGCGTCGTTCAGGTCGAGTGCTCGGGATGCCATGCTTTGACCCTCCATTCCAATTTGTCCAATCAACAAAAGCGTTCGCGCACCGCTTCGAAGCAGTGCGAGTCGTTCTATTTCGCCGAACCCCTGGTTGAACATTTGGAGCTTCGGGTCGCCCTCGGCGCCCCAAACCCCAGGTTCGTCCAAGCGAATGTGCCAATCATACGAGACGAACCTTAGAATGACAAGAAAAACCAAATTTTTGTTGGGAAGTGTTTTTAGTTCTTTAGAAATCCAGCTATGGTCGGCAATTTTAAAACATCGATGCGTGAGATGTCATACACGGTAAAGTGATTTGTATTACGGCGCAACTGCGGCGCTCCCAAAGAAATGGACTCGACACGACGCGCGCACGCTGGCGCTGGCCGATCGGCTGCTCGGCGAGGCGAGTTGATCGTTCGCGCTGACCAATCCCGACGTGCGTCTCGGCCGATTCGTCGCAGAGCTCGTCGTTTCGATGCTGCCAATCGCTGACACGTGGCCCTTGCAAGTGCTAATCGTACGACCGCCATGACGACCTCTTCCGCAACCACGTCTTCCGAAGCATCCGCTGCGAATGCCGAGCCCACTCGTTACGTTCACGCCGAGGTCGAACCTCGATGGCAACGCTACTGGGAAGAGCACGACGTATTTCGCGCCGTGCGCCGAGAAGGCCGGCCCAAGCGCTACGTGCTCGACATGTTCCCGTATCCGTCGGGCGCTGGATTGCACGTAGGGCATCCCGAGGGGTACACGGCGACCGACATTTACTGCCGCTTTAGCCGCATGAATGGCTACGACGTGCTGCATCCGATGGGCTGGGACGCGTTTGGTTTGCCCGCGGAACAACACGCGATTCGCACGGGCACGCATCCGGCCACGACGACGTCGCAGAACATCGACAACTTCCGCCGCCAACTGAAGATGCTCGGCTTCAGCTACGACTGGTCGCGCGAAGTCGACACGACCGATCCGAACTACGTGCGATGGACGCAGTGGATTTTCTTGAAGCTGTTCGAACGCGGTTTGGCGTTTCAGGACAACGTCTTCGTCAACTGGTGTCCGGCGCTGGGTACGGTGCTCGCGAACGAAGAAGTCGTCGATGGCAAGAGCGACATTGGCGGGCATCCGGTCGTGCGCACGCCGCTGCGGCAGTGGATGCTGCGCATCACGGCGTACGCGGATCGGTTGGCGAAAGACCTGGAGCTCGTCGACTGGCCCGAAGGAACGCTCACGGCACAGCGCAACTGGATTGGGCGATCGGAAGGCGCGCTGATTTCGTTTGAGGTCCAAGGACATGCGGGTGCGAAGATCGACGTGTTCACGACGCGTCCCGACACGCTGATGGGCTGCACGTACGTGGTGCTCGCGCCGGAACATCCGCTCGTGGCAAAGGTGACGACGGCCGAACATGCCGAGCGTGTGCGGGCGTATGTGGATGCAGCGTCGCGCAAGAGCGACCTCGATCGAACGACGGCGCAGAAGACGAAGACGGGTGAGCCGACGGGAGCGATGGCGCTTCATCCGATCACGGGCCAAGCAGTGCCGATTTGGGTGGGTGACTATGTCATCGGCACGTATGGAACGGGCGCCGTGATGGCGGTACCGGGGCACGACGAACGCGACTTTGCGTTTGCCAAGACGTTTGGCTTGCCAATCGTGGAAGTGATCAGCCCCGATGGGGCGCTGCACGATGATCTCGCCGCGGCGTATGTCGATGAAGGCGTGCTCGTTCGCAGTGGGAAATTCGATGGATTGAAGTCGCCGGATGCCAAGCGAGCGATCGTGGCGGCGCTCGAAGCAGCCGGCAAGGGTTCGTCCAAGATCACCTACAAATTGCGAGATTGGGTGTTTTCGCGCCAGCGATACTGGGGCGAACCAATCCCCATATATTTCCCCGTGGACATGAAGGATCCGAACGGTGATCCTCGCAAAGGGGACGAGCATACGATTCGATTTGGCGAGCCCATTGCGGTGCCCGAAAACGAATTGCCGCTCCGGCTACCGGATTTGCCGGATTTTCGTCCGGGTGACGATCCTGCCGGGCCACTCGCACGAGCGGCTGACTGGCGGTATTTCCAAAAAGACGGCAAGTGGTATGCGCGGGAAACGAATACGATGCCGCAATGGGCGGGGTCGTGTTGGTATTACTTGCGGTTTCTGGATCCGAGAAACGACGACGAGGCATTCAGCAAAAAAGCTCATGCGGATTGGATGCCGGTCGATTTGTACGTGGGCGGGGCCGAGCACGCGGTGCTGCACCTCTTGTATGCGCGATTTTGGCACAAGGTGCTTTTCGACATGGGCGTCGTGACGGATCCCGAGCCGTTCAAGAAGCTGGTGCATCAGGGGCTCATTTTGGGCGAAAATGGCGAAAAAATGTCGAAATCGCTGGGGAACGTAGTGAATCCCGACGACATCGTGAAAGCCTACGGTGCCGATAGTTTGCGTCTGTACGAAATGTTCATGGGGCCGCTCGAAGCGGTAAAACCCTGGCAATCGTCGCAAATTCAGGGCGTGGTGCGTTTCCGCGACAGGCTCTATTCGATTTTGACGCGACCACTATCGGATTCGATCGACGACGCGACGCGCAGATTGCTTCACCGGACGATCAAGAAAGTGGGCGACGACATCGCGAGTTTGTCGTTCAATACGGCCATCTCGGCAATGATGGTGCTGCTCAATCACTTGGGGTCGTTCAAAGAAGTGCCTCGGGAGGCTGCGCGCGGACTCGCGCTCATCGTGTCGCCATTTGCGCCGCACGTGGCGGAAGAGATTTGGCATCTGTGGGGCAATCAAAAGAGCATATCGCTCGAGGCGTGGCCCACATTCGATCCGGCGTTATGCGTGGACGACGTGATTGAAATGGCGGTTCAGGTGAATGGCAAGGTGCGCGGGCGCGTGACGCTTGCGGTGAAAGCATCGGAGAACGAAGCGCGCGAGGCAGCGCTTGCAGCGGACGGCGTGGCACCGTTCACGACCGGCAAGACGATCAAGAAGTTCATTTACGTGCCGGGGAAGATCGTGAATTTGGTGGTGGGCTGAGAGGATCGGTATCGCTGTCATCCTTTCACGAAAGGATCGTTCATGACCACGATTGCGCATTTCCGAATTCGCGGTTACCGGAAGCTTCTGGACGTTGATCTTGAAATGAAGCCGTTCAGCGTCATCATTGGCGCCAATGGTGCAGGAAAGACGTCCCTGCTCGAAGTCTTGTCGCTGCTGGCGGCTTCGTGCAATGGACAATTGGCCAATCGATTGTCCGATCTGGGAGGCATTGCCGATGTTCTGACGCGAGATCGATCCACCGCGTTGGAGCTTGATCTTTCGATGCCCGTGGAAGGGCATGCCCCTCTGGAGTACAAGTTGCGCGTCGAGCCGAAAGGGCAAGGGTACTGGATTCAGACGGAGCTTTTGACGCAGGATCGAGGACAATCCATTCCGTTCAAGCACATCGAATCGATTCATGGGAACGTGAGGTACTTCGACACCATTGCGTATCGGCTCACGCGACCCGATTGGCCCATGGATATGCTCGAAACAGCACTTGCGCAGGTGCCGAAGATGTTTCGCGAGCCCGAGGAACTGCGGCGAATGCTTGCGGCCACGACGTTTTACGCGTCGCTCAATGTAGCGCCCAAATCACCGGTGCGAATGCCGCAGCAAATGCGCCCCGCAACGCTGCCTGGCGCGCAAGGTGAGGACCTAGTCAGTTGTCTTTACTATCTGCGAGAAAGCGATCCGGATCGATTCGAGATCCTGGAGGACACGCTGGTGGCCGCATTTGCGGATTTCGAGCGACTCGCATTTCCGCCGGCTGCCGCTGGCATGTTGTCCATGACGTGGAAAGACCGCAATTATTCGAAGCCTATGTATATGCATCAACTGTCCGAAGGTACGCTGCGCTTTTTGTGGTTGGCAACGCTTCTCGGCAGTCGCGACTTGCCACGCATCGTTTTGCTTGATGAACCCGAAGTCAGTTTGCATCCGGCGTTGCAGAGCCTATTGGTTCAGCTCATGCGTGAAGCGTCAAAACGTAGCCAAATCATTGTGGCCACGCATTCTGATCGGCTCGTGCGGTTTTTGCGCCCCGAGGAGTTGCTCGTTGTGGAAAGCGACGCTGGTGCGGCCAGGTTTACCTGGGCGAACAAGATGGAAATTGACGAATGGTTGACGGATTATAGCCTTGACGAACTTTGGCGAATGAGGCGTCTCGGGGAAACATCGTGAAGATTGTGATGCTCGTGGAAGGCGACACTGAGCGTGCGTTCCTTCCCGTACTCCGGAATTTTTTGGAAAATCGATTGGCGGGGCGTATGCCACAACTCACGGTACGCCCATATGATGGTCGTATTCCCAAAGGGGAAAAACTTCGTCGTGTCGTGAACGACGCGTTGACGAAGCGACCCGTTGCCGACGCTGTCATTGCATTAACGGATGTTTATACCGGGACGGCCGACTTCCTGGACGCCAGCGACGCCAAAGCGAAAATGAGCGCGTGGGTGGGACCGAACGAAAAGTTCTTTCCGCACGTGGCCATGCATGATTTCGAAGCGTGGCTTCTGCCCTATTGGAACACCATCCAAAAGCTGGCAAGACACAACATGGCAGCGCCATCCGGGGCGCCGGAGCAAGTGAATCACAATCGCCCACCCGCCGTGCGAATCAAGGAAATCTTCGAGCGCGGGGGGTGTCGAGATAGCTACGTCAAACCACGAGATGCATCGCGTATTCTCAAAGAGAACGACTTGTCCATTGCCGTCGAGGCATGTCCCGAGCTGAAAGCGCTCGTGAATACGATCATCACCCTTTCGGGCGGCGTAAAGCTTCCCTAAAGGACACCTCGCTCACTCCCACCTTCGGCCGCTCGCGCATCCGACGTTCACCGTCAGCTCGAATGCGCCCTCCGACCAATATTTCGTTATGGCATCCTGCACGTAACGAAATGCCGCGTCGATGGCCGGTCCATCGGCTTCGAGCAATGCCCGCATGTCCGGAAAAACTACGAGCTGCGCAATGGGATCCTCGAGGAATTCCCGCCCGCTCGGAAACGACACGCCAATCAATTGCACGTCGACGTCGACCTCGCCCAAACCCACCTTTTCGAGCTCTTCCGATAATGATTCAATCGTCGGTCGACTCGCCGCCGACAGCTCCACCGCTTTGCCAAAATCCGCCAAGTCCTGGCGAAGCGCATATTCGCGCAGCATGTCGTAAATTTCCGGAAATGACCCGCGCACGGGCAATGCCACGAGCGCTTGACCACCCGGAACGAGCACCCGACGCAATTCCGCAAGCAGCGTGTACCGCACCTCGGCGCTCACGTCGGGGTGAATCAAGAGCCCGTGCGTGAAACTCGAATCGTTCAGCGGCAAAGGGAGCTGCGTGACCACATCGAGCGCGATGTTCACGCTCGAAAGTGCCGCCGCTTTTTCACGCGCGAGCGTGATCGCAGCGGGCGAAGGGTCGTATCCGTAAATGTTCGACCCCCCGAACTTCTCGGCCAGGAGCGCTTCGACAAACCCCGTCCTGCAACCGATGTCGACGATGGTGGCCGGTGCATACGGTATGGCCATTTCCACCGCAGGAACCCCGAAGTTGGCGAGGTATCGCGGGATCACGGACGTGTCGAATACGGCCGCGTCCGCCGCCGTGAGCGGTGCGCCGATGTTCATGACGCGCGGCCCTGACCATTCGACGGCTCTTCATCGCCACCGTCGTCGCCACCCTCGAGGATCTCGAGCGCCTCTTCGGCAAGCTCGCCAAGCGTGAGCTCCGTGCTGCCATCCGAGCCGTCCTCGTCGAGCTCCACCGTGCGCATGTCATCGACGAGCGGCTCGATCATGCGTGCCGCCGATGGATCACCCACTTGCACGAGCGCCTCGATCGCGGCTGCAACGGCATCGGCATCGCCGTGGCGCAAGAACTGCGCAAGCAGCTTCACCACGCCAGGCTCGGGGATTTCGACGAGGATGTAGGGCAGCTCCGGCAGCGCGGGCGAGCCTGAAGGCAAGCGCTTCAGCGCTCGCTCGACGCCACGAGCAACCTCTTTGAAGCGATCGAACGCAAGCCCTTCGAGCACTTCGCCTGCATGACTTCGTGCTTCGGGATTTTCCGACGTGAGCACGTCGATCAGCGCATCGACGACCCCTGGCCCCTCGAGCTCGCCGAGCAGCGACGAGATGCGCACGAGGCGTAGTCCTGCTTCATCGTCGTCGCTTTCGCGAAGCGCTGCGGCGATGGCATCGGTGAGCGCCGCGAGCAGCGTCGCTTCTGGCTGCCGAGCAAGGTCGTCGTGAAGGCGGCGCACGGTGCGCTCGGCATCGAAGAGGGCGTTCAGGGTTTGGTCGATCGAGCTGCGGTCTTGCACGAAGACAGGAGCTATCAATACGCCTCGGATTTCGCAAGCCGCGCCGCCGGTAGATCGTCGGACGGGTGCGACCCGACGGCTGTCGGGAAAGACCCCCGGCGCATCGAACGACGCGCTTCGATGGGCTATAGCCCTTTCATGCAGCCGCTCGTTCGCGCCGCCGTCTTCGCTGCCCTCGTTGCAGCCGTCGGTGCGTTCGGCTTTTCGCGGAAAAAAACGCCCCAGGCGCCCGAAGCGCCCGCGGAGCCCGCACGCGTGCCTGCTCCCGCCATGGCAGCCTCATGCGGGCCTTTCCAGTTGCCCGAAGGTGACGCCTGCATTCCCCTTCCTCGAACGGGTCAAACCACACGCGTCGATGGGTCCGACGCCCCGAAAGCGGCCCTTCGGCAACGGGGCGAGGTCATTCCGAGGCGTCCCGAGCGCCCTGCCGATGCATCGGCGTATCGCTATCCTCTTGCTGGTGACGCAAAGCCCATCGTGCTCGGCGGGCTCGATCTGCCCCCAGGTACGGTCCCTGACGCCGAAATCGGGCCGTCCGCAGTACTCCTCGAAGCGACGAGCGGTGACGAGGTGATCGCCGTTACACTCGAGGGACAGGAGGGCCCGGCAGAAGTCGCGTTTGTCGGGGAACTGGTTGGAACGACGGTCGTCACGGCGCACATGGTGCGTGAAGGCGGCAGGTTGAGGCAGATCCTCGTCGTGCATGGCCTGTTGGCAAGCTCGAGTGAACGGGCTGTCGAAGGCGTGACCGTGGAGGACGGGGACGTGATCGGTTGGGTGGGCAGTTTGTCCGGGGGTCGAGATGCGCTGTACGTCGAAGCGAGGCAGGTGCGCGAAGGGACGAATTTGGGCGTCGTCGATTCGTCGAAGCTACGCGACGACAGCACGAGCGTCGCGTGCGACTTGCGGAACGTCCTTCGTCACGGCGCGAGCTTGTAGCCGTGCCCGTAGACGGTGAGGATGTGCTGAGGTTTGTCCGGGGACTTTTCGATTTTCTTGCGCAACTTGACGATGAAGTTGTCGACGGTGCGATTGGTGGGTGACCCATCGAGTCCCCACACTTTTTGCAGGATTTCGTCGCGAGAAACCGGTTGCCCGACGCGTTCGTAGAGGAGCCTGAGTAGTTCGACTTCGTAGAAAGAGAGCGGATGGCTCTTCGACCCGCGCGAGACCGTGTGCGTGGTCATGTTGACCTTTGCTTGGCCCACGGCGAAGACCTCGGGCGTCGTTTCGGACACGCGCGTTGCACGGCGGAAGATGGCGCGAATGCGCGCGATGAGCTCGCCGACGCTGAAAGGCTTGGTCACGTAGTCATCGGCGCCTGCATCGAGGCCGCGGATCTTGTCGACCTCTTGGCCACGCGCCGTGAGGATGATGATGGGAACGAACGCATCGAGGCGCCGGAGCTCTTCGCAGACTTTGAAGCCGTTCGTGTCGGGAAGCATGAGGTCGAGCAGGACGGCTTCGGGTTTTTCCTGCTTGGCGAGCTGAACGCCTGCGTTGCCGGTTCCTGCGGAAACGACGGCAAAACCCTCGAATTCGAGTGCATCCGTGAGGCCGAGGACGATGTGTGGTTCGTCTTCGATGATGAGGATTTTCTTTTTCGACGACACCTGAGCGGGGCGGTCTTACCACAAAAACGAACGGGGCCCGAAGAGGGCCCCGTCGTTGTGCGTGGACGGCATCGCTCGTGATGCCGTCAGGTGTGTGAAGGATCAGCCGCCGGAGTCACCGGAGCAGGTGATGAAGAGCGTGGCGCCCGTTTGCGCTTCGCCTTCGCCGACGAACCGGATGATGCGACGCTCGTTGTCCGGGCACTTGGCAACGATTTCGGCGTTACCCGTGGGCGGCTCGGTCGTGGCGTCGACGTAGCACCAACCATTGACCGGCTGGCCCTGCGCGTCCGTGAGAGGATTGGTGTTCGTGTTCTGGCAAGCGTCGCGTTGCCCGCCTTCGGTTTGCGCGATTTCGCAGAAGCAATCCCAGCCGGCCTTGGCCGCGAGCGCGTCTTGCTTGGCCACTTCGACGGCCTTGTACTTCTCGGAATCGGAGGGGATGTCCAGGCGAGCCTTGCCGGGATCGCACGCGCATTGACCTTGCGAGTTGCGGGCTTCGATGATCAGGCACGGCACGTTGCCGTCGGAATCGGGAACGAGCGTACGGGGCAAGCACTGGCCACCGAGCGCGGTCTTCAGACGATCGATGATGGCGCCGATGGCGGGACGGTAACCGAAGTCGGTCGCGTTTTCGTCCTGGTTGCTGAGTTGCGCCGGACAAACCGATGCGACGATGCCTTGCGAACCGAGGTCGCGGAGAACGGAGAGCGGACGCAAGCCCGGATAAGCCTTCGCGCGCACCTGCAGGGTGGGCTGGCCCATGTTGTTCGGATCCGCTTGGCACAGCGGGTTGTCGTTGTCCTTCAACGTGCAGTCACACGCCGTGAGGTTCGTGTTCGTGCAATCGCGGTCGGTGCCGGGCAAGAGCGGGAAGATGCATGCGTACTGCAAGTCGTCGTTCGGAATCGTCCACTCGTGGCCGTTGATCGGGTTCGCATTCGGCATGCTCGCGTCGACGAGCACATCGCCCGTGATGGGGTTGGTCCCGGTACGCTTCTGGACCGCCTCGACCATGAGCGGATCGAGCGGCTGCACGTTCTTGGTGGGGTTGCCGAGGATGACGTCCCAGGTCGTGATGCCGCTGGCGTCGATCTGTTCGTTGAGCTCGTTGGCGTCTTTGAAGCCCTTCTTCAGATCCGTCTTGTCACGCGCGATGTCTTGCCAGGGCACGCCGATGATGCCGGCGAAGAAGACCAGGCCCGAATCGCGAATGTTGGAGTTGTTGTCTTGCGGATTGAGGTCCGAGAAGATGGGATTGTCGACGAGCTCGCCTGCGCGATTGGGGATCTTCGCGCTGGAAAACGCCTGCACGTAACGGTCGGTGGGATAGAGGAAGTCGATGCCGAAGCGACGCTTCTGATCCCAGCAGCGCAGGTTGATGTTGTCTTCGACATCGGACAAAAGCGTGGGGGGTTTGCCGGTGTTCGGATCGATGCAGGTCGGATCTTCGGGGCAGCTTCCCGCAGGCTGACCGCAGGACTTGCAGCACGGATCGTTGGGATCCTTCGCGCATTCCTGACGCGCGCGGGGCAGACGCACGGGGGTTGCACCGTTGCGGAGCTGTCCGACGTAATAGAACTGGCCAAACTCCTTGATGGAGCAGTCGTTCTCGTCGGTCAGCATGATGATGGCGAGCAACGAATCGGGCCGCATGAACTCGGCACGCTGCTGCAAGAGAACCATGTCGGTGCCCTGCGGAACGGCCTTGAAGTTCTCGGCCGTGATCGTCTCGTACGGCTCGGGGTCGGCGAGGAAGCGGTAGATGGACTCGAGCTGAGACTCGTAACCGCAGCCGATCTGGCCCGTGCCGACGACCATGTCGCGCAGCGTGGGGACGATGCCGCCGCCCATGCCGTCGTCGATGACCGTTTCACCACCGGGGTTGTGCTTGCATGCCGGCGGATTCAGCGTGCAGCCCGGATCCCAAGCGAGGAACTTCTTGTTTTGGTAGGTGGGTGCTTCTTGGCCGCCGCACTGATCCAAGCGCGCGAGCAACTGCCCCTTGTCATTGTTCGTCGTGTTGGGGTTTGGCTGGCATTCCTTCGCCCCGTTGTCGATGTTGGGACACGAATCGGCGCCGTGGCCGCCGATGCTGGAGCTCGTCACGCCGATGTGAATGTCGAGCACGGGTTCGAATTCGCGCTTGGTGCCAGCAGGACATGCCTCGGTGGGATAGGCCGGCTGCATCTGCGCCGGAACGCCGTTGTCGTCGAGGCATCGCGGGTTGACGAGACCCTTGACGAGGTCGGGGATGGCGAGCGCGAGGATTTGCTGCTTGTCCGCCATCGAACGCGAGTTGTCGATGCCGAGCACGAGGTCGATTTTGTCGACGGAGCTCTGCTGAAGTTTTTCGACGATCGTGACCGTCAGGCGCGGTTCGATGGTGTCGATGGGTCTGTCGAGACAACCCACGGCTCCAACCGTCGCCGCGGTCGCGACCACGGAGAGGGTCGCGCGGGCCATGTGCTTCGCGAAGAAGCGTTTGGGACGCTGTAAGTCTTTCATGCTGACTCCTTAGCCGACATCACGCGGCAAGTGGCTTTTGGCGCCGCAAGTGCACGTGGGTGACGTGCACTGCGAAGTCCGTGGGCCGTGGGTTTTGTACTGCATCGACGAGGCGCAGGGCGTGACGAGCGCCTCGCGCACGCAAGAATGTTTCGAACTCGAAAGAGCATGCAGCCGCGATGGGTTCGTCCCACCCACCCGAGCTGCCGCGCCGAACGGGTCCGTACGACGGCCCATTCCTAAAGGATCACTCGATGCTAGGGATGTCCCCCGAAGGCTGTCAATTCCGGATGGCGGTAGGATCGAGTCGTTGAGCGGCAAGCTCCCCATCATCAGCGGCTGCACAAGCAAACCCGATGCCGCATCCAGTCCCCTGATCTCGGCAGGAAGACTATTGGGATATGTCAACTTAGTTGGCAGAAGGGGCCCCTACTCGCCAACTTTCTTCCGCACACCACGTCGCCTTGGCCCACGTCCGTCCACCACCACCCGTCGGTCCAGCGACATCTCGCTTGCGAGCGTCCGCAGCTTCGTGCTCAGTGCCCAATCATGATGCGGGTTGCCGTCGCGATGCTTCCCGAGGTGCGCGAGCTCCTCGCCGAAGATCCTTCTCAAATCAGCGCCCTGCTCGAGGAGATTCACGACGAAGACCTCGCCGACCTCCTTGGCTTGCTCGAAGAGCACGAGGCGGCCCTCATCCTCAAAACGCTCAAACCCGAAGATGCAGCCCCCATCTTCGAACGGCTCGACGAGGACCGGCAGGAAGCCCTCGTCGAAGAGCTAGGCATCGAAGGCGCCGCCGCGATCGTGTCGGAAATGTCCGCCGACGAGCGGACCGATCTCATCGAGGCGCTGCCTGAAAAAGTCGGCGACGACCTCTTCGAATCGCTCGAAAAGGTCGACCCGGAAGCCGCCGCGGAAGTCGAAGAGCTCGCCAAGTGGCCCGAGGACAGCGCCGGCGGTCTCATGACCACCGACTACGTCTCCGCCCCGCCAACACTCACCGTCTCCGAAACCATCCAGCTCATCCGCGACTCGTCGTCCGAAGCCGAAACGATTTATTACGTCTACGTTCTGGATGACAAACAGCGGCTGCTCGGCATCGTCTCGTTGCGCGATCTTTTGCTCGCAGGCCCCACGGACAAACTCGTCGACGTCATGACCGAAAACATCTTCGCCGTCGGCCCCGAAACCGACCAAGAAGAGGTCGCTCGGACGATGGCCAAGTACGACTTCGCGGCCTTGCCCGTCATCGACCCGGAAAAACGCCTGCTCGGCGTGATCACGTACGACGACGTCATGGACGTCCTCACGCAAGAACAAACCGAAGACGTGCAGCGCTTGGCCGCCGTCGAGCCCATCGAAGAAGGCTACTTTCAGACGAGCTTTTGGACCTTCATCCAAAAGCGCGCCCCGTGGCTCGCGGCACTCCTCATCAGCGAGTTCTTCACCGGCACCGTTCTCAGGCACTACGACCACCTCATCGAGGCGGTCTCCAAGCTCGCCTACTACGTCCCCATGCTCATCTCGACCGGTGGCAACACCGGCTCGCAGTCGTCGTCGCTGATCATCCGAGGTCTTGCCGTGGGCGACGTGAAGCCCACGGATTGGGTCCGCGTCTTCACTCGCGAAATCGGTCAAGGCGTCGTGCTCGGTGTGATGCTCGCCATCATCGCCATGGTGCGCATTTGGTTCTGGGGTGACGGCGTGGCCATCATGCTCACCGTGGGCTTCACACTCATGGGCATCGTCATCCTCGGGTGCACCGTGGGCTCCATGTTGCCCCTCCTGCTCCGACGCATCGGCCTCGATCCCGCCACGAGCTCCACGCCCTTCATCGCCACGCTCATCGACGTGCTCGGGATCCTCATCTACCTCAACGTGGCCAAGATCCTGCTCGCCGAAGTGATCGCCGAAGCGGCTGGTCGAGCACATTGAGCACAGCCTCGAAAGGTTCGTCGCTGGGACAAACTCGCCCCGCTGCTCTCGGGCCCGGTCGCTGAAAATTCCGCTACCGCGTGGCCCGATCCTCCGTACGCTTGACGCATCGGTCGGTTCGGGGGACACCCACGGCCGAATTTCAAGGAAGGATGAAGCGCATGGCGGAAGGGTTCAATCGCGTGATGTTGCTCGGGAACCTCGGTTCCGATCCCGAGCTTCGCTTCACCCAAGGAGGCCAAGCCGTGCTGAACCTCCGTCTAGCCACGACCGAATCGTATCTCGACAAAGACAAAGTTCGTCGCGAGCGGACCGACTGGCACAACGTCGTCGTCTGGGGCAAACGCGGCGAAGCGCTCGCCAAAATCATCGGCAAAGGTTCGTCGCTGTTCATCGAAGGGTCGCTCCGGACTTCGAGTTACGACGATCGTGACGGCAACAAGCGCTATAAGACGGAGATCATCGCGAGCAACGTGATCCTCTCCGGTCGCTCTCGCGGAGGGCCAGGAGCGGAAGATTCGGGCCCGCCCGCTGATTTCTCACCGCCGCAAGGAGGCGGAGGAGGCAGCCGAGACTACGGAGCGGCACGAGGCGGCGGAGATTATGGCGGTGGTGCTCCGCGCGGTGGCGGTGGATATGCCCCTCGTGGTGGCGGACAGCAGCGCCCTGCACCTCAACAGGATCCCGGCCCGCCTGCTGACGACTTTGGCTACGACGGCGGCGGCGACGACATTCCGTTCTGACAAACCTACACGCCTCACGGCTTCGGGCGCGGCCTTTTTGCAAGGACGAGCCCTACGAGCAGTAGACCGAGCACGCCGGCCAGCGCGCCGGCATCCCACGGTTTTTCGGCTGCAAACAAGACCGTCCGCACGAGCAGACTCGGCGGCGGTGCTGGTACGAGCCCCGCGAGGTTCGCTCGAGCGACGACGTCCGCGCATCCCGCATGCTCGCGCGGTTCGTCACACATCACCGTGCAAAGCACGACATCGCTCCGCGGCCCTTCGAAGCCGAGCACGTGTTTGCCCAAAAGCTTCACGGGTGAACCTTCCCGAGCTCCTCGACTCGATAGTTTCTGCTCAAAGTGTTGGTCGAGTGAAACGATCGATCCTACTTCCAACGGCTCGAGCGCCATCCGTTCGCTCATTGCGCGGTGAGCAACTCCGCTCGCCACGCCGAGCACGACGTCTTCGATTCCGGGGGCCCACCTATCCGAAGGAGCTTCGACGCATGCCACGTGCAGGGTGACCCCCGCGTCATCCAGAAACCCTCGTCGTACGGTGATGCGTGCGCCCGGAAGCCCCGCGACTTCGAATCGCGGAAGTTTGTCCGGGTGTGCTTCGGCGGCGCTGTTGGGCGTTACGAACCGAAGCGTCGCGCCTCCGGCAAGCACCACTTCGTGTGCATTCGTCGCCTGCGCGCTCATGGTCGAACGCGTCAGGTCTTGGCGGTTGGGGCATGAGGCTCGTCGAACGAGCGCAGGATGGAGTCGATTTCTTCGCGGATGTCGAGCAGTGCAGCGCGCATCTTTCGCGCCTCCTCGACGCTGGGATCGTCGTCTCCGGGCGGTTCGATGCCCCCTTCGCGCAGCTTTCTGCGAGCGCCCGCGATCGTGAAGCGATGCGCGTAGAGCAGATCCTTCACTTTGAGAAGCGTTTCGACGTCGCGCCGAGAATAGACACGTTGCCCCTTGGCGGACTTCTGCGGGCGGATGGAGCGAAATTCGCTCTCCCAATACCGCAAGACGTGCGTCTCGACGCCGACGATCCCAGCCACTTCACCGATGCGGTAGTAGAGCTTTGCGGGAAGCTCTCTGCGCCCGGACAAGGCTCGTCACTCCTCGGCTGCTGCGCTGCTGCCGCTGTTCGGGCGCGCGTTGAGCGATTGCTTGAGGATCTGGCTCGGCTTGAAGCTCAAGACGCGACGCGCATCGATCACGATGGGATCGCCCGTCTGCGGGTTGCGCCCCTGCCTTTCGCGTTTGTCACGCAAAACGAAGTTCCCGAAGCCGGAGATCTTGATTTTCTCACCTCGGCCAAGGGTCTCTTTCATGGTCTCGAAGATGAGATCGACGAGGTCCGCCGATTCCTTTTTCGAGAATCCCCCCAGCCGTTCGTAGACGGCTTGCGCGATTTCGGACTTGGTCATGGGCACCGTTTCCGCAGGTATCGCGAGGATAGGTGCCTGGCGCTGGAAGGTCCAGCGCGACGAACGCGAGAAGGGCGGCTGTGGCAGGAAATTCAGAGAGGGAGGAAGTCAGGCGGCGAGCTTGCCAACGGGCGCTTCGGTCGTGCCAACCCGATCACTTGCAGGATCGCTCGATGCAGCAAGCACCGGCGTCGTGGCTTGACGACGCGCGGCTTGCTCGTGGGCCACGAGCATCGACACGTAGCCGTATCCGATCGTGAAGAGGATGGCGAAAGGTGTGGCGAAGTAGTGGCCCGTCTGAATCGACGCGATCGTCGAGGCAAACGACATGAGGCACAGCGCCGTCTCGATGAAGGGCAAGTCCGTGCGAGCGCGATATCGGCCCTTGTTCACGCCATCCTTTGGTGTTCGAACGAATTCACCGGCCATGTGACGCAAACCGTCGAACACGGCCTTGGACAAGTGCGGAGCGAGCCCGGTGCCGAGCGCGATGAGCATGGGCAAACGCGCGATGGCGCTCGTTCGCTTGCGTCCCTGCGCGGCTTCGGCGTGCATGTAAAACGCTGCGAGTGAGCCGGTTGTCGCGACACACAGCGGCAGGTCCACGATGATCATCGTGAGCGTATCGGTCGCGGGCATGAGCACGAGCGCGGGGAGCAAAAGCACGCTCAACGTGACCAAGAGCGGGTAGGCAAAGTGCGGCGTGAGGTGGAAGAAGGCTTCGATGCGTTGGGAGAGGCTGATGTCCGCCGTGAGCACGGTCTTCAGGAGCTTGCGAGCGGTTTGCACGGTGCCCTTGGCCCAACGGAATTGCTGCGCGCGAAGGGCGGAGACGTTCTCTGGAAGCTCGGAAGGCGAAACGACGTCGCCGCGATAGACGAACTTCCAGCCCTTGAGCTGCGCGCGGTAGGACAGATCGAGGTCTTCGGTGAGCGTGTCGTGTTGCCAGCCACCGGCTTCCCGAATGGCTTCACGACGCCACATTCCGCCGGTGCCCGAGAAGTTGAAGAGCAGGCCCGCGCCGTAACGAGCGCGATTTTCGACCAGGTGATGGCCGTCGAGCATGAGGGCCTGAACCTTCGTCAGCACCGTCGCATCACGATTCAAGTGGCCCCAACGCGTCTGGACCATGCCGACTTTGGGGTCGCGGAAATGTCCGACGATCTCGCGGACGAACTGCGGCTCGGGGATGAAGTCGGCATCGAAGACGGCGACGAGCTCGCCCTTGGCAACTTCGAGGCCTTCTTCGAGCGCGCCGGCCTTGTAACCTACGCGGTTTGTCCGGTGCAGATACACGGCGTCGACGCCGCGTTCACGCAAACGATCGACGTGCGCTCGTACGAGGGCCTGCGTTTCATCCGTCGAGTCGTCGAGCACCTGGATTTCGAGCTTGTCGGCCGGGTAGTCCATCCGCGCCGTCGCTTCGAGAAGTCGCGCTGCGACCGTCGATTCGTTGAAGAGCGGGAGCTGAATCGTCACCCTCGGCAGCTCTTCGTCAGCCACGTGCGGAACGAGCTTGGCTTGCTCGATTTTGCGTCGATGCTTCATACACAGAAGCACCAGATGCAGCCGGTGAACGCCATAGGCACTGAGTGCGAGCAGAACGGCGAAGTACAGGATGCAGAGCAGCGTGTGGAGCATCGTGTGCGCCTCCCTCGGGCGCATGTTGAACAGTGAACGTCGAGGAAGTAGCAGAGGGTGCTGCGCACAGTTGTCATGGACTTGTAAAACGTTGCATCCGTTTGTCGGGCCTTGTCCGGACTCGTCATTTCGTGCGCTCGGATGGGCCCTGGGTCATGACAATCTCGACGTCTTGCGACATCGAGCGTGGTGCGCCAGGCGACCACACCCTCGCGATCAACCGGCCCAGCAGTCACGCTCATGCGGGCTAGAACCGACGTCGAACCCATCGCAAGTCATGCCGCTCGGAGGCAGCTCGTGAACCAACAACCCGTGTCCATCCCTCGCGCCGCGCTCGAAGATTTGAAGTCAAAGCAATTGGCGTTTCTCCACGCACGCCTCGTTTCGCCAGCCGCGCGTACCGAATGGCGCGCGAACATCGCGAGCATCTTCGACGAGCTGCTCGATTTGCCGCTCGGGCAGGTGGTCGAAGCGAGTGCCTTGACGAGCGTGCTCGATGCGTTGCTAGCCCGAGCGGTGCTCGATACGTCGTTTCAGCCAGTGCTCTCGAGCATCGTGCGCGAGATGCGGTCGATGCTCGTGGCAGAGCGCGCGCGCATCGAGACGTTCGTTCCGCCAAACGCTCGCGAGGCCCTGCGCGATCTTGCATCGCGGTCGAGCCCTCTCATGGAGCCGCTCGTGCGTGAGATCTCGCAACACGAAGCCGCGCGCATCGTGATGACCGACGTGCTTCACGACGCGCTCACCCAGTTTTCTGATCGAGTCAACCCCTTCGTCGCCGATTGGGGATTGCCGTCGCTGCTCAAACGATTCGCGCCATTTGGGCTCGGTGGTGTCAGCAAGAGCATCGATGGAATGCGCGCCGAATTCGAGCGAAGACTCGAACCGGAAATCCGGAAATTTCTGACTGGGTTCTCCCGAGAAGCGCTGCGCAAGAGTGCCGCCTCGATCATTTCACAATCGAATGCGCCGGCGTTCATCGAGCTTCGCCAACGGATCGTGGCCTTTCTGCTCGAACGACGATTCGCCGACGTGCTTCTCGACGAGGCCGATACGGACATGGTCACGCGGGCGGCGGTGGACGTCGTCGTGCACGTGTGCACGGACGAAAAGCTCGCCGAACGTCGCCGCCAAGTCGTGAAGGGGTTTGTCGATGCACATGCGCAGACCAAGGTGCGCAGTGTGCTCGCGGCGTTTGGCTTACCGGACAAACCCCCGCAGGAGCTCGTGGAAGCAGTCGCTACTGCGACATTTCCCGCGTTCGCTTCGGCGCTCGGCACGCAAGCAGGGAAGCAGTGGCTCGAGGGGCTCGTGGCTGAGTTTTACGACAGCCTCGTGGCTTCGGATGAAGCGGAGATGAAGGAGTAGTCGGGGGGATTGGGGGGGGCTTGGAGTGCCCCCCATGTGAGACGACCTCAGCGGCGACGGCGGCGAGCCGCAAGCAGCGCTGCTGCTGCGAGGCCCAAACCGAAGCCAAGAGGCGAGCTGCTGCCCGAGCTCACCGTGCGGCACGCGCAGCTCTCGGGCTCCACGGGAGGCGGCGGTGGAGGCGGCGGAATGGCTTCACATACGCCCACCGTGTCCGTGGTGAGCGTGCATTCCTGGCCCGTCGGGCAACCATTGCCACCAGCTCCGCGACAACCATCGACGCACTTCTCGTTCACGCACACGCGCCCGCTCGTGGCATTGCCGCATGCCTCGTCGCTCGTGCATTCGGGCATCGCGATGTCGTCACCAGCGAAGAGCGGATCGGTCTCGCTTCCATCGACGATGCCATTCCTGTTCGTGTCTTCATCGCCGTCGAGCTTCGATCCTCCGTCGGTGTCTGCGTTCAGCACGAGCGTTTTGGTTTGCCCGTTGTCCGCGTCGGGGATGCACTTCATGGCAGCCGTATCGGTGCCCGGATCGTTGCAAGCGCTTCCGGCTTCGGTGCCGTCGTACAGACCGTCGTTGTCGCTGTCGGCATCGAGAGCGTTCTTGCCGCCATCGCCGTCGTAGTCGGCGCTGGGATCGGGTTCTTCGCCATCGAGAAGCCCATCGTCGTCCGAATCGGAATCCGTGGGGCTCGTGCCGAGCGTCGTTTCGACGTCGTTGCTCAATCCATCCGCGTCCTCGTCGACGACGTTCGAGTCGTCGCTGCCATCGTTCGGATCGAGCTCGTTGGCATCGACGGTGCCGTCGAGGTTCGCGTCTTCCGAGCCGTCGCTCACGCCACCACGATCGGTGTCCCAAAGGAGCGTCGAGGTCTTCGTCGCACCCAAGTCGTCGTCCTTCTTGCAGCGGCCAGCCGCGGGGTTCGTCGACGGATGCTGGCAAGCTTTGCCCGCCTCCGTGCCGTCGAAGAGCGCGTCGCCGTCGCTGTCGATGTCGAGCACGTTGAGCGTTCCGTCGCCATCGGTGTCGTCACTCGGATTGTGCTCTTCACCGTCGAGATGGCCGTCGTCATCGCTGTCGGCGTCCTTTTCGTTCGATTTCAAGAACGCTTCGAGCCCGTCGCTGAGGCCGTCGCCATCGAAGTCCTTCGTTGCATTCGCGTCTCCGGGTTCGTTCGGATTCGCTTCGTCTGCGTCGACTTTGCCGTTCAGGTTGGGGTCTTCCGAACCATCACCCACACCATCGACATCGGTGTCCCGATCCGTCGGATCGGTCGTGGTTTGTCCTGCATCGGCGTCGGGTCGGCAGTGGCCAAGTTGCGCTTGCGTTGCCGGGTGCCCGCAGCTCTTGCCCATCTCCGTACCGTCGAACAAGCCGTCGTTGTCGCTGTCCGTGTCGAGGACGTTGATCACGCCATCGCCATCGGAATCGGTGTCGTACGCGACTTCTTCGCCGTCGAGCGCCCCGTCGTCATCGCTGTCGGCATCGTTGGGATTCGATCCGATCTGCTCTTCGAGGCCGTCCCAGAGGCCGTCCCCGTCAGAGTCGCCACAGCCGTTATCGACGGTGCCGTCGCAGTCGTTGTCCTTGCTATCGCCGCAGATCTCGAACACCGGTGTGCCAGGAACGGCGCTGCAGGCGACACCGCCCATGCCATCACACGCGGTCATGCCACTTGCGACGCATTCGCCGAGGCCCGACGTACAAATGATGCCGAGGCCCAGGCCGTTGTCGATGACGCCGTCGCAATCGTTGTCGGCGCCGTCGCACTTCTCCTGCTCGGGGCCGTCGGGCACGGCACTGCACGTCGCGCCGCCCATGCCATCGCAAACGTACGTGCCCTCTTCCGAACATCCGCCGATGCCTACGAAGCATTGACCGCCGATGTTGTAGCCATCATCGGTCGTGCCGTTGCAGTCGTCGTCGACGCTGTTGCAGGTCTCCGTCACGCTTCCGGGCGCGATATCCGGAACGCAGTCGAGCACCCCCGCGTTGCACGTGGTCAAACCCGTGCCGCAAATCGAAGGTAGACCCGTCGAGCAAGTCATTCCGGATTCGGGGTTGTTGTCGTCGAGTGTGCCGTTGCAGTCGTCATCGATGCCGTTGCACACTTCGGGCATCGGCATTCCTGCCACAGCCGTGCATTCGATGTTTGGCCCGACGCACTGCAGCTTGCCTGGTTTCTCGCACGCGCCGATGCCTGCACTACACGGTTGATTGAACTGCGGACAGTCCGGCACCGTCACGGTCAACGTGCAGAAACCGCTGATGTTGAGCGAGTTGGTGTAGAGCACCGCGAGGATACCGGTGCCGTCTTCACCGAGGCTCGGCGTCCACGTGAAGTTCGTCATGAACGGGCTTGCCTGCGTCGCGCCAGAGGGCGGATTCAAAAGACCGATCGAGCCGATCGAGGTCATTTTGAGGTTGCCGCCGCCGACGTTTGTCCCGACAAAACTCGTGTTCAGCGTCTGGCCCATGTCGACGGTGAACGACGCGCTGCCCGTGCACGTTGGCGGCGGCGATTGCACCATCTCGACGATGAAGTCGAGCACCGAAGCGCTGACGTTTCCGTTCGATGCATTGGTCGACTCGAGCCACACCTGAATCGTGTATTTTTGGTTCGAAAGGGCCGTGGTCGTGTTCCACGTGAGCGTGCAACCGGGAGGATTGGCGCTGACGGCAAGCGTTGGGACGACATTGCTGCCCACGATCCCCGGAGGCATCGCGGTGCTGGTGCTGCCTGTCTCGGCAGGCGTCGCAAAACGACAGCTAATCGGCGTGCCGTCAGGATCGACGGCCGGGATCTGAATCGTGCGGACGCCGCCCGTTTGCATCTGCACGATCGCCGGGACGACGGACACGGGATTGCCCGTATTACCCGGCGTCATGTCGACTTTTGCCGTGACCTCGAACGATTGATCCGAGCCGTTTTCGAGCGTCGAGATGCGGCAACAATCGTTGAATTTCGCCGTGTAAATTCCCGGCGCGGGATAGGTGTGCGTCGCCGTGTAACGAACGACCTTGTACTCCTCGCCAGCCGTGTCGAAGCCAGCTCCAATGATCACGCCTTGCACGGAGCCGTTGCTCCCTCCGTCGCCGAATTGGAGCACCGTGGTGCCGACGAACGCAGCACGCCATGCCGTGACGACTTCGAAGCGCGCGGTCAGCGGAGCCGAAACCGGATCGGGAATCGTGTACCTGATGTTGCCGTAACGAAAATGCGTCGCCTCGGCGCGTGACGTGAAAACGACCACGAACACGGCAGCAAGAAACGCAAGGAAGGCCTTGAACTTCGACATCGGTCCTCCAAAGGACGAAGAGGAGGTGGGAGAGCCTTTCGAGCGACGGATCGGCCAACGTTCGAGCGCGATCCGTCGCGCGAGGATCGGACGAGCCGACCCTTGCATGGATTAGGCCCGATGGTTGCCCTTCCACGTGCGCGATGCAAGCGTGCCTTGAGCACCCGCGCGTGCGGCAAACCGGATGGAGGCATCGAACCGACGCTCGTGGGTCAGCCGCCAAGATACGCGGCACGAACCTCTTCGTTGGCCGCGAGATCTTTCGATGCACCACTCATCGCGATCTCGCCCGTTCGCAGCACGTACGCCCTCGTTGTGTACTCGAGCGCAAGACGCGTGTTTTGTTCGACCAGCAAGATGGTCGTACCTGCTTGGGCAATTCGCGCAATTGCCGCGAAAATGTCGGCAACGAGACGCGGAGCGATGCCGAGCGATGGTTCGTCGAGAAGCAACATCGCCGGCCGCGCCATGAGCGCTCGACCAATGGCCAACATCTGCTGCTCGCCGCCGGACAACGTCCCGCCCTCTTGCTGCATGCGCTCGCCCAGACGCGGAAACAGCTTCACCACGTCCTCGATCGTCTCGTCCATCGCTTCGCGCTTCTTGTGATTCCATGCGCCAAGCTCGAGGTTTTCCTTGACCGTCAAGTTCGGAAAAATCGCTCGCCCTTCCGGCACGAGCGAGATGCCGCGACCAACGACTTCTTCCGCAGGTACGGACCCGAGGTCCTTGCCGTCGTAACTGACTTTGCCTTTAGCGATGGGCAAGAGCCTCACGATCGTCTTCAGCGTCGTCGTCTTGCCAGCTCCATTGGCGCCGATCATCGCCACGATTTCACCGCGACGAACCTCGAGGCTGATCCCCTTCAGCGCTTTGATGCCACCATACGAAACGGCCAGATCCTTCACGACGAGCAGCGGCGATCCGCTCGCCGTCGTCGGAAGTGCACGCGTCGGATGCGCAGTTCTCACGACGCGCCCTCCCTGCGAGAAGCGCTGCTGCGCGCTTCCTCGTCGACGACCTCGCCAAGGTACGCAGCGAGCACCTTGGGGTTTTTCCGGACCTCTTCCGGCGTCCCATGCGCAATCGTTTCACCGTGATCGAGCACGTGGATCTCTTCGCACACGCCCATCACGACCTGCATGTTGTGCTCGACCAAAATCACCGTCAGATCGAACTTGTCGCGCAGCCACCTGATCTGTTTCTTCAGCCCTTCGGCCTCGCCGTAGTTCATGCCCGCAGCAGGTTCGTCGAGCAGCAGGATCTTGGGTTCGAGCATCATCGCTCGCGCAATTTCGAGACGACGCTGGTTGCCGTACGAGAGCGACGTGGACGTTTCGTCCACCAACTTGTCGAGCTCGAAGATCGACAACAGCTCGATCGCGCGCCGAGTCATTTCTTCTTCGTCGCGGTAAAACGCAGGTGATCTGAGCAGCGCTGACAAGAGCCCCGACTTGCGCTGGTTCTCACACGCTACGAGCACGTTTTCGAGCACCGTGAGTTGTCCAAAGAGACGGATGTTTTGAAACGTGCGCGCAACGCCGCGCCGAGCAATCTCTGCGGGACCGAGTGTCGATAGCTCTTCGCCATGAAAACGAATGGAACCCACATCCGGTTTGTAGACACCCGTGACGAGGTTGAAGACCGTCGTTTTCCCCGCTCCATTGGGACCAATGAGGCCGAAGATCGAACGGTCCGGAACCGAAAACGAAACGCCACCGACAGCGCGGAGTCCCCCAAACTTCTTCGTTACGCCCTGGAGATCGAGAGCCTTCACTTCTCTGCCTCTTCCGCGGACTTTTTCAGTTCGGGCGGCATGGGTGAAGGGCGCACTGCCTGCTTGCGCCGCACGAGCTCGCGTTCGCCGAACAAGCCTTCGGGGCGCAGGATCATGAGGCCGATCAGGACCGATGCATAAATGACCATGCGCAGCGCATTGAGATCCAGCGACGGGTACGTCGCACGAAGCGCTTGCACGCTATCCATGCCCTGAAGCTGCTCGATCATCTTCACGGTGAACGTGACGAAGACCCCACCGAAGATCGCTCCGGAGACACTTCCCGACCCACCGAGGATCACCATCGTGATCGCATCGAACGAATACGCGAACGTGAACTGATCCGGCTGCACGGTGGGATTGCCGTCGCGCATCGATGCGAGAAGCCCTCCCGCAATTCCGGCACCCGTCGCTGCGATGACGAACGACGTCACCTTGTAACGCGTCGGGTCGACACCGACGCTCGCCGTTGCGATCTCGTCTTCGCGGAGCGCTCGAAGCGCTCTTCCCCAGCCTGAAAACTTCAAACGCCACGCGACGATCACGCACAGCACGACTGCGCCGAAGATCCAAAACGGACCTGCGTATTGCGGAATTCCGTTCTTGTCTGGACCTGCGTAGCCGTTTTGCCCGCCGAGATAGGCAAGAAATCGAGCGATGGGACCTTCGACCGTGCCTCCAGTTTGCGCCGTGGCGATGACGAGCCTGAAGATTTCGGCAAACCCGAGCGTGACGATCGCAAGGTAGTCGCCCCGGAGCCGCAAGCTGGGTAGTCCCACGACAAACCCGAACACAGCAGCGACGCAACCGGCCGCGAGCAGCGCGAGCGGCATCACGATGAACGAGTTCGAGAACAGGATGTCTTCGGTGCCAAGGGCTTTGTGGACGTGTCCTGCGACGATCGCCGCGGTGTACGCACCGATGCCGACAAACCCGGCGTGCCCGATCGAGAACTGTCCCGCCATGCCGTTGATGACGTTGAGCGACAACGCGACGATCACGTTGACCATCGCGAAGAGCGCGAGCTGCCGCCATGCAGCGTCGGCAATGAGCCACTCGAACGAAAACTCGAGTCCAACCACGGCGCCAACGAGCGCCAATGGAACGAGGATCCGGCGCAGAGCATTTGAAGGGACAACTCGGTTCATCCGAGCGGAGCCCTCGATCTTCGAGGGGAGCATGGGCGGGGGAAAGCTCGCGTGTCCTGCCTTTACGGTCAAGCGTGACTACTTGATCACGCGTAGATAGGGCGGAAGCTCGCGCTTGGGCTTGCGTCCGCTCGTCGATCCCGAAGACCGGCGTGCCGGTTCGGGCGGGGGCGGCGTATCGTCGCCGTCCGACGAACGGGCTGCATTGCCGTCCGACACGCGCGCAGCGTTGCCATCGGACGAACGCGGGGCGCTCTCTGCCGGCCCCCGCGCCGCCTTGCCAGGCACGTCCGTTTGCGCGGATATCGGCGGTGCCTCCTCCGTCTCCTCGACTCGTGACTCGCGATCGCGCGGCGCTGCGCCAACCGCAGACAACTTCGGTCGCGGGCGCCTCGGAGCTGCTCTCTGCGTGTCCTTCGGCGGAGGGTTCTGCATCTGCGCCACGACTTCCGGCGGAATGTCGTTCGGCCACATCATCCCGCGCCCGTCTTCACCCACGAGCGCGTAGACCGCGCTCCAAGGCATCCGACACCAAAACGGAGCACGATCGAACGACAAGGTGCACGTGATGCCCTCGTCATCGACCTTCAAGTCGGGGATCGGGACGAACATGTTGAGCCCGATCTGCAGGACGAGCTGAGGTTTGTCGCGGAACCGCGGCGGAATGAGCACGCCGGGGCGCCGAGGATCGAGGTGCACGAACATGCTGGGTCCCTCCAGCAGCGCGAGCGCAACCTCCTTTTTCGGCGGGAGCTTGTGGTGACCGTCGGACATCTTGCTTCTCCGATAACCCGCAAACGTGCAGTGCGCCAAGCATGGAATGAACCAACCGCCCGAGGGCGGTCGGTCGCTGGTCGCTCACGCGGACCGCAAAACTTCGGTGTAGAGCGTATCGTATGCGGCCACCATCTTGCCAAGCTCGTAACGCGCCACGACGTCGGCGCGACCCCGCGCGCCCATCTGCCGACGATCAGCGCGCATCGCCAGCGCTTCCAGCGCTTCCGCAAACGCTCGTGGCTCTCCTACCGGCACCAAAAGCCCACTTTCGCCATCCACGACGATCTCCGCGTTGCCCCCAACCCGTGTCGCCACGATGGGCAACCCAGCAGACGCAGCCTCGAGCAGCGTCAAGCTCGTACCCTCCGTCCGCGATGCCAACGCGAAAACATCGAATGACGGCAAGAGCGACACCACATCGTCCGTGAAGCCCACGAACGTCACGGCATCACGTGCTCCAAGCCGCTCGGCCGATTCTTCGAGCTCGCGCCGCAACGCTCCGTCACCCACCAGCGTCAAGTGCGCGCGTGGAACACGCGACCGCAGGATCGAGAACGCTTCCAGAAGCGTCGCGTGATCCTTTTCGAAAGACAGTCGGGCCACGCATCCAACGTGAAACGCATCGTCCGCGACGCCGAGCGTTCGACGCGCCAAAGCTCCATCGCCCGGACAAACCTTCGTCGTGTCGACACCATTGCGAATCACGACCAACCGATGAGGTTCGATCCGTTCGACTTCGATCGCCACCGTTCGCGCGTCCTCACTCACGGCGACGACGCGATCGGAAAACGCAGCCGCAACGCGATTCACCATCACGCGACGGCCATCGTCCGGATGGTTGCGCCCGTGCTTCGTGTGGATGACGCTCGGACGTAGCAGTCCGCGGTTACGGACGATCGATGCGGCAAACGATCCGTACACGTGCGGGCTCGGATTGTGCGTGTGTACGAGCGCAATTCGTTGCTCCTCGAACAAGTTGACGAGATCCGACAAGACCTGCACGTCGAAGCCACGCTTGCGAGCAAACACATGCATCGGCACGCCCAGGCGATCGAGCTCGTTCGCGAGCGCGCCCCGTTCTTCCAGTGCCACGACGATCGGATCGAAGCGCGATCGATCCATCCGCTCGACGAGCTGAAGCACCACGCGTTCGAGGCCTCCTGGCTGGAGCGACAACACGATGTGCGCCACGCGCGTTTTTCCGGACGATCTCTTGGGAGCAACGCGAGGACGCACCAGCACGTCCGGCGGCACGCTCGCACCAATGTCGATGGGCACGTCGGACTTCGTGACGCGATGCTTGCCGCTGGTCGTCAGCGGAATGTCGTTCACGAGCTCGATGCGCAAGGCTGCATCGGGCCCCAGCACCGTACGGAGACGCTGGTCGATCTCCGTCGCGGATTCTTTGCGGAATCCGCGGCCGGGCATGATGAGCAACGTCGTCGTGCGATCTGCCCGTTGGTGCACTTGAAAACGATCGATGGGGTAGTCCTTGAGCAAGTGCGGGAACGCTTCGCCCGCGACGATGCGACCGTTTGTCCCGACGATCATGTCGAGCGTTCGGCCTTCGACCGATGCAAGCAGCGGGAGTCCTCGACCGCATGGACAAGCGCCCGCTTTCGCCGTCGCGATGTCTTCGTTTCGGTACCGGAGCAGCGGCATCGAGCGGTTGTGCAGGTCGCTGATGAGCACATCGCCGGGCGTACCGACAGGCGCGGGACGACCGTTGCGGTACAGTTCGACAAACACGTTCTCCGCGGTCATGTGGAGGCCGGAATGCCGCTCGCATTCGGCGCCGATCAACATGACTTCACGGCATCCGTAACGATCGAAGACGGGAGCGCCGAAGCCCTGTTCGATGACGTTTCGTTGATGCTCGAAGAGACGCTCGGCCGCTGTGATGACCCCTCGAAGCGGCGGCAACACGAAACGTTTTTCGACGGCAGCTCGGGCCAGCACATAGAGCGGCATCGTGTAGCCGATGATCACGCGCGGCTCGTACGACGCGATCTCGCGCAGCATGTCCACGAGTTTGTCCTCGTGCAGGTGAAAGCTCGAAACGTACTTTTGCCGCCACAAGAATTGCTCGAGCGACCGCTTCATGGCGCGCAGGCCTTGGGGCTCGCCCGGAGGTCGTCCCCACACGTGCAATTCCCGATCGCCAATTTCGGCGCCTGCCCAACGGTTTGCGCGGATCGTGGCGGCAATGCGACGCTCGTAGGTCGCGTGATCGTAGAAAAAGTACATGGACGCGCCGGTAGAACCTCCCGTGGCGCTTCGATGAAGTTTTCCGTGAAAGTTTTCCGCGACGAGCTCGTGGCAATGCGTGCGGATGTCGTTCTTGGTCACGATAGGCAGCGCCGCGAGATCTTCGGGCGCTTTCACCTGACTCACGCGCACGCCGTATTCGGCGAATCGTTTGCGGTAAAAAGGAACGTGCCGCTCGGCGTGGCGGAGGGCGTCGAGCATTCGCCGGAAAGACAGTTCGGCCAGAGCTTCTGGCGTGCGCCATTGGGATTGTTCGAGCTCTCCCAAAGCTTGCAGCGTGGCGCGGCCGCGAAGGCCCGACTCGTAAACCGGATAGAGCACGTTCCGAAAGAGACTCGCGTACATTGCAGAAAGCGTTCCGCGTGGAGCGCGCGAGTCAAGGAAAGGCACGAATTACGTCGGCAATGGTTTGTCCAAGGCGAATGAATTTGGATGGGGCGTTAGCGTTTCGGCTGGAACGTACGAGGGTTCATGACTTCGGCGCAGGCCCGAATATCGCCACGAGCACGCCGCTCAGAATCATGCCAGCGCCAATCAATTCCTGAGGCTTCGGGACTTCGTGCATGAATGCGCCCGCTATCAACAAACCGCCGAGCGTTTCTCCCGGTGAAACAAGCGATACGATAGCCGGCGGAAGCGTACGCGCTGCCGCTTGCACCGACGTGTGCCCTATGAGCGTCGGAATGAACGCAATGGCGGCAATGGCGACGAATGATCGCCATGGTAATTCCGGCACGTTCGTAAATGCACCGGCATACGGCAAAACCAATAAAATGACGAGCGCCGCGATGGCGTAAATCATCGCCCCGGCATGCTGCGGTGGCAATGCATGACGAATGGCTCGAGCTGCGGCCACGTAAAACCCGAACAATGCGACCGACCCGAGCACGAGCAAATCACCCACGAGCTTGTGTTCACCCGTGCCCGCCGCAAATGCAATGACCGCCGCGCCCATCGTGGCAAGCACGACGCCCATTTGCTCGCGCTTCGTCGGCACTTCACGAAAAAAAATGAAAGCCGCAATGACCACGCCGACCGGTTCCAGCGATACCAGCGAAACGGCCGCCGGAAGCGACGTCGCATCGAGACCCGCCTGAAACAATGCGAAATGCGCTCCGAGAAGCGCGCCACATACGACGATGCGCAAACGCGTCGCCAGAGGGATGGCTCGCGCATGACGAATGACGCCGGCGGCGTCCAGCGCAAACAAGACGATCGATGCGAGCGCCACGCGACCAAATGCAACGAAGAGCGGATGCGCCGGACGCGCATATCGTGCAATCGGCGAGCTCACGGCAAATGCCGTACTCGCCAAAGCCACGAACATTATCGCTCGACCACGTCCCGAGGCAAACTCCATCAAACGCTCATCTCACCCGCCCACGAAACGGCAAATGCATCGCGCACGGACGCTGCTCGGTCGCCGTTTGTCTCGGCACACCGGCCCAAAGCAATCATGAGTTTCGTCAAGGCCGCTTCCGACGTCATGTCGCCCGCTCCAATGGCCCCCGCGCGTGCTGCAGCAACGCCGCCCTGATATCGACTCAAGTCCACCGCTCCTCGCGGCGACTGGCTCACGATCACGACCGGTACGTCGAGCGCGTGCGCTTTTTCGATGACCGGAATGAGCGAGTTCTCGAGGCGCGGAACGTTTCCCGCGCCAAACGCTTCGATCACGAGCCCCCGCAACCCTACGGACAACGTCGCATCCAAAAGGCGCGGATCGAGCCCCGGAAACGCTCGAATCACCAGCACGTTCGTTTCGATGCGTTCATCGAGCGCCGACGCCGCGCGCGGAGCAAGCACGTGCGCCGCGATGTTCGCTCCAAGCCCGAGCACCGCAAGCGGCGCACACGCCGGCGAGCCAAATGCCTTCATGCCCCATGCATCGAGCTTCGTCGCTCGACATCCGCGCAAGAGCTCCGAGTGAAACGCGATGCCCACTTCGGGGACCTTCATCGTGGCGAGATGACATGCATCGACGAGGTTTGTCCGAGCATCCGTACGCACGTCCACGAGCGGCTTTTGCGCGCCTGTGAGGATCACGGGACGATCGAGCCCCGGAAGCAAAAACGCGAGCGCGCTGGCCGTGTACGCCATCGTGTCGGTGCCGTGCACGATGACGAACCCGTCGTAACGCTCGAGCGATCCATGGATCACGCGTGCAAGCTCGATCCAGTGATGAGGCTGAAAATCAGCCGAATCCAAGTTGTACAGGATGCGCGTTTCGATCTCTGCGAGCTTGCGCAAGACGGGAAGCTCGGCGACGAGATCTCGCGTGTACACGTCGGGCGCGAGCGGCGTTGGATGCTCGCCGCGCATCATGAGCGTTCCGCCGGTGTGAATGAGGAGCAGCCGCACCAGGCGCGAGCGTAGCAAAACGAGCGCCTTGGGAAACTCAATCGCCCGGGGACATCATGACCGGGTAGACCACCGACACGATTCCGCCCTCGGGCTGCGGAAAACTCAAGCTGTGAAACGAACGAACGACGCACAGCACGACACCAACGTCGGGCATGTCGGATCCGCCGTTGCTCACGTTCGACACGGCGCCATCGCGGCCGATGACGAACCGAACGGCGACGCGTCCTTGCAAGTTGGGGTTGTTGCGCAGTCCGTTTTCGTAACACAGCCGAAAGCGGCCGAAGTTTTGCCGGACAATCCGCTGAATGACCTCGGGCGGCAAACGGCCGCTCACCGATACGGCGCCCATGCGCACTTGCGGTCCGCGGCCGCGAATCGGTCGCGTGTCGGCAGGCATCGTGACGGTCGTCGGACGCGCCTCACGCACAGGAGCAACTGGTGCGGGCTTCGGCGGTGCAGGGGGCTCGGGCCAGTCGTACAGCACGCCGATGAGGCTGCGGTCCTCGTCGCTCGGACCTTCATCACGCGCTTCGGCTGCAAGCTGAGCGCTCCAACGATTGCTGCCTTCTTCGAGCGCTCTCATCCATGCGTCTTGGCTTGCCGCGATGGAAGCTTGGTTACGCCGCTGATTCCGCCGCGCTCGCCACTCGTACCCATCGAGCTCTCGTTGAAGCTCACGCTCTTTTTCTTCGAGACGCCACAGGCGCTCTTGCAGCTCGTAAAGCTGTTCGGCGGAAAGGCCGTAGTCCTCGTGGAGTTCGGCCGGACCAACCAAGAAGAACAAGACTCCGATCACTGCCGCATGCGCGAAAAACGATGCGAGCTGCGTCAGGGCAACGCGTTTCTCGAAGAGCGGCCGGCGGGCCATTCGAGGGGCTGCCGAGCTGAAGCACAAGTCGATCGCGACCGATTGGAAGAACAGCGTGGCGGTTTGTCCGGGAAGAAGCGGTACTTCGGCGGCATCACGCATGGTGGACGATGCTTGTCCGATGCCACGTTCGATACATCGAGCAGCCGACATGCGTTTCTTTTGACCACCAAGCAAGCAGCGCGCTCCTTTGGGCACGACGAGCCGCACATCGCCGTCCCAACGCGCCAAAAGCGCGGGCACGCGAGGTGCTCCAAGGACTTCGGCAGGAAGTGTCACGTCGCAGTCATGTTCACCCACGACAAACGATCGCGGCGGGGATAGCTCGTGCGCGTAGATGACGCAGTCACCCCAACGAACGATGATGTCGATGGCGGGTCGTGACGCTACGCGTGCTGCGGAACGACCGAACGACTCAGCCGGTGCGACGCCTTCGGTAGCGGTAACTTCCCCAGCAAGAGCCATGCAAGACCGCCTCGTGTGCGATGAGCACCTTCGAGCCGAACCAATGCGAGACGATATCAAAAAAGAACCGGGAGCGTGCCTCGAAAGGCAGGCTCCCGGCGAGGGGAGAGGGTTTGTCTAGATCAACCACCGGGTTGGAACATGATCGGGTAATTGACCGTCACGATGCCATGTTCGGGCGCCGGGAAGCTGAGGCCGTAGAACGACCGCACGACGCACGAGACCACGTTCGCGTCGGGCATGTCCGATCCGCCATTTTGAACTTGCGATACGCCGCCGTCCCGGCCGATGACGAACCGCACGGCCACGCGGCCTTGCAAATTCGGATTCTGCCGCAAACCCTGCTCGTAGCAGAATCGATATCGACCGAAATTCTGCCGCACGATGCGCTGAACGACTTCGGCAGGCAATCGACCGACCGTCGTGGCGCCTTCGGGCCGCACGCGCGGAGGTTTCGTTTGGTGGCTGTTCCGCGTGATTCCTCGGCTGAAGCCTCCTTGATTGCTGAGGTCCGTGCCAATCGTTCCGATGCGGTTCAGTCCAATGCCTTCGCCTTTGCCTCCGCCACCTTGTTCGAGCCCGGACAAACCAAGTCCGCCGGCGCCAGCAGCCTCGTCGAGCGACGCGCCCCACATGTTTCCAAGGGCGCTGCGCGCGTCGCTGCCCATTGAAATGTCGCCGCCCCACGGTGCGGTGACGGCATTGGGATCACCGCCGGATAGCGTGGCGACGAGGCCAATCATGCCGAACGTTTGCGCATCAGAGAGCGCGGCGGCCCGGGCAACCTGCGGATCGGTATTGTCCTTCGGCCCGAAGATTGCGAACTTGCCCGAGCTATTTCGGCTCGTGGTGCTCCCCATTTTGCCTTCGCTTCCAATCGACCGCGTACCTTCGGTTCCGCCCGCATTCTTGTCTTGGTTTTCGATGACCTCGGGCGATTCCTTTTTGTCTTGCTCACGTTCGGCCGTCACGTTCAGCGCTTGCTGCATGAATGCAAGCTTGTCGCCTTCAATTGAATTTTCTTCGTCCGCGCCCATGGGCGGGAGGAAAAACGCTGCTGCCGCGAGCAAACCGGCGTGCAGGGCGAACGACAAACCATGCCAGGGCAAACCCTTTTTGTCCAAAACGATTCCGCCCTTGACCTTCTTGCCTGCTTTTACCCGCGAGACGTGAATGGTCACGCCACCGAGGTCGAGTTTCACTTTTGCGCCCAGGCCGACGGCAATTTGCGCAGCTCCGGCAAGCGCGGCGCAAGGCTCCGCGTTCGTGGCATCGATGTCCGACGATTTCCCGTCGTTTTCGATCGAGCCATGAGCCGAAGCCGAAACGACGACGCGCGCGACCTTGTCTTCACCCACGAGCACGACGGGCAACCGTTTTGCGCCGATTGCATTTTCGGGCAGCACGAAGTCCGCATTTTCCTCGCCGACATGAAACGACCGCGGAGGCGACAAGTGGGCGACGTGCAGAATGGACGTGCCCCACAGAATCATGATTTCGATCGCCTCTTGTGATTGCTCGATTTCGTCCGCCGGGACGGCCGGGCCGCTTTGCACGAGCGCGTAGGTGTACGAGCCTTCCGGAGCATTGGCGGGAACTTCATTCGATGCGGTCTCGGGCTTTCCGAATGCGCTACGCAGATCGAAAGACGGCGTGGTTTGTCCGAAAAGAACGGCAGAGGCATTGGCGAACGGTTGGTTCTCGGAATTGTTCTTGCGTTCCATGACAAACGACTCCTTCGTCCTCCGCGCGTGGCGGGGAATTGATCGGTAAGGCAGCGCGAATGAGGCACGGGGTGACGCGTTCTAGGCGTCTCGTCTGCTGCTCATTTCGTTCCGCCCCGCAACCGACAGCGGGATGGGCAAAGGGTTCCGGAAATTTTTGGGGCGGGCGGGGAGGGCGGAAATTGCCTGAAAAGCAGGCACGAGCGGCTCCAATGCCGCCCACGACGATGTCGTCCGAGCTACGATCGCGTGCCGGCGGATCTCGCGTCTCGCGCGCGGATGATCAGCTTGGTTGCCCCGCGACCGCAGCGCCTCGCTTCAAAATCACCCGCGCCGCCTCCACGAGCAGCGCCACGGCCAGCCCCACGAGCGCTATGCCAACCACGCCATTCATCGTCGCCGTGTTCAGAACGAATCCGCCGTCCTTCAGCGAACCGAACGCATGTCGAATCTGCGCAACCAAGGCCCACACCGTGACGACCATGACGAATACCGTCGGAATCGCCGTGTACCAAATGCGCCGCTTTTCTCGATAGAGCCACACCGTAATCGCCAAGAGCGTCAGCGACGCGAGCAGTTGATTGCTCGTACCAAACAATGTCCAAAAATTCATGTATGCCGGACGAACGCCCGGCCCCGGTGGCGTCGCCGTCGCAATGAAATACGCCGGCGGCACGAGCGTCAATGCCGTCGCCGCGGGACCCACCCACGGAGCTTTCCGCGCATTGAACAATTCCTGGAGCACGTAACGACCAAGCCGCGTCGATACGTCCAGCGTATCGAAAACGAACGTCGAAAACGCCATTGCTCCAAAAGTCGCCGCAAACAAATAATGCTCTTTGCCTACGATGACCGTCATGTACCGCCCCACGCCGTCACCATATATCTTGCCCGGTCCCGGCAATGGACCGCTCGGTGCCAGCGTAATGACCGTCGTTAGTGCAATGATCGCAACGAATGCCTCGAGGAGCATGGCGCCATATCCCACCGCATGCGTGTGCGATTCTTTGGATATTTGTTTGGATGTCGTGCCCGAACAAACGAGCCCGTGAAAACCCGAACACGCGCCACATGCAATGGTCACGAAGAGAAACGGAAAGAGCGCTCCAAATGGACCGCCTGCATCGAATGTTTTGAACGCCGGCATCCGTATGTCGAATTCACCCGGATAACGAAGCCCACCAAAAAATAGACCAATCGTCCCGACACCGAGCGCTAGGTACAAGACAAACCCGCCCAGGTACCCTCGAGGTTGGAGCAAGAGCCACATCGGCAGAAGCGACGCGATGAAGCAGTACACAAGGATCCCGAGACCCCACGCTCTCTGCGGATTGTCCACGCCAAGCACGAACGATGTCGACACCTTCGTCCCAAGCCACACGACGCCCAGCGTTGCAGGGACAAAAATGATCGTCGTGAGCCAAAGAGGCGGCTGCCATCGCTTGTCGATGATGCCCATCAGCACGGACAAACCCAGGTACATGACGCTCGCTGCAGCCACGGCACCACCCGGGTTGAACGTAAACGTCCCGCCCTCGAACTCTTCCGTCTTGCCCACGAACGTGCTCGCCGTGATGTCGGCAAACGCCACGATCACGTAGATGAGCGCGAGCCAAATGAACGACAGGATGAGCAGCCACGCGCGCCTTCCAAGCTGCCGCCTGACCACTTCCGCAATGCTCTCTCCATCGTGACGAACGCTCGCGACGAGCGCAGAAAAGTCGTGCACCGCGCCGATGAAAACGACGCCGAGGCCGATCCAAAGGACGCAGGGCATCCAGCCGAACATTTGAGCTGCAAGGATCGGCCCAGCGATGGGACCGGCCGCCGCGATCGCGCTGAAGTGTTGCCCAAGCAGGTAAAAAGGCTTCGTTGGAACGAAGTCATTGCCGTCTGCGCGACGCACCGCAGGCGTGTCGACCGAATCGTCGAGCGCGTAGTTCCTCGCGATGACTCGCCCGTACGAGAAGTAACCGAGGGTGAGAACCGCAATGATCGTGAGTGCGAGCAGGGGAAGCACGGGGCGAGTATACGCCGTACTCGCCAAAGGATCGTTTCTGCACGAACGACCCTACGGTCGAGACAGACTCGTGAGCGCCTGCTGCGCCGATTGTCGGTGCGTGGAAGCTCGAGCGCGAAGCTTCTGCATCTCCTCGTCGATCGCCAATATCCGATGCTGCGCGCTGTCGAGCTCGCTGACGAAACGCATACGCAGCATGCCCTCGGGGCCCCCTTCATGAAGCACTCCGAGCTGATCGGTGATCTTCGACTGGCGGCTGAATAGGTCGAGCATTTCGCGCTCGAGACGCGCCCACTGCGTATCGGCACTTCGAGCGTCCTCCCATGCGCGGAGCATGCCGATGAGCGTTTCATGCTGCTCCTCGTCGAGTAGTCCGGAGCGACGCCATCCTTCGACCTGCGTCAACTCGAGCCCGTCGTACGGAACGCGTCGCGCCTGCTTCCATGACTCGCACACGCTGAGCGTCGCTTCACCGAGAGCGGGCACTTGAAGCCGAAAACTCTGCGATGCTGCCGTCTCCGCGATCGGCGTGTGCCCCTCGGCAACGATGGTTCGACCTTCGACACGCGCGATGTCGACGACGACGTCGATGTCGACTTGATGATCGCTGCGAATCGTCACGAAGTGCCGCTCCTCGAAGGATTCTTGTTCGTCGACGCCTTCGGGCTTGAAATCGAGGCTCGCCACGAAGGATGTCTTGTGCGAGGTGCGGCTGCGGCGAACGGACTGATCCTTGGCGAAGGAGAGCTTCGCGGAGGCGCCTGGCGCGGTCTGCGGCAGGGTCGCTTCTCCGAGATAACGGCCAAGGTCGTAGACGGCGCAACGACCTTCTTCGAGCACCGAGCTCGTGAGGTTGTCAAAACAAACCAGCAAATCTGGATGGACACCCGCTGCATCGCGAAAGACGCGCTCTTTGCGGATCGACACGGTGGTGGTGAAGACCGGAACCATCGCGGCACTGCGGCGCCGAAGCGATACCGGATCGCTTGCACGCCACTCGGTCGCCTCGGGCTGCGTCGTGGACGATGTTTCCAGATCGATGGAGCTTGCATTCGACTCGTTGCTTTCGCTCGTTCGCTCGGATGTTTTCGGGGGAAGGGTTTTTCCGGGCGTGATGACGTTCACGGTGGGTTGAGGCACCGGCGCGCGAACGGTGTTGGGTTGTCCGGACGCACGACGCCGCGTGCGCTCGTGTTTGACGAGCTCATTTGCGCGCGTACCCGCGGGACCTTGAGCCGAACCAACCTGCGTCGGCGCTTTCGACGAGAGCACGAACTCCACTCGTTCGAGGTCTTCTTCGAGCGGGTTGTGGATGAGCGCGAAGGCAAAAAAGCGTGCATCGGACGGCCCGCACGCGAGGCGGTACGAAATGACGAACGGCGTCGAAGGCACGACGTAGAGGACGCGAACGTCGTCCGCGGCGCCGTCGAGGACCACGTGTACGCTGCGTCCATCACCGCGTGCAGACGCGCGACTGCGGTCGACGAGCATGTCGAGACTGCCGCGAACGGCGGCGTCGACGAAGTCGAGCGTCCGGATCGCAGCAAGATCGAAAACGGCGATTTGACCAAGTCCCGTGCGCAAGAGAAGCCAACGGCGAGCGCCCTGAGGACTGGTGGACTCTTCGAATCCGAGCAGCTCTCCTTCCGCGCTGCCTTCGCTGCTTTCGATGCGCACGCGCCGCCCACGCGTCGCGTGGAGCATCCCGCGAAGCGTTGCGCCCGGCTCGAATCGCAATTTGCGCCCAGCCAACGCCGCGTCTGGATCTTCCGGCGCATCGAACGCGAGCGCCGTCATGTGCCCGCCACCGCGTTCGACCCACACGGTCAATGAACGAAGAACTTCGCCCAGCTCGGCGCGGTCGACGAGCAAGTCGAAACCGCCTTGAACGCTGCCCCGGCGCTCGATGTGGGCGATACCTTGTTTATAAAGCACGATCCGGCGTACGGCGGGTCCAGCACTCATGACCCGTGCTCCTCTTCCCGAGTATCTGCATCGAAATGCTCATACGGATGCGCGCGATTCATCACGGCACACGCTATCCTCGGAGACAACGCCAGGAAAGGAGGCAGCACATCTGCTTGACCTTTCTCCTCACATTGGCTTCGATCACCACATGCGACGTTTTCTTGCAGTAGCCATCGCCACGATTGCAATGACTGCCGGATGCATGCGCGCGCCAGCTCGCCCCGTGGATCCCAATGCGTGTGGCTGCGCAGCTCGCCAGCCGGATCCAAACGCGAGCACCGCGTCGTATCCGTACTCCGGACGGTAGTTCGCCGAGCGCCTTGTCGAGGTTTGTCTTGGTCAACCACCAAGCTCGATGGATGACGATGTCGATTGCCGCGCCGAATGACGCGCGGGCGGCGGCGTGAACGGTTCTGGATCGAGCGCCGCTGGATCCGCTTCGGCAGGCGGCGGAGGGACGGAGATCGGGGCAACCGCGAGATGTCGCGTGTTTTCGTAGAGGGCCCGACAGAGGTCCAGGGAAGGCGTTGTGCGTTTTGCGGCGACCGCGTGCACTTCCGTTTGAATTGCCGAATTGATGGGTGTGGCAACGCCACTCGCTTGGCCTCGGCGAGTGATTTCTCCGTTCAAGAAATCGACGGCCGGGGGCCTGCCGCGTTCGATGGCAGCGAGCATGGACGAGCGCATTTTGCGGAAACGCGTGCCCACGGCGATCAAAATGGCGTGCTTGACGAAAAGTCCCGTGGAACCGACCGCGCGTCGTTCGTCGTCGGTCAGCGCAATCCAATCGAGGTCGAGCGTGCCGGATACTTTTTCGAGGCGTACGCCCAGAGCTCGCGACGTCAAGACCACTTCGGTCATCACTTCGAGCGCCAAGCGGCGAATGAAACGATGACGCATGAGCACGCCGAGACGTTCGCCGCCGAGCGCACCGAGCGAGGTGATCGCGCAGTTGATGGCCAATTTCGACCAACGTGCCCCCGCCAAATTGTGTGAAATCGTCGTTTCACCAATCGATCCGAGCGCCAAAGCGAGCGGCTCGAGACGCTCGTCCGACGCGCCATCCATGCGACCAAGCACGAAACCGCCCGGAGACGTTCGTTCATACACGCCCGGCTCGAGCATCGACGCACCCCACGCCACGACGCCGCCCAGGGTCCTGTCTTTCCCCGCAATGCTGGCAATGCGTTCTTCGCAAAGCCCATTTTGAAATGTCACCATCGCCCCGTGAGGCGCGAGAAATGGCAGCACACCTCGAGCAGCCTCTTCCACCTGGGGCGGTTGGGTTGCGAGCAGAATGTAATCGAACGCTTCGGTACTCGGCCCGAGGTCCGTTTCGGCTTTTCCGCGGACGGAATTCACGCGGTCATCACCGACGATGCGAATTCCATTCGAGTTGATGGCCGAAGCGATTTGTGTATTCGTCGTCAAGACGGTCACATCGTGGCCATGCGCAAAAAGATGCGCAGCAACGAGCCCTCCGATTCCGCCACAACCGACGACCAAAAAACGCGGCCCGCCGCTTTTCGAAATGCCACCATTCATGAGGCGACTCATTCTACAAGAAAAGCTGACTCATGCGACACATTATTTCATGCCGCAATGCATCATTGCTTCGGCACGAAAATTTCGATGGCGCTTGGAACCATGTCGACGGTAATCGGTAGTCGACCGAGCGGCTCGCCGTCGACGTCGAGCAAGAAGCGATCGGCCACGTCTTTGTTGAGCAAGTCAATCTCGATGTGATCGCAGCGGTAATGCTTCACGTCGAGCGAATGAATGTGCGTGCCGGTGTACATGCGCGTATTGACGGCAAGAAAACGCAGTCGCGGTGCGGCGCCGAGGTCGATGATGTCGAAGAGCCCATCATCGGGGCTCGCCATCGGAGCTGCTTGCATTCCGCTGCCGAAGAATCTGCCATTACAAATGGCGATGAGCCGCGTCTCGATGGTCTCCTCACGCGACATGTCTTCGCGTCGCGTCGTGATTTTGAGCCGCCCGATGGCGCTGCGCGCCAGGCCCTTCAGCGACGACGTCAAATACGCCATCGTTCCCCGAGCGATCGCGACGATTGCGCGACGTATTGATCGACCAGCCCCCCGATGCCCGCCGAAAGAATGTTGATGAAGTACCCAGACTTTTTTTCTCCGTCGTGCGCCACGTACGAGAAACGTCCGATGTCCACCGTGCGCGTTTGCCCGTCCGTGATCGCGCCACAATAGCGATCGAGCCGGTCTTCGAAGCCGAGCGTGCGTCGATAATCGCCGCCCGTACCCGCTCCGATGATCCCCATGCGCGGCAGCTTCACTCCCTCTTCGCGCGCTTGCATGAGCCCACATGCAACTTCGTGGATCGAACCATCCCCACCCACCGCGACCACGATCCCGCGCCCCGCGAGCGCCGCGTCACGCGCGATGTCCACTGCATGCCGCGGCCGCTCCGTGAAACTCACATCCACCGAACCAAGATGCCGCTCGATCGGGCCGCGCATCTTCTCGAAAACGATGCCGGTTTTTCCTCGCCCCGATCGAGGGTTCACAATGAGAAGCGGTTTCATTCACTCATTCCTTGCCACGACACGACCCGCCACGACAAGTCCATCCGTCGTTACGCGAGTTTTTCGCAGTGGCGCGAAGTGTTTTTCGCGCCCAGCACGCTCCGTCGAAAGATTTGGACCCGCTGCGTCAAATTCGCTTCGCCGTTTCTTGCTCGACCCATTGCAAATAATCGGCAAGGCCCTCTTTCGGCTCGAATGTCAAAATTTTTGGAACTTCGTAAGGATGCAGCTCACGCACGCGCTTCATCATCGCCGGGGCGGCCTCGTCGGATGTCTCCATGAGCAACACGGTTTCGCTTTCATCGCAAATTTGGCCTTTCCACCGATAAATCGACCGAACGGGTGCGATGATGTTTCCTCCTGCAACGAGTGATTCTTCGACCAATTGGCGAAGGAGCGGCGCCGCTTGATCGGGTGGGCACGTGACGAATACGATGCGCATGGTTTGTCCTCATGAACCAAACGTTTCCAGGGTTTCTCGAAGGGAAGTCAAAAAAGCCGCCCGCGATCGTTCGAGCAAATAAAAGTGTCCTCCGTCGAAAAACGTCGCGGAAAAACGCCCCCGGGTATGCTCGCGCCAGGCTTCGAGCTCGTCCGGATCCAGGCGATGATCGCTTCGCCCACCGAATACTGCGATCGGGAAATCGAAAGGCTCGTCGGGCGAATGAGTAAACGTCTCGAATATCGTGAGATCTGCGCGAAGGGGCGGTAAAAAAATATCCATCAGCTCTTGATTCTGCAAGACGGCCTCGGGGGTTCCGCCATAACGACGTAATTCTTCGATGAATCGTGGCGTTGGCAAGTCGTGAAGAGGCATTCTACGCATGGGCAAATGGGGCGCTCGCGTGCCCGAAGCAATCAGCCCGCGAGGTAATGCCGCATTTCTGTGGCGCAATTCGCGCGCGAGCTCGAAGGCGACGTGCGCGCCGAGGCTGTGTCCGAAAAACGCATAGGGCAATTCGAGTTTTGGAAGAATGACTCGCGCCGTGGCATCCACGAGAGGCTTCATCGCGTAATACATCGGCGCATTGAAAAGCGTCTCGCGGCCAGGCAATTGCAAAATCGACAATTCGACCCACGGCGGCAGCGACGTGCTCATCACGCGATATGGGTACGCGCCACTTCCCGAGTGCGGAAAGACAAACAAACGCAGACGCGCCGCCACGGAAGACGGAACATGGACCCACGCAGGGGCAGGCGGCAAAGGGCGACTTTCCACGCATCGATAAGCACCACGACGAAGCTCGAAGGTCAAGTGCAGAGCTTGGTCGCGCTCCCTTCGACGGGCAAAGCGGCTTGCCACGACACCGCTGGCATGTGGAGCGAGCGCGCGCGGCGTGGTATATGCCCCGGATGAACACCGTGCGAGGGAGGACGCTGCGTGCAAAAACGTCCGTGCGACGTGGGCGCGTGGCTTCGGACGAGGCTCTCCGACGGGCGCTCGATGACGTTCGTGCGAGATGCGACGTCGAGACGCGTCGCGCAGCCGATCCGGTGCATTTCGTGCATCGTTACGATCGTCGTGAGGACCAAGAGATCGTCGCATTGATTGCTTCGGCGCTCGCATTCGGCAATGTAAAGGCGCTTTGCGCAAAAATCGAAGACGCTCTGGCACGCCTGGGTCCGCACGTTGCCCGCTGCGCAGATGACGCAGCCGATGTGCACGCTCGGCTTTCAGGATTTCGACATCGATTGTACCGCGGTGAGGACTTGGCGTTGCTCGTCGTCGGAGCTCGGCGCATGCAACGAGCGCATGGAACGCTTGGGGCTTCGTTCGTCCATAAATTGGAAAATGGCCGAACGTTTCGCGAGGCCTTGGGCCTATGGGTCACCGAATTGCGACAGCGGGGAGGATTTCCAGCATTCGGTGCCGACGACAATTTAGGAGCGGATCATCTCTTGCCCGATCCCGCAAAAGGTAGTGCCGTCAAACGCTTGATGCTTTTTTTGCGATGGATGGTGCGTCCAGCCGATGGCGTGGACCTCGGGTTATGGGATGTTCCTGCGTCTCGTCTCGTCATTCCGCTCGACACGCACATTCACAAGTTGTCTCGTAATCTCGGTTTGACCTCGCGCACGGCTGCTGATTATCGTGCGGCCGAAGAAATCACGGAGGCGCTCTCGCGTCTCGACCCGAGCGATCCCACCAAATACGATTTTTCCTTGTGTCACCTCGGGATGCTGCAATCCTGTCCTTCGCGAAAAGACGCGGTTCGTTGTGAAGGTTGCGGCGTGAAGCCCGTATGCAGGCATTGGCAAGCGCGGGCGTCGCGATGAACCATGATGTAAAGCTAGAATCAACCGCATGTGAGTTGCCATGAACCCTCCCCAAAACGTTTCCCTCGTCATTTCCGAGCGCCCTGGTTTTCGCGCTGGAATTCGGGCTCTTTTCGATGGATATCGGTATCTCTTCCGAACGCCGGACATTTGGCCCCTTGCGATCGTTCCGATCATCGTCGCATTGATACTCGCCGTCGTATTTGGCGTGGGTTCCGTGCAAGGTGCGCTTTGGCTCGTTGCCAAGTATATGACGAGTGACGAGCCGAGCGTCTACTTCACCATTGCATTGGTGATCGTCAAAATTCTTGCCGTTCTCGTGGCCCTTGCCGTCGCCCTTTTTCTCGCTTTTGCCCTCGGAAAACCCCTTTCCGGTCCAGTGCTCGAACGTATCGTTCGCCGCGTTTCGACCGAGCTCGGTGCGCCGGCTTGGCCGGCTCCGACGCTTGCACAAGACATTTTTCGTTCGCTCCAATCGAGCGTCGTGGCGCTCGTCTTTACAGCGCCCATTCTCGTGCCGCTCGTGGCCATTGGCATCATCGTTCCGCCGGCGGCGGTGATTACGACGCCGCTGCAATTCATCGTGACGGCCATGGGTGCAGCATGGGACTTTTGCGATTATCCGCTATCGATTCGCGGCACGCCGGTGAGCGATCGAATCGAGTTTGTCCGCAGAAACAAGCGAGCCGTCATGGGTTTTGGCATGGGGCTTGGGCTTTTGTTGCTTTTGCCGTGCTCGCTTCTCGTGGTGCTACCCGCGGGTGTCATTGGCGCCGCGCATCTCGCGGTCGTGCTGGAACGGTGGGAGGCGGGTGAGCGGCAGCGATTGTCGAGTGCAAGCGCGCAATGAGGAAGCCGGCGAGATGGCGCGATGCTCGGGTGAGTCGATCAGGCTACGAACGAGCGATCGTTTTACGTGACAAACGACGCATGCCGAGAGCGGCGAGGCCGATGCCGATGATCCACGGGGATTGATTCGTGGGCGACAGGTGGCGCGTGCTGCATTGGGCGCCGGCAACATTTTCGTCAATCGCGTCCGGGGGGTCAACGTGGACGGCTTGCGGCGGCGGAGAATCGGGGTCTTCGAGCACCGAAAACATGTATGCCGAACCCGAATCGACTCCGTTGTCATCGTCGCCGTAGGCGCCGACGATGACGCGGTCGCCGTCCATGCTTGCCGCAACGCCGAAGAGCTGACCCGGCAAGCCGTCGTTGGGAAGGTATTTGAACTTCTCCGTCCACACGTCGTCGATCAATTGGTACGCGTACGCGGACCCGGAATAGTCGCCATTGTCGTCATCCCAAAAGGATCCAATGGCGGCCATGTCGCCCCAGACGGCCACGGACGAACCGAATGTCTGGGCGGCATTCTTGTCTTTTGGCATGATGATCGCTTCTTCGCACCATTGCCCGCTATACCGGCCGAAAACATAAACCGCGCCCGAATCTATGCAGTTGGAATCCTTGTAGGGTGCGCCTATGAAAGCCTTGTTTCCGTACAATGCGACCGAATATCCGAAGGTATCACCGGTATTGGCGTCGCTTGCCGTCAAGTGTGCTTGCTGGATCCAAATGCCGTTGTTTTCTCCATACGCAAAGACGGCGCCTGCATCCAAGCCCGATCCGTCGTCCCATGCTCCGATGAGTGCCGTCGTGCCATAAAGAGCCACGGCGCCACCGAAGTAACCGAATGGGCCGCCCGCGCTTGGCAACAGTTTTGACGTCTCGGTCCAGCTCGTGCCGTTGAATTTGAAAACGTACGCGGCGCCGCCGTCGGTTCCGATCGAATCCGAACTGGGGGCGCCGATGACAGCGACGTTTCCTTCGAGCGCGACCGCATAACCGAATTGATCGCCGGCAGCCCCGGTGCTCGGAACCAACTTGGCCTTGAGCGACCATACTTTGTTCGCACGCTCGTAGACGTACACGGCCCCCGTTTTCCCGTTGCTGCCTGCAGCTTCGGACGCACCGACGAGCGCCCGGTCGCCGGAGACTGCCACCGAAATGCCGTAGTAATCACCCGGCTTGCCATCTTTGGCTATGAGCTTGGCTTCTTGCGCCCACACGCCACCGTCGTCGACGAATATGTATGCAGAGCCCGAATCTCCGCCCATGTCGTCATCGAACACGGCTCCCACGACCGCCGTCGTTCCGGAGATGCCCACCGACACTCCAAATGAATCGTATATGCCACCGTCCGACGGGAGCAGTTTTTTCTGAGGCAGAGCATTTACTTCGGGGCCGTTCGACTGCGGCTCGAGGGAAGGTGCTCCGCTGAAAGCCGATCGTTTTTTCGAAGGTGGCCGCGCTCCGCTCTGCGTCACGTCCTCTCGAAGGGCCGTGTCGACATCGGACTCTCCGACGTCCATCGGCTCTCCGCCGCAACCCGTCGCGAGGGCCATGGCTGCCACGATTCCACAACGTACTCCGAAGCTCCGCATGTCTCGCATCATCATGACATCGTTCCTTCTGTGCCTTGCCAACGAACGCAGGATAACACGATTCTACCGATGCGTGCGATTCAATAGCCAGTCCGATCTTGCGTGGGCACGCTGTTGTCCCCACCCAGCATGCTGGCCATGCGCCGGTTGCATCGCATGTTCGTCGAGTTGCCCGACGACATCGTTCGACGCGCGCATCTCGGCAAGGTCGCTCTGGTGATTGGCACATATTCATGCTATCCGCAGCAATCCGTACGGCTCACCTCCGGGCCTTGGACGATCCGAATCCTCACCGACAAACCCTGACCGCGAGTCCGTTGCTGCACCAAGGGCGAGCATAACATTCGAAAAAGCGAATGATTCCAGGAGCATCATGTCGACTCCCCATATCAGTGCGAAACCAGGAGACTTTGCCGACGTCGTGCTCATGCCCGGCGATCCATTGCGTGCCGAACACATCGCCAAGACGTACCTCCAAGATGCCCGCCTCGTAACATCTGTGCGAAATATGTACGGCTATACCGGAACGTACCAAGGCAAACCCATATCGATCATGGGTCACGGGATGGGTATTCCGTCGTGCTCCATTTATGCCACCGAGCTCGTGCGGGAATATCGAGTTCGCGCGCTCATTCGTATCGGCAGTTGTGGAGCTCTCGCGCCTGCGGCCAAGCTTGGTGACGTCATTCTTGCCATGGCCGGGTCGACCGATTCCAAGGTCAATCGCATGAGGTTTTTGGATCACGACTTTGCGGCGATTGCGGACTACGAATTGCTCGTGACTGCTGGGCTCGTGGCGAAGGAGCGACAAATTCCGGTGCACGTGGGCAACGTGATGTCCACGGACTTTTTTTATCACCCGCAGACGAATCTGCTCGATGTGGCAGAAAAAATGGGCATCCTGGCGCTCGAAATGGAAGTCGCCGGCCTCTATGGCGTGGCTTGGGAGTACGGCGCAAAGGCGCTCGGTATGCTCACCGTGAGCGATCACCTTCGACGAAATGAGCACATGACCACGGAACAGCGGCAAACCTCTTTCGATTCGATGATTCGCCTTGCGCTCGAAACGGCAGTGCGCGCATGAATTCGGTCACCTTGGTAAACGACGATCCCATTCTCGATCGATTCGTCAATCTGCTCGTTCACGAACACGAATGCCACACGGTCATTCTTTACGGCTCGCGAGCGCTTGGGCTGCATTCGGCCGACAGCGATTACGATTTGCTGGGTATTCGTCAAAATGGCGAAGACACCCGTGATGCTCGTTTCGTGGACGGCGTTTTTCTGGATGCTTTCATTCGTTCGGAAAAGTCCATCGAAGCTCGGGCGCATGCTTTCTTGCACGTGCGCGGAGGCGTTCCGCTTCTGGATCCTCACGGAATTGGCGCGCGGCTATTGTCAGAGATAGCCTTGGCGCTCGAATCACCGCCTCCGGAAATTCCGCGCGCCGAAATCGACGCGCGTCGAACGTGGTGCACGAAGATGCTCGGACGAATCCGTCGCGCTACGCCGGACGACGTCGAAGCGCATTATCGCCGCCATTGGTTGCTCGTCGAGCTCTTGGAATTGTATTTCGTCCTTCGCGGTCGTCACTATTTGGGGTCCAAGGAAAGTTTTCGATGGCTGTTCGAAAACGACGAAGCGGCTTGGTGGGCATTTGCGGCGGCGCTGGCTCCGGAGGCGAATATCCAGGACATCGATATGCTCGTGGGGCTGGTGCTAGAGATGCCGAGCTGAGAGCAGCGCTTGCTCTTCCTCTTCCTCGTTTGGACATCAGAGTACACGAAACGGGGCATTGTTGGCTTCCCATTGACGGATATTCTTGGCCAACTGGCTCGCCAGCCAATCGGCATTGTCGAGCGATGCGCGTAGAATGGCCGCGATCTGCTCGCTTCCCGGATTGCGACTACCCAGAGTTCCGCGGCGCAGGCCGATAGCAAGAATATCGATTAGATCGTGCCCTTGACACACGAGCCAGGGGTCGACGGTAGGCAATGTATCGACCAGCGCCTTTAGCTTTGCCATGTCCATGGCCACCTGGTTTGCCGCAGCGTCGAAGAGTTCGTCCGGGTTGAACGACCAGTTTGGTTTTATGAACCTGAATGGGCGAAGGTTGGAGAAGCCGATTCCAATCCCATCTCGTGCTGACAACCACCGCAACTGCCCAAACGGCAAGGCGATTCGTAGAAGGTTGTCACGCACGGCACCGTGTTTTTCTTCAAAACGTTTGATTGCGTGGCTATCCCCATATTCTGCAAGAAGTCGTTCCAATGCAGATGAGCGAACCAGCGATGCATCAAGATCCCGTGACTCTGTATAAATGAGATTCGTCGATGGAAGTCGGCACCCATTCAACGAAGCACAATCGTCATCGCAGACGCCGAGGGCACCGCGGAATTGTTTTGCGTCGAGGCGCTGAATGCCTCCCTCGACGGCAGGTTTCCCGCCCGCAATGACGATTTCACAAGCGTTTCGCGTGATACGACCGCGAAAAAACCGGCTGTCATCGTCACCCTCAACAACGAGGAACGCGCCTGAATAGCCGCCAATGCGCGAAAACAAGATTTCGGTTTCGACTTCTCCCGGACCTTTGAGTGCTGACAAGCTCATGTGTCGATGTCCGCCGTGAGTGGCACCATGAGATCCGAACGATCCCCAACGATGAACGGCGAATGCGTTGCCACAATTGCATCGAACTCTGCTGTCTTTGCGATTTCGAGCAGCTCCGGCAGATATTTCTTCTGCCATAAGACGTGCAATGATAACTCGGGTTCGTCGATTAACACGAGTGTCCCGGGTTTGACGCGGAAGAGCAGATCGTAAAGCTGCACGAGCTCGTGTTGCTCCCCCGAGGAAAGCGAATCAGGCTCGATCGGCGCGCCATCATGTCCCAGAACGACAAACCCTTCTTGTCGGCTGATCTGGATCGATTTGTTGCGGAATTTCCCATTCACGTTGTCTAGAAGCAGCGTGATGCGTCGGGACAGATCACCGAGGACCTCAAGTTTCCGTTGCGTGTCTTCGACGTAAAGCGACATCACATTGCTTTGTACGGGATCGAGTACGTCAAGACTCTCGATTTCAAAGGGGCTGGACGTTGCCGCGTCAAGCAGGCCGATTTTTTGCAATTGTGCCCGCTTGTCGTTCAGAGCACTCATGCGCGATTTGAGGTCCGAAGACACCAACCCAGTTTGTCCCCTCGTCTTGAGCAATCGTTGCGGAAAAGATTGATCGAGTGATTGGGATTCCGTAGCATACCTTGCGAGCGCTTCGGTGATGCGTGCATGCAGATCACGCGCGTATTCGCGCACAGTTGGAATGAAAGCGCCGCGCTCATCTACGAAATTCATTCGTAACAAGCGCTGAGTTTCGATTAGATGCACTTGAACACGGGTGCGTAAGTCCGTGAGCCATTTTGGTCCCATAATTCGCCGTGCCGCATCGGTAGCACCGGATGGTTTTCCCTGAAAGGGACTCTGTCCGTGTCTCCCAAATGGCTCCCAGATGGCGTCCCAAGCAAATGACGTAATTGCTGGTTTCGCTTTCTCGATTGTTATCGTGCCATCGCGGGTTTTGGTTCCCGATTTTAATGATACCAATATGGGTTGATTGTCGTTGTCACGTTCATCGCCAAATTTGTCTGGGATTAGCGACAACAACCCATCGCCAGAGAATTCAATTGACAACTGTTTAAATGGCACTTTGGCCAGTTGTTCATATTCGCCGCTAAATACCGCCGCTATCAGCTTCAACAATACCGTTTTCCCAACACCATTCGGCCCATGAACAATCGTTACCCGATCGTCCAAATTCAACGGAATGTCGTGGTTGTACAAGCCGAAAAGACCCTCGACCTTTACGCGTTTTACGCGAAGGACCGGGGCGTTCGTTGTCGCCGTCCGCTGGAGCCGCTCTCCCATGACGAGCCACTTATAGCAGACCATCCGAACCGCAAGACAAAACTCGACAACTCAGGCGTTTCACTCAGCCTCGAGGGTTCATCTCATTCCCCATTGCTCCCATCCCGCATCGCAGTCAGTGTTGCCCCCATGTTCGATCGGTTTTTGCGCGCTTGTCGCCGCGAAGAAACAGATGTCACCCCCGTGTGGTTCATGCGTCAGGCCGGCCGTTACATGGCCGAATACCGCGCACTTCGCGAAAAACACACGCTCCTCGAATTGTGCCGCACGCCCGAGCTCGCACTCGAAGTCACCCTTCAACCGCTGCGCCTCGGCATGGACGCCGCCATCCTCTTCGCCGACATCCTCTTGCCGCTCGAACCGATGGGCGCCCCGTTCACGTTCGCCAAAGGCGAAGGCCCCGTCATCCACGAGCCCGTACGCACGCGCGAAGCCATCGAAAAACTGCGCATCATCGAACCCGAAGAAGGCCTCGGTTACGTGCTCGAAGCCATCCGGCTCATTCGCCGCGAGCTCGAAGGAAAAACCCCACTCATTGGATTTGCCGGCGCGCCCTTTACCATCGCCAGCTACCTCATCGAGGGCGGTCGCTCGTCCGATTACTTTCACGCCAAACAAATGATGTGGGGCGACCCTGCGCTTTTTTCGCTCCTGATGAGCAAAATCTCCGAAGTCGTTCGCCGCTTCCTGCGCGCGCAAATCCAAGCGGGCGCGCAAGCCGTGCAGCTCTTCGATTCCTGGGCCGGCGCACTTTCTCCCGCTGACTACCGCGAGCACGTCGCGCCTCACGTCAGCCACATCCTTCGCGACGTCGAGACCATGGGCGTGCCCGTCATTCACTTCGGCACGAACACCGCCACGCTCCTCGAAGCGCAACGTGATGCCGGTGGCACCGTGATCGGCGTCGATTGGCGCACTCCGCTCGCCGAAGGTTGGAAGCGCATCGGCTACGATCACGCCATCCAAGGCAACCTCGATCCGCTGCTGCTTTGCGCTCCGCGCGATGTTGCCGCCAAACGAGCGCGCGCGATCCTCGATGAAGCCGCAGGACGACCCGGCCACATCTTCAACCTCGGCCACGGCATCATCCCTCAAACGCCCGTCGACAACGTCAAAGCTCTCATCGACGTCGTCCACGAATACCGCCCGAAGAGCGCATCATGACGAGCCGTCACATCGCGGTCCTCGGTGGAGGCATCACGGGCCTCACGGTCGCGTATCGCCTGCTTTCATCGGACAAGCGTGAAGGTTTGTCCGTCACGCTCATCGAAGCCAAGCCGCGCCTCGGCGGCAACATCATCACCGAACGTCGCGATGGGTTCGTCGTCGACGGCGGCCCCGATTCGTTCGTCGCAGCAAAACCGCAGGCAACCGCGCTCTGCAAAGAGCTTGGCCTCGGCAGTCGCCTCATCACCACCACCGAGAAAAACCGGCGCGTGTACCTGTTGCGCCACGACAAACTACACTCGCTCCCCGAGGGCCTCGTACTCACCATCCCCACGAGATTTTTGCCGTTCGCCACGAGCCCCATTTTTTCGTGGCGAGGGAAAGCTCGCATGGGCCTCGACCTCGCCCTACCGAGGCGCCCGAACACGCAAGGCGACGAATCGGTCGGCAGCTTCGTCAGGCGCAGGCTTGGACAAGAAGCGGTCGACGTTCTCGCCGATCCGCTTCTCGGCGGCATCTACGCCGGAGACATCGAAAAGCTCGGCATTCGCAGCACGTTTCCGCAGCTTGCCGAGCTCGAAGACAAACATGGCAGCTTGATTCGCGGAGCGTTGGCGCAGCGCCGCAAAGCCGTTCGTGGTGCTCCACCTCCAAGCCCCTTCCATTCGCTCGAAGGCGGCATGGGCGAGCTCGTCGATGCGCTCGAAGCGAGCATTCGCAAAGCGGGTGGCAACATCATCGTTGGTGCTCCAATCATTTCGATGGCACCTCCATCCGAACGATCGTCGGGACGATGGACCCTGCGTTTTCGCTCATCGGATGGTGCGGAAGAATCGCTGATCGTCGACGGTGTCGTGATGACCACGCCTGCGCATGTCGCGGCGTCCGTGTGCGAGCCTTTCGATGCGGAGCTTGGCGACATGCTTCGCGGCATTCCGTACTTGTCGACGGCCACCGTTGCACTTGCGTATCCACGATCCGCCGTGCCTCATCCGCTCGACGCCGTGGGCATCATCATTCCGAAGGACGAGCGTCGTCGTATTCTCGCGGCCACGTTCATCTCGAGCAAGTGGAAGGCGCGAGCTCCCGAGGGATCGGTGCTCTTGCGCGTATTCGTTGGAGGTCATAGGGATCCGTCACGTCTTGCGTCGACCGACGACGAGCTCGCATCTCTTGCGCGTGAAGAGCTCGGCCGGTTGCTGGGTGTGCAAGCGGAGCCGCTTTTCACGCGTGTTTTTCGCTACGACCAAGCGAACGCGCAGCCTATCGTGGGCCATGCCGACCACGTGCAGCGCATCCGGCAGCGAGCCGAGCGGCACCCGGGCTTGTGGTTTGCCGGCGCAGCCTTCGATGGCGTGGGGATTCCGGATTGTGTTCGGCAAGCGAACGATGCGGCGGAGCTCGTTCTGCGAAGTAAGATCTGACTACCTATTCTGCAACGAGGCTCTTCCTCCCCCTCTCCCTCGTAGGGAGAGGGGGTCGGGGGGTGAGGCATGTGCGAGCTACTCGGGATGGAGTGCAACGTCCCAACCGACATCATTTTTTCGTTCTCGGGTCTTCGTCAACGCGGCGGGAAGACCGGGCCGCACAAAGACGGCTGGGGTTTGTCCTTCTACGACGGCCTTGCCGCGCGCATTTTTCTCGACCCCGAACCCGCGGCGGAAAGCCCGCTCGCACGGTTCATCGCGCAAAACCCCATCAAGACGAAGCTCGCCATCGGTCACGTCCGCAAGCGCACGCGCGGTCGCACGAGTTTGGCGAACACGCATCCGTTCGTGCGTGAGTTATGGGGACGTCACTGGGTTTTCGCGCACAACGGAACGTTGCCTCGGGTTCGTCGCCACAAACTCGGCCGCTTCACGCCCATTGGCAACACCGACAGCGAGCACGCATTTTGCGTGTTGCTCGAAGACTTGCGGGCCAGGTTTCCCGCCTATCCGCGCGCACCGAAAGAGCTCTGGCGAGCGGTCGCCGAAGTGGCGGGACGCATTGGGCAAGACGGGACGTTCAACTTCTTGCTCGGCGATGGTCGTCATCTCTACGCTCGATGCCACACGCGCCTTTGCTACATCATCCGCAAGGCTCCGTTTGGTACGGCGCATCTTGCGGACGACGACGTGGCCGTCGACTTTTCTTCCGTGACGACACCGCGCGATCGCGTTGCAGTCGTCGCCACTGCACCGCTCACCACGAACGAGACTTGGACGCACGGCAAGTCGGGGGAAATGTGGGTCTTCGATCATGGCCGCCTTCTTGCGACGTTGCCTTCATCGAGCGCGACATGAGCAATCGGCGCGCATCCCCACCACGCTCGAGACGAGGGTATGCAATGCAGCTTGACGTCTGTGTGCTGGCATGGATACGCTTGGATCTGGAGGTTGATCCGGAATCAGGGATACGCCTCGTGAGCCGACGATTCGCGACGCGTAGTACCTCGCGAATCGGCCCCTCAGGGGTGAGTTGCGATGGCTCGATGATTCGACCCATGGCGCACGCATACCGGGCTGAACACGCGTGAACGACTTCGACGAAAAGACTCGCGTTACGCAGGTCGTGCAGCCCCAGCCAGCCGGTGGCGTCGGGGCAAAGACCGCGACTGATTGCCTCGTCGTCATTTACACGAAAGAGCCTACGCTCTTGGGCAAACGCTTTACGCTCGACAACAGCCCGACGCGTGTTGGCCGAGGTGGCGACAACCAGATCGTTTTGGACGGCGACAGCGTATCGCGCAGACACGCGCAGTTCAAACAGAAGGGCGATGCGTGGGTGCTCGTCGACGATGGGAGCACCAACGGAACGTACTGCAACGACGAGCAGATCACGCGTGAGGTTGTCCTGAAAAACGGCGACCGCATCAAGGTCGGCCCCACGATCTTCAAGTACTTCTCCGGGGCGGACGTCGAAGCCCAGTACCACGAAGAAATCTATCGGATGACCATCATCGATGGTCTCACGCAGATCTACAACAAGCGCTACCTCTACGAAGCGCTCGAACGCGAGCTCATCCGCGGCAGAAGGCACGAACGTGAACTGTCCGTGCTCATGTTCGACATCGACCACTTCAAGCGCATCAACGACGTGCATGGTCATCTGGCGGGCGACTACGTGCTCAAGGAAGTCGCGCGCGTCGTGCAAGCACGCATTCGACGCGATGAAGTGTTCGCTCGTTACGGCGGTGAAGAGTTCGCCATCATCTTGCCCGAAACGCCCATCAGCGGAGCCGTCGCGCTCGCCGAAACCTTGCGCCAAAAAGTCGCCGATCACGCCTTCGTCTTTCAGGCCGACAGCATCAAGGTCACCATCAGTCTCGGCGCGGCGCTCATGGAAGACGGCGATCGCGCCGCATCCGATCTCATCAAACGCGCCGACGAAAAGCTGTACCAAGCCAAGCGCACGGGCCGTAACCGCGTGTGCTCCTGAGCAAGCGAGGCACGCTCGTCGGTCGTTCGACGCAGGGATCGAACGCTCGCCGCTGATCAATTCAGCACGCAATCGTGCTACGAACGAATGCATGCCGCTCAGCGAGTTTCCGCAACCTGCGGAAGAGGCGTCGGGAATCGACCTTCCCGACATTCGCATCACTCCTCCTGGCCCAGCATCGCGCAGCGCATTCGATCGTCTCGAACGCGTCGAATGTCCCGCGTTTGGACATCGTCGCGAAGCTCGTGAAGAAGCCAGCGGCGTGAACATGACCCCCGTCTTTTTCACGTCGGGCAAAGGCGCGAACCTCTTCGATGTCGATGGCAACAGGTACGTCGACCTCGCAGCAGGCTTCGGTTCCGTGCTCCTCGGTCATGGCGCTCCATCGGTCGCGCGTGCGCTCGAAGCCCAAGCGGATCGCATGCTTCAAGCCCTTGGTGACCTCTATTCGGCGGACATTAAAGTTGCGCTGCTCGAACGCCTCGCATCGATCCATCCAGGGCAATCACCGCGCGTTCTCTTGTGCCAAAGCGGAAGCGATGCCGTCTCTGCGGCGCTCAAGACCTGCGTGCTCGCGACGGGCAAACCTGGCGTCGTGGCGTTCGAAGGCAGCTATCACGGCCTTGGTTACGGCCCTCTTGCTGCGTGTGGTCTTCGTGAAAGTTACCGCGCGCCCTTTGCCGCTCAGCTCAATCCACACGTCACGTTCGCTCCATATCCCAAAGCCGAGACGGACCTCGACGCGTCGCTTTCGGCCGTTGAAAAGTCTCTTGCGCGAGGTGACGTCGGCGCTGTTCTCGTCGAGCCCATTCTTGGTCGCGGTGGTGTCGTCGTTCCTCCGAATGCCTTCTTGACGGGTTTGTCCGAGCTTGCTCATCGCCACGGCGCGCTCGTCATTGCCGATGAAATCTGGACGGGTCTTGGTCGTACGGGAGCGATGCTTCGTTCGAGCGCCGCTGGAGCATCCGCGGACGTCGTGGTCGTTGGAAAAGGTCTTGGAGGTGGGCTTTCGATTTCGGCATGCATCGCGCCCGACGCGGTCATGCAGGCATGGGCGCGAGGTGGTCAAGTCGTGCACACGTCCACGCATGCCGGTGCGCCTTTGCCGTGTGCCGTGGCGATCGCGGTGCTCGATTCGCTGCGTTTCCGGCGGCTCGTACCGAACGCGGCGGAAGTTGGAGCTCGAACGAAAGCGTATCTTCAGGGCGTGCTTGCTGGAGCGCCTGGTGTCGTCGACGTGCGAGGCCAGGGTCTCATGCTCGGCGTCGCGTTCGAAAATGGTGCTCTCGCGCTTCGCGTCATGCACCGAATGCTCGAGCTTGGGTACATCGTGACGACTGGTGGGCCTCAGGGTGAAGTCATCGTGTGGACGCCGGCGCTCACGATTGCCGAAGAGCAGCTCACGGCGGCTGCCGACGCCATGAAGGTCGCGCTCGCTTGATGCGTGCGCATTCTTTTGGTCCTGCTACGACTCGCGCGTGACACCGCGGCAAACAAGCGATTCGCTGCACCAGCGCGTGCGCCTATTCATCGAAGCATCGCTCGATGGTTCGGCGACCGAAACGTTCGATGATCTCGCGCTCGAGATTGCGCGTTTTCAAGCGGCGCACGTGCCTACGTTTGCTCGATATTGCCAGGCGCGCGGCGTGGACCTTTCGTGCGTCGAGCACGCGCGCTCCATTCCGGCGTTGCCCGTCGATGTTTTCCGATTGGCGCGCATTGCGGTGCATTCTCCCGAAGAGGATCGGCGGGTTTTTCGCACGAGTGGCACGTCGCAAGGAAAGGAGGCGCGTGGCGAGCATCCCATGCGCACGACGGCGACGTACGAGCTTGCTGCATTGCGGTGGGCCGAGCGAATGCTTTGGCCCGATGGTTTACGTTTCTACGTTCTCGTGTTGGCGCCGAGTGCAGCCGATGCTCCCGATTCGTCGCTTTCGTTCATGATCGAAAAGTTTGTCGAAGCCGTAGGCGAGCGGGGAGCATATTCCGGCCATTGGGCGGCCCATGTGGTGAATGCCGGGACGCTCGACCTCGATAGTTTGCAAGGTGCCATTGGAGATGCTTCTTTTCTCGGCCATCCGGTGCTCGTATTGGGCACGTCGTTCGCGTTCGTGCATGTGATTGATCGTGGCGGCGGACGTAATCTTCGGCTTCCGCCGGGCAGTCGCGTCATGCAAACCGGTGGATTCAAAGGTCGTTCGCGTGAAGTTCGTCCGGATGATTTGCGGCGCATGCTCTCCACGATTTTTGAATTGCCCGAAACGCACATCGTGGGCGAATACGGCATGACGGAATTGTCGAGCCAGCTTTACGAAGGCACACTTTCGGCTGCATTGGGTGCTCGGGCCGAAGGAAAACATGGCGTGTATGTCGCTCCGCCCTGGCTATTGGTCGATGCGGCCGATCCGGTGACGCTCGAGGCATTGCCTCAGGGAGAAACGGGCATCTTGCGATTCGTGGATTTGGCCAATGTCGATTCGGCCGTTGCCATTCAAACCATGGATCTCGGGCGCGTGACGGAAGCGGGCGTCGAGCTATTCGGGCGAGCGCCTGGAGCGATGCTGCGCGGCTGTTCGCTCGCCGTCGAAGACCTTTTTGTCAAGGGTCAGCCGTGACCCCGGTTCGAGCCCGAGCGCGTGTTTGGTGCGTCATTCGCGCGGCTCGGCGAATTCAGGATTCGTCGGATGTACTCGGCCAAGAGGCGCGGGCGCGACTTCCTTCCGTGACGAGTTTGTCTTCCGAATCCATTGAATTGGCGTTACGCGAGCATCTTGAAACGCGTCCGACCGAAGCCGAACTGGACGCCCTTTTGGCGTCGACGACCGAAGCCCCTGTTTGTCATGTCGTCCTTTCGGCCAACGTGTTCACGGCGCCTCTTCGCGCATTGGCGCTCGCGGTCGCGACATCCGAGCGAGTGTACGTGCGGCCGTCGCGCCGCGATCCCGTCGTCACGGAATTGCTCGTCAAAGCGCTGGCGGACGATCCGGAATTTGCTTTGCATGGCGGCCATGTCGAAATCGTGGAATCAATTCGGCCCGAGCCGCTCCATGAATTGCATTTGTATGGATCGGACGAAAGCATTGCATCCATTACGGCAGGATTGCCGCCGGGGGTCGTCGTTCGAGCGCACGGAACGGGGATTGGTATTGCGGTAATCGGGGCAAGTGTCGATATCGGCAGCGCCGCAAATGCCTTGGCGCGAGACGTCGTCGTATTCGATCAGCGAGGGTGTTTGTCGCCGCGTTTTGCCTTCGTCGAGGGTGACGCCGTCCGTGCGGAAGTGTTTGCCCTAGCATTGCACGAGGCACTCGGGCGCTTGGCCGAGCGGTATCCGCGAGGTGTAATGGATTCAGGCTTGCAAGCGGAAATGGCGCAATATCGAGCCACGATGCAGGCAATCGGTTCGTATTGGTCGCATTCCTCGCATGCCGTGGGATTGGATCCAGCTCCACGAGCGCTCGTATTGCCTCCGGCCGCGCGTTTCGTGCACGTCGTGCCGGCCAATGTTCAAAATATCGAAGCGCTGCTTTCCCCGTGGATTCGCTACGTGACGGCTGCGGGCATGGACGACGAAGGCGAGCTTGCGTCGGCGATTTTGAAGCTCGTACCGAACGCTCGCGTGAGCCGTTTGGGATGCATGCAGAGGCCGCTTCTCGATGGGCCGGTGGATCGGCGCACGTCATTGCACGTTGCTCGATGACGCGTGGCATTCGAGCTACGCTGGTGATGCGGCAGCTCGCCGCAAATACACCCACTACACGAAGAAAGAGGATGTCATGAAGGTCAAAACGAAAATCAAGGCTGGACCCGAGTGGGACGTTGCTGGGTAAGGCGCTTCAGTTCACTTCGCCGATTGCTGGATTACCTCCCCTCTCCTGATATCTTACGCCCCGATCATGTCCCTGCGCTCTGCCGATGAAGCAGAAGTGACCGATGCCGCCACGCCGGTTTCCACTTCGACCGACGCCCCCGCGCCCTCGTCTCGACCGAGTATCGTGCCGCCGTCGCGCACCGAATCGCGTCTCGACCATGTGCTCGAATTCGTTTCGTTCGTCGCCAAGTCGATCCCGCTTTCGGTTCTTCTCGACGAAGCCCCCAAGCGAATTTCGACCATCGTTCAAGCCGATGTCGTGTCACTCTTCTTGCTCGAAGGCAGCGGCGATGCCCTCGTTCTTCGCGGCAACGTCGGGTACCCCGTCAATGTTCGCGGCACCGTTCGCATGTCCGTCGGCGAGGGCCTCACTGGTGCAGCCGTCGCGTCGAGGCGCCCTGTCGCGGCCGTTCATGCGCCCGGCGACAGACGATGGCTCGCCTTTCCCGACATCGACGAGGGGCGCTTTCCTGTTTTTCTTGCCGTACCCATTCTCGGACACGATCGCGTCCTCGGTGCCATCGTCGCGCAACGTTCGGGCACGCGTGCGTTCAAGCCGAGCGACATCCGCTTGCTCGTCGCGCTCACCGCGCCCATTGCATCGGCCATTCGTCACGCCGAGGTTCTTCGCGAGCTGCGCGAGAAAAAACTTCGCCGCACGGGGGGCGGCACCCGCAAGCTCACGCTGCCCGGCGTGCCCGTCGTGCATGGTCGATCGCTCGGCGCCGTGGCTGCGCTGAGGCGCCCTGCCACGTCACCTCATCGCAAGTCATCGGAGGACGATGCGAAGAACTTGCGAGCTGCCTGGAGCACCGTTGAAAAAGGTTTGTCCGGGCTCTTCACGCGCGCGCAGCGCCTCGGCCTACTGCGTGAAGCGGGTTTCTTGTCGAGCTACGTGCTCATGGCGGGTGACGAACGCATGCGCGAGCGCGCGTTCGAGCTGATCTCCAAGGGTCAAGGTGTTGCCGAGGCGCTCGGTACGATCGCGCGTGAAGCCGTTCGAGCGGCCAATGGCATCGTGGGTGATCCGTTTTTGCAGGATCGCGCGCGCGACATCGAGGATCTTTGCGATGCGCTCATCATGCTCGCGTCTCCCGATGCGCGTGCCGAGCTTCCGTCGAAGGCTGTGCTCATCGGCGAAAAGCTCACCGTGTTCGACTTGCTCGTGTCGGCGAGGGCAAACCCGGTGGGCGTCGCGCTCAGCGAACGCGTTCCGGGTCCTCGCACGCGGGTGCTCATGCAGCTCCTTGGAATTCCCGCGATTACGCAGGTGGAGGGCTTGTTTCAGTGGGCGTCGCCGGGTGACGTCGCGCTGCTCGACGCGGACCATGGGTTTCTCATGATAAACCCATCGCGCGCCGAGATGGCGACGGTTCGGGCTGAGCGGAAGAAGAGCACCTCACCTTCCAGCTCGCTCGCGAACGATGTTGGAGAAGGCGAGAACGGTGCCTAGTCGGGCGTAGCTGTTCGCTGGTTTTCTTCGTCCACGCGAGGCCACCGGCGCTTGCACGATCATCCACACTTGGCAAGCGGTAAATGGTGACGGGCGCTGCCGCACCGAGACGGCTTTGTACGGTGCCTGGGATGCGTCCATGCGGCACGTACGATGATGTTGACGCCGGTACACATTCGGTTTATCGCGTTGTTTTCCAGCATTCGTCTCGAACTTCATGCCGGAGGGACATCATGGCGCAGATGCCTCGCGATTCCGATTCTTCAGATAAACACAAAGGCACGGTACGGCGGCACATGAGGCTTTGCAAAGCCGTCAAGGGAGCCGACTTTCTCATTGCGAACATCGAACCGCATTACACGCGTCTCGTTGGCACCATGTCCGACAAGGAAAAGGCCAACGAGGCCGAGGACGACGCGCAGGACGACCGCGACCTTCGGGGGCGCGAAGGGGCGGATGTTTTGCGCACGGTATCCGAGCGTGCCAAACAAAACGATCGCGATATGCCGGGCGATGGAGCATTTGCTCGCGTTTATCCCGAGGGTGGGTTCAGCGAATTCGTTGCGAGCAATGGCACGACATCGGCCGCATCGTGTCGGCTGATTGCCGGGCGCATTCGTGATTTGGGCCAGAATCATCCTTTGGCGTCGTACGAGGCCGAATTGGAGGCCAAAGCGGTAGCTATCGACGACGCGCAGAAGGGTTTGGACAATGCGCTTCGTGCTCGAAAGCTCGCCGAGGCCGAGGACGAATTGGCGCAAGCTGCATTGCGTCGCGCATACGAAGAAAATTGGCTCGATGCGCAAAAGAAGTTTGGCAAGGCCGCGGCCGAGCGTCTCTTTCCGCGTCTGCGCAAGCGCGCGTCGTCGGGCGGCGACGACGGCGGCGAGACCTGAACGCGCTTTTGCATTGCGGAGACATGGCGAGCGCGTTCCCGTGGCATTGCGCATCGGCGCAGATGCGGCGAGGACGCGCTCGGCGGGGCTACGCGGCGGCGCAGATGCGGCGAGGACGCGCTCGGCGGGGTTACGCGGCGGCGGAGGGGTAGCGAGGACGCGCAAGGCGTGGCTATGCGGCGGCGCAGGGGCGGCGAGGACGGGCTCGGCGGGGCTACGTGGCGGCGCAGGGGCGGCGAGGACGCATATGGCAGGGCCATGCGGCGGCGCAGGGGCGGCGAGGACGCGCTCGGCGGGGCTGCGCGGTGGCGGCGGGCGGGGTGGAGGCACGCGCGGAGCATGCGTGGACCTTTGAAAATGGATGGGACCATTTTCAGTTTGGGGCGCGTCTCTCATTGCGTCGCGAGGATTGGCATTGCGAAGTCCGGCGACATCTAAAGAACAACCGTACCCTTCGCTGCTCTAATCGGATGTTACTCGGATGAGCCGGAACCCCGTTGGAGTGATAGTGCATCTCTCCACTCCATAAATACGAGCCTCATCCTCAATGGCTTTCGTAAGAGAAGTTCCGATTACTTCTATCTCCGACCATTGTGGATCATGCGCGAACTCGCCGTGGTGCTCGTCTATCATCTCCAACAATCTCATCACCATGTCGTCCGTGGTATCGCCATTACAGTGTTGGAAAGTGGTCACCCCATTTAGCAACGGATCGCCATTGTTTGAACGCTCGTCCCAGACGCGTTGTGCCCAGGGATCGTTCTCCGCTGACTGAACGATCCAGACATATGCAGTCCGAGCCAAATCGATCAGTCTGTGCCCGAAGTGCTCGTCTATGACCAAAACGATGCGATACATGAAACCTCTACTTTGGCAACTCGTCTGGCCTGGCTGGTCTCACCTCGAGAGGTGCGGACTTCTCATGCACATGTGGTGTAGGGACTCCGCGATCCGTATGCGGATTAGCGTATTGCGTATCAACACGTTTCACTTGGTCGAACCCCGAGGGATTTCGAGAGTTCGGCCGCCACTCGGCATATCCTGAAACCTTGCCGTGGGTGTTCGTTTTGAACGTGGAGTGCGCTCCTCCGGCAGAGGAATCGGGTGCAAGCCTGTTTCCGCCGCGACCTGCACCTCCGCCCCCGCCCCCTCTCGACCCTCCAAGCTTAATCCCACCGCCGATCGCAACCGCAGCGATCTGCGCAATCGCCTTCGCCACCCGATACCCATCTTCACCCGCCTTCGCATAGTCGCCCTTTCCGGCCGCGTCAATGGTTCCCACGAGCGCATTTTTCGCATCGAGGAGCGGGACGAATGCGTTCCCCACTTGCCCAAGCGCTGCCGCAACCGCGCCGAATACACCGTCCTGTTCGTATGCCTTGGCCGCCGCGCCCCCGATTCCGCCCCAGAAGTTGTACCCCTGCCACATGAAGTATCCCGGCGGGAACGTCGCGAAAATGACCATGCCCTTCGCGTAATCGATGACATCGTTCGCATATGCACCCGACGCCCCGCCGAGCACGTCGAGCATGATGTCTAGCCCGTCCGATGTATCCTCCTCGGACCCGTTCGGTGGCGCATCGGGCTGAAATGCTGGTCGGTCGCCCGTCGTCGTCAAATCGCCCGGATCTCGCAACGCGCCCAATTCGGCGGCCTGTTCAGGCGTTTCCCGCTTTTTCCCAAAGACCCATACCTCGAGTGGCCCGCCGGCTGCAACAGGGTTTCCGTTGTTATCGAGCAGTTGCGGCGCCGCGCCCGCTTCCTCCCCCGTAAACCCACTCGGATCCGTATATTTCAGCGGGTTGTTCGCGACATATGCATACCGATTCCAGTTCTGCCCCGAAAGCGGATTCGCAATGAACGGATCCGCCGTCAAAAAGCGTCCCAGGTTCGGATCGTACACACGCCCGCGCATGTAGACGAGCCCCAGCTCCTCGTCCCCCAAGTGCCCGGTAAAACCAAAGGTCGTACCGGCCGTCAACGTGCCCGGGGGCTTGCCCCATTCAGGATTTCGCCGCGCACCGAATGGATCATAACTGCGCCGCTCGTCCACTCCGCCATTCTCGTTCGAAACGACGTCGATCGATCCCAAGTGATCGGTATGCAAAAATTGCGTTTTCTTGCCCGCAGAAGACCGCGTCACGACCGCGACAGTACGCTCACTCGACCGCACGTGATACCGGTGCTCGACGTCACTCGTTTGGATGTTCGTGACGCGTTCATAAAGGTCGTCCATGAAGATGGATTCCACGACGCCCGTCGTTTTGCGAATGCGCCTCCGATTGCCGTCGTAATCGAATGTCGTCACGTCGCTGTTTTGCCAATTGATTTGCTTGGGCAAATCGAATGCCCGGTATTCGACCGTAGCGTCCGGCCGGCTGGTTTGATTGCCGACCGCATCGTGGAAATAGGATCCGAGGTTCGTATTGTCGACGATGTGCGGGCGCAGGGGTCGTAGGTGTACGTGCCCGCGGCGGTGGTGGATGTGAAATTGCCACTCGGCGCGTACTTCCATTCACGAGCACAAGGCGTCTGGCCATCGAACCACGCGCAACGGAGTCGCTGCAGCGCATCGTATTGAAACGTTTCGACCCTGCCGAGAAGCTGTAGCGAGAACTCCCGGCAACAGGAGTTGTCGCCATGTGCGCGCCAGTGTTACATCGTGATCACAGCCATCCGCAGGGGCATAGAAGATCCGCGAACAGGGAACGATTCATGCATTCACTCGATTTTCTTTAGGGTGAACCGCACGTCCTTGAGTGGCACCAGCACGTCCCGTCCACCAGTCCTCAAGAGAACATGGTCGAATGGGGGGCATTCCAGGTACCAACCATTGGCTGAACGGCTGGCAAAGCGATCCAGTTGCAGTCCGGTATCCGGGAACTGTACATACTCACCCAACAACACGTCGCAAATACCGTTTCCATCACGCAGAACGCAATGGACTGCGTGGGTTGGCTCTGCATCTGGCTCCCAAACCCTATAACCTCGCGCATTGCATTCTGCACCTTCGCCGTATTGTTCAATGAATGTTTGTGGATTTACTGCAACAGCGGCCTCCACTATCATTTCCCAGTTGGCTTGGGCCCAATCCGCAAGAACCTCCTCCTTGTCACGACCTGCCATCTGTTGCGCCAGGGCTGTCATAGGGTGCCAGCCTGCGCGCAGCACGGTTAAGAATACCCCGATGGCCTGGTTCAATCGTGTGTTCAGTTCTGCCTGTATCATCGGAGCCACTCCAGGTCCTGTGGTGTAGGATCTCTTTTCAATCCGTGCGAATGCGGCTGCGCATTTTCAAATTGCACACGCTGCATTGTTCCAGGTGGCGCATTCGGGTTGGTATTGGGAACATATTCCTTTACTCGTTTTGGGGACACGTCAAGAACGCTCTTGTCTGGAAACTCCACTCGCGCACCGGGCGTGCCCTGTCTTGTGGTACGTTCGTTGAGATATCGTACCGGGCCCTGCACGCCATTGTAGCCCGCTCTTGGGGGTCCCGCCGGACGACCTCCACCCCCTCCAAGCTTGATTCCACCGCCAATCGCCCCGAGCGCAATCCCTGCAAGGACCTTCGCCGCCTGATACCCATGTTCACCGGCCTTCGCATAGTCGCCTTTCTCCGCCGAGTCAACCGTTGCGGCGAGCGATATTCCGACGAGGGCAAGCGGATTCAGCGTGTTGACAGCTCCCGCCAGCGCGCCGAATACGCCGTCCTGCTCATATCCCTGAACTGCGCCATTGGCGAGGCCACCCCAGAAGTTGTACCCCTGCCACATGAAGTATCCTGGCGGGAACGTCGCGAAAATGACCATGCCCTTCGCGTAATCGATGACATCGTTCGCGTATGCACCCGACGCCCCGCCGAGCACATCGAGCATGATGTCCAGCCCGTCGGATGTATCTTCCTCGGACCCGTTCGGTGGCGCATCGGGCTGAAATGCTGGTCGGTCGCCCGTCGTCGTCAAATCGCCCGAATCGCGCAACGCGCCCAATTCGGCGGCCTGTTCAGGCGTTTCCCGCTTTTTCCCAAAGACCCATACCTCGAGTGGCCCACCGGCCGCAACAGGGTTTCCGTTGTTATCGAGCAACCCTGGTGGAGCCGCGGGGTCCTCCCCCGTAAACCCACTCGGATCCGTGTACTTCAGCGGGTTGTTCGCGACATATGCATACCGATTCCAGTTCTGCCCCGAAAGCGGATTCGCAATGAACGGATCCGCCGTCAAAAAGCGTCCCAGGTTCGGATCGTACACGCCCGCGCATGTAGACGAGCCCCAGCTCCTCGTCCCCAAGTGCCCGGTAAAACCAAACGTCGTACCGGCCGTCAACGTGCCTGGGGCTTGCCCCATTCAGGATTCCGCCGCGCACCGAATGGATCATAACTGCGCCGCTCGTCCACTCCGCCATTCTCGTTCGAAACGACGTCAACCGATCCCAAATGATCGGTATGCAAAAACTGCGTTTTCTTGCCCGCGGAAGACCGTGTCACGACCGCGACTGTCCGCTCGCTCGACCGCACGTGATATCGGTGCTCGACGACGCTTGTTTGGAAGTTCGTGACGCGTTCATAGAGATCGTCCATGAAGATGGATTCCACGACGCCCGACGTTTTGCGAATGCGCCTCCGATTGCCGTCGTAATCGAATGTCGTCACGTCGCTGTTTTGCCAATTGATTTGCTTGGGCAAATCGAACGCCCGGTATTCGAACGTAGCGTCCGGCCGGCTGGTTTGATTGCCGACCGCATCGTGGGAAATAGGATCCGAGGTTCGTATTGTCGACGATGTGCGGGCGCAGGGGGTCGTAGGTGTACGTGCCCGCGGCGGTGGTGGATGTGAAATTGCCACTCGGCGCGTACTTCCATTCACGAGCACAAGGCGTCTGGCCATCGAACCACGCGCAACGGAGCCGCTGCAGCGCATCGTATTGAAACGTTTCGACCCTGCCGAGAGGCATTTGTAAATGGTCGGTGCGCGTTTCGAGGTTCTGCTGGCCATTACCTCGTTGTTGTAGGGTCGTTTCATCCACCGACGCCGGGACCAACTCCCACAGGGCTGAGCAGTCGAACAAGCATTTTGTTCACAAGCGCCCGAACTGGCCGTAGGTGTCACCCACCGGTCTGCTGGCGGAGCTCGAGATGATTTCGTATTCCGTTACGCGAGATCGCTTCAGTCAACGCGGAGATGAATTCCACGGCAATCGCTTCGCTAAGAACTATCTCCACGTGATCAGGAGCTTCTGGATCCAGTGCGGGATTGTAGCTGATGCCCTCCGCGGTCGTCGCCCAACCGCATGCAAAAAAACCCGCACGGATTCTACCCCACACGTTGAAGATTCGTTTATCATGTGTCGGCGCAGGAAGCACAGGATCTTCAGACCGCAGAAGCCTATTTTGAAGCACCAATACGTGGAGAAGTGTCGTTAGTTGAAGTATCACCTCCCACTTGATGACCACCTCAATGGTTTGATCAGTAGCGTTAACTTTGATAACGTCGCCGTTGTTATCAAATACGATCCGAATCGTTCCTCCTCCCGAATCATGGGTACTTGCTGCCACCAACCCAGCAAGCTTAGTGACGGTCGTCGCGTGAAACGAATATGCCGTGCCCCACAGCTCCATACTATTTACATCTCCTCACGGCGTTGTCCGCAAGTCCAATTCTGCAGCATTAACGAGGACTTGTTCGAGCAGTAGCCGTCTCACGGCTTCAAGACGATGAAGGTGTTTCCTGCTTTGGCAAAATCATGCTCGCCCGTCGCCGTCTCTAGGCCAATCAACTGGTCGCGCCTTATATGAACATAGAGGTCCCATTCGTCCGAGTATCCGCAAATCGGACACGTCGTCTCTGCAACGGCATCCACAACCACATGGCTGATGCCTGGAGAACCAGTTTGGTTGCCACCCCATTGCAGCACGTCGCCAAGTTGGTACTCGACTTGCCTGACATTGCCGTACTTGAACTGCCCCACAACCTCTACAGGTTTGTCGCACTTTGGGCAGATGGCCTGCCCACGGACTGTATTGAACGCGCCCATCAAAACCTCTCGAAAGGCAGCTTAGCTGCAATTATCCGTGATGATGACCGCTATGGTACACCTTTGCTCAGCTGGTGACTATTGGCCCATTGCTTTAGCGAGCGCATCTCGAAGGTAGCGCACTTCGCGCACGAGCCGCGGGACGTCCTGACGAGCGTTTGCGATGAAATCGTAGTCGGCTATCGATGCACCGCTCAGCTCGATGTCGGCACCGCCTGTTTGAATGAAGCTCGAGCCTGACTCGTGGTCCCGATCTTCAACGTAGGCCTTCCAGGGGCCAGGCGTCGCAGCGTCACAGAGTTGCTGTATCCGAGCTATGTCTGCTTCTGTGAGATGATCCCAAGGCATGGTTACCGTCCTCGACTGGGGTTGAGAATGGTCGGTGTAAACAATTGCTCAGCCTGTTGTGGCGTAATTCCGGACATTGTCGCATGATAGGGATTCCGTGGGGTCGGACTTGCCACAACCTCGCCACCTGCAGCGCGAATCTGGCCCGCAGTTGTAACGCCAAGCTGTCCGTTTGGAATGTTGCTGCTCGCCTCTTGTACAGTGGTCGCGGTGTTGACCGAAACTCCCTGTAGCCGGCCAGCTTTATCAAGAGTAACACCGCTACCGTTGGCAAATCGCTCGGCAGTGCAGGTACCGCCACGACAAACAACGGCTCCATCCGGTATTCGCCCTTTCCCTCCGCCAAGCTTGATTCCACCGCTGATCGCCCCCAGCGCAATCCCTGCAAGAACCTTCGCCGCCTGATACCCGTGTTCACCGGCCTTCGCATAGTCGCCTTTCTCCGCCGAGTCAACCGTTGCCGCGAGCGAAATTCCGACGAGGGCAAGCGGATTCAGCGTGTTGACCGCTCCCGCCAGCGCGCCGAATACGCCGTCCTGTTCATATCCCTGAACTGCGCCATTGGCGAGGCCACCCCAGAAGTTGTACCCCTGCCACATGAAGTATCCCGGCGGGAACGTCGCGAAAATGACCGCGCCTTTCGCGTAATCGATGACATCGTTCGCGTATGCACCCGACGCCCCGCCGAGCACGTCGAGCATGATGTCCAGCCCGTCGGATGTATCCTCCTCCGAGCCGTTCGCCGGCGCATCGGGTTGAAATGCTGGTCGGTCGCCCGTCGTCGTCAAATCGCCCGGATCGCGCAACGCGCCCAATTCGGCGGCCTGTTCAGGCGTTTCTCGCTTTTTCCCAAAGACCCATACCTCGAGGGACCCGCCGCCTGCAACAGGGTTTCCATTGTTATCGAGCAACCCTGGTGGAGCCGCGGGGTCCTCCCCCGTAAACCCACTCGGATCCGGTGCGCGTTTCGAGGTTCTGCTGGCTGTCGTTGGTGAAGGACAAGCTTTGCATCACCGCTTGTCCCGTGGTGAAAATCGTCGAGACGCGACCACGCGCTTCGTCATACGCGCGGATCGTCTTCGCCGGATTATGCCGAGGAGAAAGCGGACGATGATTCGATAGATGGAACACCGATACCCGCAGCCGTGCGAGCTAGCGCAAAAATGAGCGCATGACTTAGTCCGAGCGCACGGTCCTCTCTGAGACCCCACTCGACCTCGCCTTCTTTCTCATTCCACGCGATACCGTCTCCTCCAGTCTCCCATGACAATAGCACCATTCCTTTGGTGCCGTTTTCGATTCTAACCGAAAACGTGACCGGCGTGCCGCCGACGAATTCCCAGCCATTGGATTCACCTCGCAGCCACATATTTTGAGCAACGAGCACCTGCAGGAGGCCAGCCAAATGAAGGGCGACATCACGACTGACTGCTATTTCGGTTACGGGCCCATGCTTGCAACGAGGATCTTGGTCCCCAAATGCGCCCCAAATCCAGCCAGGAAATTGGTCGGTTGTCGTTGAGACGAAAATTCCGACCAGTCTCTTGGGCTCCTGTTCCTGAAGGAGGAAAGCCCCTCCTGTCCTTTCGGAGTTCATTTGCACCTCATACCGACGCCATCGATTGCGCCTTGTCGTTCAATGGATCAATCCATCCAGCTTGGCGAGCCGGGTCGGTACCAGTCTTGCGTTCTCAGCCACCGCTCGTACTCGAAGTATATTCTTCTCACACCGTCGGGTGTCGCCCGGATCTCGTCAAACTCAACGATGAGCCGGAACAGCACGTCGATTGCATGTTTCTCATTAATGGGATTGCTTCGCACCATTTCGTGCGGCGTTGACGTATTTGGGAAGGCCGCGTGAAGCACTAGGGTTGACCAAGTTAGATTGTTCCCGAAACGAAGTCGCGTGATCAGCCACTCACGGAATCCCGTGAGCACGCCACCGTCGCACGCTAAATCATAGCCCAGTACGAGCGCGCAGACGGCTTGATATGTTGGCTCCGCGATGTACATTCCAGTGCGTGACCGGATATCCTCGAATACTGCACGGAAGTTTTTCATTGGCTAGAACCCGAAGTTGATGTGGCCGGAGTACTCCCATAGCGCTTTGTATTCCGCGATTGATGCACCCTTGCCGCCGGTAAAGGCATCATACACACGGCCTCCCTTGACAACGACTTCATGATGCGACCATCCCCAATTCTGCCCTCGATATCCGCCAAGTGTCGGTGCACCCGAGATTGGGGTAATTCGTTTGATGTCGCCACCGATGTGTTTCTGGATTTGTGTAGCAGCCCGCTCACATCCAGTTGCACATGCCGGATTCTTAATATCGCGTGGGTGCCAGTTCGAGCTTCGAATCGGGCCCGCGGGTGACTTCGCAGACCCCAACTTGATCCCCGCCCCAATCGCCCCGAGCGCAATCCCTGCAAGAACCTTCGCCGCCTGATACCCATGTTCACCCGCCTTCGCATAGTCGCCTTTCTCCGCCGAGTCAACCGTTGCGGCGAGCGATATTCCGACGAGCGCAAGCGGATTCAGCGTGTTGACTGCTCCCGCCAGCGCGCCGAATACGCCGTCCTGTTCATATCCTTGAACTGCGCCATTGGCGAGGCCACCCCAGAAGTTGTACCCCTGCCACATGAAGTATCCTGGCGGGAACGTCGCGAAAATGACCATGCCCTTCGCGTAATCGATGACATCGTTCGCGTATGCACCCGACGCCCCGCCGAGCACGTCGAGCATGATGTCTAGCCCGTCGGATGTATCTTCCTCGGACCCGTTCGGTGGCGCATCGGGCTGAAATGCTGGTCGGTCGCCCGTCGTAGTCAAATCGCCCGGATCGCGCAACGCGCCCAATTCGGCGGCCTGTTCAGGCGTTTCTGCTTTTCCCAAAGACCCATACCTCGAGGGACCCGCCGCCTGCAACAGGGTTTCCATTGTTATCGAGCAACCCTGGTGGAGCCGCGGGGTCTTCCCCCGTAAACCCACTCGGATCCGTATACTTCAGCGGGTTGTTTGCGACATATGCATACCGATTCCAGTTCTGCCCTGAAAGCGGATTCGCAATGAACGGATCCGCCGTCAAAAAGCGTCCCAGGTTCGGATCGTACACGCGCCCGCGCATGTAGACGAGCCCCAGCTCCTCGTCCCCCAAGTGCCCGGTAAAACCAAACGTCGTACCGGCCGCCAACGTGCCCGGGGGCTTGCCCCATTCAGGATTTCTCCGCGCACCGAATGGATCGTAACTGCGCCGCTCGTCCACGCCGCCATTCTCGTTCGAAACGACGTCGATCGATCCCAAGTGATCGGTATGCAAAAACTGCGTTTTCTTTCCTCCTGTAGACCGTGTCACGACCGCGACCGTCCGCTCACTCGACCGCACGTGATACCGGTGCTCGACGACGCTTGTTTGGAAATTCGTGACGCGTTCATAGAGATCGTCCATGAAGATGGATTCCACGACGCCCGACGTTTTGCGAATGCGCCTCCGATTGCCGTCGTAATCGAACGTCGTCACGTCGCTGTTTTGCCAATTGATTTGCTTGGGCAAATCGAATGCCCGGTATTCGACCGTAGCATCCGGCCGGCTGGTTTGATTGCCGACCGCATCGTGGAAATAGGATCCGAGGTTCGTATTGTCGACGATGTGCGGGCGCAGGGGGTCGTAGGTGTACGTGCCCGCGGCGGTGGTGGATGTGAAATTGCCATTCGGCGCGTACTTCCATTCACGAGCACAAGGCGTCTGGCCATCGAACCACGCGCAGCGGAGCCGCTGCAGCGCATCGTATTGAAACGTTTCGACCCTGCCGAGAGGCATTTGTAAATGGTCGGTGCGCGTTTCGAGGTTCTGCTGGCTGTCGTAGGTGAAGGACAAGCTTTGCATCACCGCTTGTCCCGTGGTGAAAATCGTCGAGACGCGACCACGCGCTTCGTCATACGCGCGGATTGTACTTACCGCATTGTTTCCGAAGCGCTCGCCGGAAATGAAGCCATTGCGGCTGACGGCGGCGAGCGTCCACAAGTCGTCCGTTGGGTCTACCTCATTCACGCGAACCAGGTGCGCGGCGTCGTCATAATGGTTTTCCACCACGAATGGCACGCCATCGGCCGGTGGGTAGGTGATCGTTGACAGCCGGCTCTGTGGATCGTAGTCGAATCCGATCGTAAAGGTTTCGCTACCCGTGTTTAGCTCCGTCGCAACGGTTCGCCCCGCTGTGTCGTAGCTCCAGCGTCGATTGACGCCGGTCGGGCTCAGCACAGCAGCAATCGCTCCAATCCCATTGGCGGCAGTATCGTACGTCCAACGCGTTTCACCATCGACGTCGAAACGCTGTACCATGCGGCCAAGGCGATCATAGAAAAACTGCGTCGGCCGGCCGAGCGCGTCGAGCGTCGAACGTGCCTCGCCAAACCCGCTGTAATGTGTGATGGTCGTGCCACGGTCGGGGTCGGTCAATGTGCGTACGCGGCCCGCAGCATCGCGTAATGTCGTCGTTACGGCACCACCGGGGTCCGTTACGGTTCGTACATAGCCGAATGGACCGTACGTGTACGAGGTGATGCCGCCAAGGGCGTCCTCGACTTCTATGGGGCGTCCCAGGCCATCGATTTCGGTGGTGGTCATCCCCGCGCCCGGCGAAACGACACGGACCTTCGTGCCCTCGTAATGCGTTTCGGTCGCCGTGGCCCACGGGGAAACGTGCTTGGTCACGCGCCCAAGGTTATCGCGCTCGAATGCGTGGTACTTGCGCTCGGCGAGCAGCGTAGATTCCCATATTGGCACGAGCGTGCGCTTGACGAATTCGCCGCGATCGTCGTATTCGGTCTCCTGGAGCATTCGGGGGCCGAGGACCCCGTCGATGGTGGTTCCGCGCGACCATTGCCGAATGGGGCGCCCAAGGCGATCGAGCTCGACCAAGTCTTGCGCCCACCCGGGTGTGCTCGTGGATATACGGACGACATATTGGTCTTGTTGCGGTCCGCCGTCTTGCGTCCGCGTCACGATCGTCGCCGTTTCCGTGCCATCGGGCCGTTTCTCCAGCGTGACACGACCATACTCGTCATAGGCCCATTGTGTGACCCGGCCATTCGGGTCGATACCCGCGAGAGGCGCGCCAAAGCCGGGATGAAACTTCGTAAAGGTTATGTGACCTTCAGGGTTTCTTTGTGAATATGGAAATACCCCTTCGGGCTCATACGCCGTGCAGGCTATGCGCTTACCCTCGAACGCATCTTGCGCTGTGGTTTTCGTGATATTTCCATATGAATCACGTTCGAATGCTACGCGCACCCAAGTATCCGCATCGCCTGGTGTACTCGTTGTCGATGATTTGAGCCGCGCGAGGGCATCGTGGACGTGTTCCGCAAGCCGACACGTGGTGCCTCCCGCGCCGCTCGCCGTACTGCATTGTTCATCGGTCTTGAGCAGCCCAATCTGCCACTTGGCGGGATTGTTCTTGAAGGTCCGCGTCAACTTGTCGATGAGGTCGGCTTGTGAATCCAGGCTCCCGCCGAACAAGGTGAATTCGCGCCCGAAGAGCGTTTTCTCCTCGAGGACATTGCCAAAATGGTCAAAGTCCAGCACCGTGCGAATCGCGTCGGACAAACGCGTCGTATCGGTGGCGCCGTAATACGCATCCCGCGCGTATCCCTCGTGGCTTCCCTTGTAACCAACTGCCCATACGACCTCGTTGATTCGACCTTGCTCGCGACGGATGCGCGTAGACACGGGCAATGTGAAGTACGAAGTGCCGTTGTTCGTGGGAGCAACTTGGAGCGTCGTCGTCTGAAACGACAGCTCGAACACCAGATCGTCATTATCGAGCGTTGGCGTCCACGAAATCACTTCCGATGGTTGCCCAGCAAATGGAAAACTATTGAAAACCGAGTCATAGGTCGTGTTGTCGTAGAGCTCGAGCCGTCCGGCATTTTTGTCGACATCCAGCACGACACGCTCGGCAAATCCCAGGAGCCCTCGACCCAAACGATGATATCGTGCGTCTCGATAGAACAGCTCGAATCGCCGTGCCTCTGCGCCGCCCATGTCCCTTTCGTACGCCTTGACGACGCGCCGCGAGCCTGCCACGCATCGAATCGGATATTCGCAATCCTCGCCTTTGTCGTATGCATTGGACTGCGCAAGCGTACCGTATTCGATTGCCACTTGCGGGCGAAATGCTGGGTGGCTCGGGTCGTAGGGCGCCATTCCATCCGTAATGGTTGCAAGCGAATCGGCGAATTTTGCGCGGTTACGAAACACGTGAAACGTGTTTCCGATGGGGAGCAAGACATCATTGGCTCCATCTCCATCGGCCTCGAATACGCGCGGTGCCAAAGGATGCGCGAGCGACACGCCCTCCTGCGTAAATAGTGTGTCGAAAGGAATGCCCGCGGGAACGGGCGAAAACGTTCCGTTGCCATTCGATCGAAGAATGACCCAGGATGTGCTGCCCTCCTTCATCGGCAAGAGTAGGTCTTGACGCCCGTCATTGTCGAAGTCGATCGCCGTTGCCAAATGTGCAAATTCGTCGGCCGAAAAGACATTGCCTGGTATCGCGTTGACTCGCGTGCGAAACCCTCGACCGGTATTGATGAAAACCCACAATTGATGATCGCTGTAACCAGTCTGCACGGCATCGGACAAACCATCGCCATTTGCATCAAGAAAAAACATGCCGCCACCTGCTGGCACCCCATCGATATTTTGTAGGGTGAACACATAATCGCCAGCATCACGTCGCGAAATTGCAGAATAGTTATTTTGGGGCTGTGGAGTCCCGTTGGATAGGACCATTTCACGCACGAGCAATTCAGCTTTGCCGTCGCCATCCACGTCAACAGTGTATGCTTCCGAATCGCAGGGTTGAATGCCCAGCACCGGAATTGCTTCGGTTGTCGAAGAAAACCCCGTCTCCGTCCATGCCCGGTACGTCCAATCATAGAAGACGGCTCCTTTCGTACAGGTGACGATATCTGCCATTCCATCGCCATCCATGTCGAGCAGATGCGCCGAAGCTTCCGGACCTTTCAGGCCAGTGGGAGCGGTCTGTCCGCCAGGAAATGGTCGCGTGATCCCCGTATTGATCTTCTCGAAATTGTCATTCGGAAGTGTGCGCAGCACTTGCCAGTTCGTCGAGGTGCCATTGACGTCGTGCAAGAACAAGTCCTGGCGACCGTCATGATCGAAGTCAATGGGCGTAGCGCGTTCGCGATATACAGGCCGGTCGATTATCAGATTGAAATCCAGGAAGTACGCCGCTGTATAGGTATGCCCAAAAAAACCTTCGGTAGCACCGCGGTTCGTCGCTGTATAGAAGCGCGACACCGGGACGCCAGATGGTTCGCCGTCGATCATCACGATATCATCGATCGCATTCCCATCGAAGTCGGTGGTAATGACCGACGCTCCCTCGTACTGCGGAATCGGCAGGTCCGTTGCGACTTGCTCGAATCCTGTAGGGGGCGCATTCCACGTGAGCCGCGTCGGCGGCTTGCACGGACCTCCGACGTCGGCGCATTCGGATACCTGAACCATTTGCGAGCGTCCGGTCGTCGCGCTGACTCCATAGCCGAGTGCATACCGTCGCACGAGTGCATTACCAGGCCCGCGCATCTCAATCGCGGTGAGCAGTTTGGAATCGCGAAGCTCCATGCCGCCAGCAAACGTCGTCCGAATGGCCGCAGGTGGTCGCAAGTTGTACTGGAAATCGACACTTCGAGTGGCGGGCAGATTTGCATGGCCGGTGTACGATATGCGCACGGGAAGCAATTCATTCGTATATGGCTGCGCAGGATCCTCCGTCGTATTCTTCGTGTTGGAATACGCGTATTCTATGAAATTGTCACTTCGATCCGTCGTTCTCGCCACCCACCATGCGCGGTATGCGCCATTCTTTGCGAGCGCCCGGCTGTCCTCCGTCGACCCATAATCGACGGTGACGCCATCTTTCGTGAACACGCGGAAGCTCTTGGGGCCCAGCGATGAATCCCAACCCGACGGGAAGAATGCCTGCACTTTGCTGAAGGAATCTGGAATCGTACGGTATTCGTCAAACCCGCCGCCCTTTCCTACGAGCACCAATCGACGGCCGTCCATGCAATACGCATCCGTATCGTCATAAGCGATCGGCGCAATCACTCCATCCTGCGCTCGATTCTTGGGGCATCGGGTAATACGAGAAAAACCCTGGAGCGAACAACCGACTCCTTGCGGCCCGTCTCCCGCGCCATCGCATACCAATGAGATTTGCGGCGCCATGCCCGCCCGTCCCGGCACCGGAACGAGCGGAATTTCATATCGGGGATCGCCCGCGGCATTGACACTGAACACGCCTTCGATCGCGCCCGCATTGGCCGGTTCATTCGTTTGAATCAAATCCGGTGGGAATTGCGCGCCTGATGTAGGGCACACCGATTGACCCGGCGGCGAGGGCGAATCACCGGGAGGAGGCGGCTCGCCCTCCTTTGGCTCTCCGTTATGGCCGCCACCGTGGGCGCGCGTAATTCCGCTCAATGTCGAAAGCAAAAAGAGCAGAAACGGAACGACGCTGTGAAGTCGAGCACGAGAAGCCGGAAGGGAGGGTGCCATGGTGCGATGGCATCGGATGCGTGCACTGTGGTCAAGGTGAAACCGACCATCCGTACCTGTTGAAACCCCGCCGAATCACGTGCACCGCCAAATGCAAGCAGATCCACGGACGTCGGTGTCAAGGCTGCACATTCCTTGGTGCACCAAGCATCAAAGCCAATCAGTTTCCCACGTAGCTTCTCCGCCTCATCTCACGCGCATGCACAACTGCACACGGGTGGCAAGCAAAATGAACGCGTGCGGCTTTCTCCGGCGATTCGCGCCGTGGAGAAACGGAAAACGCAAACGTGCAAGGAAACGTGCGACTTCGTCGCCGACGTGATCGGCTCGAAGCAACGAAGGAGTTCGAGGGGAGAGCGAGAACTTTGGGATGTTGGGGAGTGCGGCGATGAAGCGGCTTCAGGATGCCGGCTTCATCGGGCGCGGTTCGGGATTTTGCGCTTGTTGCGCTTCCTTCTTCGCACGCCACTGCGCGAGACGGCGGGTTTGACGGACTTTTTGCTTGGCACGGACGAGCGGTCGTTGCGGCATGCGCCCCCTATACCTCAGCCTCTCGAAAGGTGCCAGGCACCTGTGGACGATGCCTCGAAGGCGCTACGATGCCCTCGAGACCCGGCCATGAAAACCCTCGTCTGTCGGTGCGAAGACGTCACGCTTCACGAGCTCGAGGCAGCCATGGATCGTGGCTACCGCGACATCGAATCCGTCAAGCGTTACACCGGCTTCGGCACCGGATTCTGCCAAGGCAAGTGGTGTCTCGCCCTCTGCGCACGCCTCGTGCGCGAACGCGGAGGCGACGTGGACAAACCCATCACGCCGCGTCCTCCGTACCATCCCGTCGAGCTCTCCGTGCTCGCAGGCCTCGACGAGCTCGACCTCTGCGGCGGCGGACCGCATGACGACGGTCAGCACGGCAAACGCTGAAAATCGTTGATGTTTCGGCGGATCAAGCGACCCGGACGGCGCGAGGCTCGTCGCCTCCGTGCAGGGCGATGTAGTCGGCTCGTAGGCCAGGACAAACATCGTAGAACTTGCAGCCGCTACATCCGGACGGTTTTACGCCGCCCGAGAGGCGCGAATCTTTCAAGTCGAACACATCGTCCGGCGTCACCACTGTCACGAGATCCGCGCCCGGATGATGCACGTGCTCTTCGTATCCCGACAGAAAACATCGCGGGATGTGGAGCGATCGCACATCGAGACCGCTGGTTCGCGCAACGTCGAGCGCTTCGCGAACCTTCTCCGCGACGAGCGGCAAACGCGGCAGTTGATGCGTATTTTTCGCGTTGCCGTCCGTGAGCGACACGAGCCACAAACGAAACTGCTTCACGCCTTGTTCGGCCAGCGCGAGCACCCACGCACGCACGTCGCGGTACGTGTCCTCTTTCAGGATCAAGTCTGCGACAGGATTCAGGTTTCGCTCGACCAAATTCGCGATCGCTTGCCTCCTGAGCGCCGCTGTTTCCATGCGTTGCACCGTCGCTTCGTACGCGTCGTCCGTGAACGCATGCATCGACACGTGAAACTGATTCACGCCCGCATTGGCCAGCATCTCGAGGTACGGCATGTGCGCGTAACGCAGTCCGTTCGACGCCACCTTCACATCGACGAAACCGCGCTTTTTCGCGTACTTCACGAGCGTCGGCAGATCGTTTCGGATCGTCGGTTCACCTCCCGTGAACGCAACCTCGCGAAAGCCTCGTGACGCAGCCCGATCGATCTCTCGCGCCACGCGCTCCGTCGGCAGCGCTCGCAGTCGCATCTCCTGCGTGATCGTGCAGTACGTACACGCCAAGTTGCAGTCGTAACCGAGCACCACGTCGAGCAGCGCCATGGGCCCATCGTACTTCGTGCCAGCGCTCGTGCTCGCGTTTTACTTGCGCTCTACGGGGCGTTGGTCCACGTTCCGCCGCATGGCCAAGACGCCGATCGCGATTCTCCTGTCCATTGCCTGTTCGTCATGCACGACCTTGGCGACGGGCCCTGCGTGGGTTGGCGGAGGTCTGGACACGATCGGACCCATCCGGGCTGCGGAACGCGAAGAAGCCGAAGAGCGCGAACGCGAACGCTTGGCGAAAATGCCCACGCGTGTTGGAGCGCGCCACATTTTGGTGATGCATCAAAAGTCGATGCAGAAGCCCGAAAGCGTCACGCGCACGCGCGACGAAGCGCGCGCGCGCGCCGAAGAGTGCCTCGCGGCATTACGTTCGGGAGCGGCGTGGGAAGCCGTCGTTGCTGAGTGCTCGGACGAACCCGGAGCTGCCCAGCGAGCTGGGGATCTTGGTGTTTTTGAACGAGGCGCGATGGTCAAGGCGTTTGCCGACGCGGCGTTTCAGCTCGAAGTACGCGCCCTCAGCGACATCGTCGAAACCCCCTACGGCTTTCACATCATTCAACGAACCGAGTGAAACCAAATCGTTACGCATGACGCGTGCGCCTGGGCTGTGCTAATGCTCGATCGACGGTCATGCAGAGATTCCGCATTCTTCATGGCTGGGTTTGCGCGCTAGGGGCCGTCTTGGGTTGCGGAGGCGCCGAGCCGCCGCGCCGCGATTGCGCGACTGTCGTATGGGCCGAGCCGGGCGGCACGACCGACATTCGCGTCGAGGGCAGTTGGAACGGCTGGGCCGAATCCGAGCCGCTCGAACAACGTGACGATGGCTGGTTTCTCCGTCCACTGGACCTCGAGCCCGGCGAATATGGCTATCGGCTGATTCGAGGCGGAAAACGCGATCGCGATCCGCTCAATCCGCTCACGACATTTCACGGCGACGAAGAAGTATCGCTCGCCATCGCCGAAGATTGCTCCGTGCCGGCATTACGCATCGACAATGTCGACGTGCAAGGCGATCGAGTGACCATTGACGGCGTATTTCTCGCTCGTCCAGATGGTCCTCCCTTGGATTCGCAGTCGCTTCGCGCCGAAGTGAATGGAGTCGAAATCGCTCCGCAACGTGCATCGGCGAGTGACGGTACGTTCACCGTCGTGGCAAGTGGTTTGTCCAAAGGGAAGCATTCATTCACGCTCATCGCTGAAGACGAAAACGCCGCGAAAGCCAAACCGGCCCGAGCTGTCGCTTGGGTCGAGCCTGCGCAAGAGTCATGGAATGAAGGCATTTTGTATCATTTGATGATTGATCGTTTTCGGGGCGATGGAGGAGCGACGCTCGCCCCGCCGCCCACGCCCGGTTCTCGGGCAGGTGGAACGCTCGATGGAGTGAGGGCGGAGATCGAAAAAGGTACGTTCGACGAGCTGGGCGTCAGCGCGATATGGATTTCGCCTGTATATACGAATCCAATCGAAATTCGCGAAGGTCGAGATGGGCGCCTCTATGAATCGTATCACGGCTACTGGCCGCTCGAATCGCGTGGGGTCGAGCCGCGTATGGGAGGAGAAGCGGCGCTCCGCGAATTGGTGGCCGAGGCGCATCGACATGGCATTCGTATCATTTTCGACCTTGTGCCGAATCACGTGTACGAGCGCAATGAACGATATTCGTCGCATCGTAATGCCGGGTGGTTCAACGATGGTCCGGACGGTTGCGTGTGCGGAAGTCCGGGATGCGATTGGGGCGAAAAACTCGGCACGTGTTGGTTCTCGCCGTACATGCCCGATGTGCGATTTCAGCATTCCGGCGCCATGCGCGCGCAGATCGACGATGCCGTCTTTTGGATGAATGAATTCGATGCAGACGGCGTGCGTATCGATGCCGTACCGATGATGCCGCGCGCTGCAACGAGGCGCATCGTGCATGCGCTTCGTCGTGAGGTGGCCGGCGAAGACGCGACATTTGCGCTCGGCGAGGTGTTTACGGGCGCGGGCTCGGAAGGTATCGAATCCATTCGGTATTTCATGGGCCCGCATGGTTTGTCGTCGGCATTCGACTTTCCGCTCATGTGGGCCATTCGTGACGTTTTTGCGGCCGATCGTCAGGGTTTTTCCGCGCTCGAAGAGACGCTCGTGCAAAATGACGCCGCGCTCGCCGGTTCCGGAGCCATTCTCGGGCGCATGATCGATAACCACGATACGTCGAGGTTCATTTCCGAAGCGGTCGGCAATGCGGGAAATGATCCTTGGTATGATCCGCCCGTTCAGCCTACGGAATCAGCTCCGTATGCGCGAACGAAAATGGCTCTGACGTTCATTCTCACGCTGCCCGGTTTGCCCGTGCTTTATCATGGGGACGAGCTTGCGCTGGCGGGCGCGGGTGATCCCGATTCGCGTCGCGTCATGCCCGATCCGTCAGCCATTACGAAAGAGCAAGCCGACGTGCGGGCGCTCGTGGCAAAAATCGGCAAGTTGCGACGCTGTTCCGCGGCGTTACGAAAGGGCGAACGAGTGCCCATCGTCGTGGGTCCCGATGTTTATGCATACATGCGCGATGCAGGCGATGGCGATCCTGTCGTCGTACTTTTCGCGCGTAAGAATACTGCAGTGCCCGTGCCGCTCGGGGCCGTACCGACGGGCCAATATGTCGATGCAATGACGGGCGAAGTCTTTGGTCTTGGCCAAGGCGAATCCGTACCGCTCGGCGATTTATCGTTTCGCGTGCTTCTCATCGAGGGCAGCGCTTGCCACAACCCTTCACCCTGACGTGCATGACATGAATTTGACGAAAAAAACTTTTCTTACGCTATCGGCGCTCGTGGCATTGCCCATTGTGGGCGCCGCATCTTGCGTCGTCGAAGACCTCAATCAATTCAATCCACCCGATGGGCTTGGAGGTTATGATCCTGGCGAGGGGCCTCCTCCATCGGGCGGAACGACGGGCACCGGCTTTGGTTCCGGGCAGGGCGGGGCAGGGGGCGGGCCGCCGATGCCCCCCATGTGCGACGATAGCTTGAAGCGGTGCGATCATGAATTTTCGCTGCCGGATTCAGGGCAAACCAGCGTCGAAGTGAGGGGCGATTTCTCGCCGACCGGTTGGACCGTCGGCGTGCCATTGGCAAAATCCGGTGGTAACTGGGTGGCGGTCGTCCCCATTCCTTACAATCAACAGGTGCAATACAAATTCGTCATCGATGGAAACAATTGGATCAAGGATCCGACGAATCCGAATACGATCGACGATGGGTTTGGCGGAGAAAACAGCTTGGTCCTCGGGACCACGTGTGATCCGTGGACCTGTGACGAGCCTCCTCCGCTGCCCGAGGATGGCCCTATCGAAGCGTGGCGTGACGCCGTCTTGTACTTCGTATTCGTCGACCGTTTTCTCGATGGGGATCCATCGAACAACGGCTCGCCCGTGCCCAATGTAGCGTCCGGCGCCAATTATCACGGTGGAGATTGGCAAGGCGTCATCAACAAGATCAAAGAAGGATACTTTGGCAAGCTCGGAGTCAATTCGCTTTGGCTCACGGTGCCATTCGACAATACCGAGCAATCCGGTCAGGGCGACGATGGCAATCAGTACAGCGCTTACCACGGGTATTGGCCGAAAGATTTTTACAAGACCGAAGAGCGTTTCGGGACGATGGCCAAGCTGAAGGAGCTCGTCGACGAGGCGCACAAGGTGGGCATTACCGTGCTCCTTGATTACGCTGCCAATCATGCCCACAGCTCGGCGCAGGTGTATCAGCAGAATGCGAGCTGGTTCTGGCCCAATGACAATGGTCAAGGTGGAAACTGCGTTTGCGGAGATGGTTGCGGCTGGGAAGGCGCGATGACCGAAAGGTGCTGGTTTACGCCGTACTTGCCGGACTTCAACTACGACAATGCCGATGCTCGAAAATGGAGCATCGACAACATGATTTGGTGGTGGCAACAAACGGGTATCGACGGCTATCGCCTGGACGCGCTCAAGCACATGAGCATGTCGTGGCTCACCGATTTGCGAGCTCGAACCAATGCCGAAATCGACACTGTCACCGGCAAACACTTTTACATGGTGGGTGAGACGTATACGGGGGACAAGGGCCTCATCAAGAAGTATGTCGATCCCTTGACCAAGCTCGACGGGCAATTCGACTTTCCCTACCGCGCCGAAATTTGCTCGAAGGTTCTCATGCGTCAAGGCAGCATGCAAGACCTCGAAAACTTCATGAACAGCAATGATGCTTATTACGGCAACGGCATCATGAGCACGTTCATTGGCAATCACGACTTGCCGCGTGTCATTCATCTGGCGCAAAACAATCCGCTCTACAATGATTCTTGGGCCGGCGGCAAGAATTCCAATTGGCCGAACCAGCCGGGACCTGGTTTGCCCGGCGAACAATCGGCCTTCGAGCGAATGGCGAACGGTTTCACCCTGCTCATGACCACTCGTGGCGTGCCGCTCATTTATTACGGCGACGAAATTGGTTTGCCCGGCGCGGGTGACCCGGACAATCGCCGCGACATGCAATGGTCCGGTTATTCGGCCGGCCAAAACCTCCTCAAAGCACACCTCGAAAAGCTCGGCCAAATCCGCAAGGATCACGTTGCGCTTCGCCGCGGTAATCGAACGCCAGTTTGGGTGACGAACGACACGATGGCCTACAAAATGGTCCACCCCATGGAGACCGTGTACGTGGCAATCAATCGCGGTGACTCACAAGCTTCGGTGAGTGGTTTGCCCAATGGATCTTTGACGAATCTGCTCAATGGTCAAAGCGTGACGGGTCCGACGCTGAACCTTCCCCCACGTTCATCCATGATTCTCGTGCAATGACCGTGGACGCGATCATCGTTGCGCGTGTGCACGTAACGTCGCAGCACGGATCCGCGTAGTACGCGCCACCCCTTCCCACATCGGTTGATCGCAGCATTCCGACGGAAGCACAACATTTTCTTTTGGCTTGTCGGATCCTTTGGCCGTCCCGAGCGGAGTGTGTTATCCACCAGCACCACTCGATACGCAGGAGTCCGATCATGCCGTTGCTCGATAATCCGTTGGAATTTGATAAGATCGTTCGGCATCTTCGCAACACGTCCGTGTTTCGAGTGACGAGTCGTTTCGACCTGGCGCGCATGCTGGCAACGGCGTCGATCCACAACGTCGCGGCGGGGCACTCGATCTGCGTGCCAGACAATGCGCCGGGTGCGCCGCCAGCGACGTCGTTTTACATTCTGATTTCGGGGGACTACGAGCTCAACGGTGCGACGATTCTGAGCGGACCACGCGATGGTCTCGTCGGCGTCGAAGACGTAGTCAAAAAGGTGCCGCGTTCCATTTCGCTCACGGCGACGACGAAGGCCTCGTACATCGAAGTGCAGGCGCCGAGTTTCCTTGGATTGCTCGAGTCTTCGACACCTTTTCGGCAAGCATTGCATCCCATGATGGATCTTGCCCCGGTACCGACGCCATACGTCGAGCCTGTTGAAGCTGGCGCCAAGGGAAGCATCGTCCAGTTCGTCACGGGTATTCCCGATATGCCGCTCTCGCTGCTCATCGAGCTTTTGGCACGCGAAATCGTAATGAATTTCACGGATCATGTGATTGTTCTGCGCGCGTGTCCGCCGGGGCAGCTTCCGAGTGCTGCCCCTGTGCACGTGCCAGGCTCTGGGCTCGGTGCACTTTTCTATCTATTTGTCGATCCGGTCGACGTGCCGGGTGTGGCGGCCTCGTACAGCGGCCAATTCGACTACGTGTTTCTCGATGGCGTCGCTTCGGCCGCGGTCGATATCATCGTGAAGCTCTTCTTCGGCTATGCCGAGGATTACATTGCGCCGCCGGCGGTCGGAGCTTGCCGCATGCTGCAGACGGTCATCGTCGGGCAGCCTCCGCTTCCGTGTGCCAAAGAGCTGTATTACGTCAATGCCAACCCCACGAAAGTCACGCATGCGAGCGATTGTCGATTGCGCCTCGATTTGGTGAAAGTGCGTGCGCTTGCGCAAGTATGGAATCCGTATTTGCCCGTCGTGTCCGTCGATGACGAGCTCGAGCGCGAAATGGGCGTGTGGGCTCGAGCTTTGACGGATCGGCGAACGGGGCTCGCATTGGCCGGAGGTGGTGTATGGTCGATGCAATCGGTGTTCATCATTCAGGAATTGAGCCGGCGGGGTGTCCCGATCGATGTCATCACCGGTGCGAGCGCGGGGGCCATGGTCGGCGGATACTATAGCGTGCTCGGGCTCGAAGGATTGGATTTGCTGGTCGAGCGTGGCGATAGTGGGGTGCTCGATCTCGTGGTGGCATTGTGGATATTCTCTCCATGCATTGCCGATGCGTTTTTCGAGCACGATCTTGGCCACACGTGCCTCCAGAACCTCGACGTGTCTTTTCACCCCAATTCGACGAACCTCACGAAGGGCGAGGGCGTGGCGTTCACACGCGGCCCGACGGTATCGGCCATGCGCGCCGCCGCATCGGCACCGCCGTTATTTCCGCCGACATTCAGCGGTTCGGAGCGATTCGTCGACGGCGCGTTCTCGAATAACCTTGCAGCTCAAATTCTTCCCTATTTTGGCGCCAATCTGACCCTCGGTGCCAATACCTATCCACCGTCGAATCGGCCCAAACCTGTGTGGGTGCCCAATATCTTCACTCGAATCACGAGCCTTGGGCCGATCAACCGGATGGTCGATTTCACGATCGCCCTGAATCTCTTGGCCAATCTCACGGGCAAGGTCGAAGGTGGTTACGCGGACGTGCCATACAATGCAACGTCGAATTTTGCGCTTCCGTTCTTGGTGACGTCCAATTTCCGTTACGCGTCGAAGATGGTTGCGCATGCTTCGCAAGATCCTGCCGTTCTCGCGGCCATTGACGATTTCACCGCGCGGTGGGAGCACTTGCGTTATCGCGGAGGCCGCACGTGGGACACGATGCCCGCCTGAGTATCGCCGCGGCATTGACTTCGCCCGCGACCAAGTAGCCGGATTGGCTGTTGGATTGCGATCATTCCGCAGGACGTTTCGCGCGTCGCAGGCGGCTTTTACGAGAGCCTGTCACTCCTGTTGAACCGGGGAGCTCGCCTTCCATCGTTCATGGCGGGCGTTGCGATTGTCAGGCCGTTTCGCGTCATTGCCTCGACAGTGCGCATTCCAAGCATTCAGGATGGCTGTCGCCCGCGGGCCAGAAAAGTAGTCGCGGCGTATCTGCTCGACTATTGCTCGACCTTTCCACATATCGAATACGTTGGCTCCGTGGGGTCGCATGTCTACGACGTAGTCGGCGTGTAGGCTTGCCTGATCGGTCCCCGCTCTCCATGTCAGGAGCTGATTGGCCCAGAGCGCATCGAAAAATCGTCCCATCCAAACGCTAGTAAAACGTTTGAGGATGCTAGGCCGTTCGGTTCCGGCTGGCACCGGAGGAATCGCGAGCGACGCGATGATAAAATCTGCACCGATGTTGCGTAAATGCCGAGTTGGTACAATCGCCACGAATGCACCGTCAACAATCACGTGCCCATCTTTCCGCAAAGCTGGCGCGACCGGTGGCATGGTACTACTCATCCGGACGCCACGGCCCACGGTCGTGTCCTGCTCAGTGAATTCGCGTTGCGTCGTGAGATTGCTTCCAATGGGATAAAAAGGTATTTCCGTCGTGGCGAGATGAATGGGCTGGCCACCATTTAAGCCCATGTTTCGAAGGAGAGAATTGACGAACCATTCGATTGCAGCGGTGGAAATTGGCGCAAGCAGTGTCGTGCGCGTCAGCGGGCTAGCCAGCGGTGCGACGAGTGCCGAAGTCGGGCTATCCGCATCGAGCGAATTGTCTTCAATGAGTCGTTCGAGCGCACGCAGCCCTCCTGCTGCGTAGAGCCCTCCTACCGTCGCTCCAAATGAAGATCCTGCTATATAATCGATAGGGACTCCCTGTTCTTCAAGATTCTGAATGAGCGCGACATGAGAATACGCCCACGCTCCTCCGCCTCCGAGTGCGAGCCCAATGGTTCGCCGTGTTATTACGCGCGCAATTCTCGCAAATGCCCTTGCAAGCGCCACATTGGGGGCATGTGAGCCGACGAGCGCGCAAGGTCCACGTTCATCATGGAGCCTCACGCCATCCGCGTCGTCGGGAACGCGTACGACTTGTCGCAAGGCTGCATGATCGTCGTACACGGGTTTGGGAGGTAATTGCGGAGGCTTGTGCGTGGATGCCCGAAAAAGAGAGCTGATGAGCGACGGTGCAGCATCACCACTCAATGCGTCGCTGATGCGTTCGTGCGATCCGAGTTGCTTGCGAGCGATGTATTCGGGTGTCATTCGCTCAATCCAAACCAGTCGTCTTGGCAATACGTTGCCGCATGGATTTGCGAAAGTGGCATCATCCGTAACATGAAAAACGGTCGTGCTCCGCGAATACAGCCGTTTTGCCAATTCTCTGGCCACGGACGCAGAGTCCTGATCGCAATGTCCGACGCACACGATGATGTAGCGCAAATCATCGCGCGTAGTCATGAGCTCGACGAGCAATTCCGCGTCACTTGCGGAATGGGGATTCATCGGCCAAACGGTTTCTACCTTCGTCGACCAAGAGAAAAACCTTTCGCTAAGCTCAGTGGGAAGCAACGTACCGTATTGGACCACGTTGGCGTTGTGGACTCGAGCTTGCGCACCGGAAGCTGCAGCGCGTCGTGGAATTTCCTGCGTCACCATCTGAAAGCCGCGCAATTCGTAGTAACCTCGAAACCTGTCGAGTCCGCCAAGGTCGACGATGCATACCTTGCCGTCGATCATGTTGGCCAATGCGGTCGCGGCGCCCTGGGTCAATGTCGATGTACCCAACTCGGCTTTTTCTGCCTGAATACAAACAATCTCAGGCATTGGATAACCTTTTCGAATTGTCTTGTGCCGCTGAATCAAACGCAGAGGGGTCGATACGCATTGCTCGAGCACGGTGCATAACGCGTCCCACTGAAATTCGAATGCAATGCTATTTCGCCCGAGATAGATGTCCGTGGTGCGGGGTATTGCGACCATGTCGGTCGAGCTGTCATGCCCGACCTCGCCTCGCGTTAGGATGGCGTCCAACCCGAGCAGATCAAAGCGATTGAATTTGCCGACGAATTGTGCCGATTCGCCGGGCAAATATACAGTGCTCTCTCCCGCAAGCAGCAACGCAACGCATTTCGGTGACGTGCCGGCCGCAAGGTATCGAAACTTCGGCGTCATCCGAGTGTCACGTCGGAATGCTCCAATCTGCAATAAATATTCCTGATATGCGGGGGGCAAGCGCCGCAAAATCGGGTTACGTTGAACGCCTTCCAAGAGCTCGTGACGCCGAGCGAAACGATTGGCAACAATTTGTCGTACATAACATCTGAGCGTTGCGTAATCCGACAAGGCTTCGATCAGCTCGGACACGAGCATCCAGCGCGTACGGACTTTTCCCAATGGTTCCGCCAAGATGTGCATCCCTGCGGGACTCGACCAGCGTGTGGCAGTGTTTTTTTCGTCAAATGCTCGCAAGGCATTGGGGATTCCAAGCCATTGACCTGGGCCACATTGGCCAATCTCGAAAGGCGGCCCATTGTGGGGAATGGCAACGAGGCGCACACGCCCTTCGACGATGACGTGCACACAGGAATCGACATGCTCCGTATTCAGGTCGAAAATATCGGACGGTTCGTCGTCGCGTCGGAGCAGTGAATGCAACCGTTTGACCGTCGACGAATCGAGCAATGGATGCAGCGCAAATTCAGCACTCGCATCCCGCCCACCGATACTCGGTCGTCCTGATGGGTTGTCATGTTCGTGATCGAACTCGAGATGCTCGTCGAGCAAATACGCAGGCCGCCCCATCGCATCCAAAATTGACGGTCTTGCAAACACGACAGGCTCCTTGGTTCTCGGCCTAGTTTTAGTTAATAAGGAAGCGCACATTCATTTCGGTCGAAATGGAGTACGTCGGTAAGCTACAATGACGATGGGGACTCTAGCAGCAGCTATGGTGCCGCCGTGAATGGCATCGAGACTCGAGCGAAATCCTGAATCAATGGGCAACGTTGCGTTCGTGCAGGCCCAGACGCATTCGCACTTCGTCGAAGTCGAGCTCCCACATTTCTTCGAATGGTGCAAAGAAAAGGTTGTAGGCTTTGCCAGAAAGCTCGAAGCCGCGCACCATTTCTTTGATCATTTTTACCGGCTGGCCATAACGCAGCATCATGTACGGTGTCGCTGCGACCGACGCAATGCCATACGGCTCGCGGAGGTTCATCATATTGAAGACTTGCAAGCCCATTTCACCAGGCACGTCGATGCCGAATCCACAGAGCGCATGCAGGATGTCGTGGATTTTGAAAAAACGCTGCGTGACCCAATCGCGCTCGAACGTTTCCACCAGCCCCGGGGCTGCCATCACATGGCCACCCGCAGCGATGTAGTGTTCCTTGAAAAATTTCGCATATCGGTGACCAAACGTGTTCTCAGGGAGCCGCAGGAGCGCGTCGATGTCGAGCGGGCGCTTCGTAAGCTCGCGCAAGTGCTCGACTTGCTCACGCGGAGCACGTTCGATCATGCGGCGATACCACGTTTGCACAGGCCACGAGAGCGATACGGCGTCGACCATGAGATTGAGCGCATCGAACTCGAATGGCCGCCACCAAAGCACGGACATCGCACGGAGAGCTTGCCTATACTTCACCATTTTGTCCATGGCATCCTAGACGCCAGCGACCAGCCTTGTCAAGCATCCTCGTGCCAGGGACTTGCTTACACAACATCATGCTTGACTGACCCTACGCTCGTGAAGTAAGGACGAAAGGCGCACGGTGAAGACAACGATACGGTACGTATCCATGCGGGACGTGTCGATGGTGTAGTTGAATTCACATTGACAGGGCTGTTTGACGAGTTTGTGATGAGCGACCTAGCATTTGATCGAGGGTGTATGTAATGATGATTCCCGCACGTATTCTCGGCACGGGAAGTTTCCTTGCCGGTCGTCGAGTTCCTACCGAGGAAGTTGCTCGCAATGCAGTGCCTGGGAAGGACCCGGCCGACGTCGAGCGCAAGATTGGCATTGCAACTCGGTATTGGGTCGATTCCGACACGAAAGCTGCCGACATTGGTGCCGAAGCATTGACGCGGGCGCTCGAAGCGTCCGGGATATCCAAATCGGACCTTCGTCGCATCATTTTCGTTAGTTCCACCGGTGGCGACATGCTCATTCCGGGAACTGCACACCTCGTTTGCGACAGATTGGGTCTGCACGACACGTGCGATGCATTCGACATCAACAATTCATGCGCGGGCTTTCTCACGGCGCTCGATATTGCATCGCGTTCGGTGGCCACGGGACTGGGTCCTGTGGGAATCGTATCGGGTGAAATCTTTTCTCGATACCTCCCCGTGGAAAAACCCCGCCCGTATCTGGTCATGGGCGATGCGGCTGCGGCCGCAATCGTCGGCCCGACGACGCAAAAAGAAGGACTGCTCGCGTCGCACCTTGCAAGCTCGGCCGAATTGCGGCGCGAAGTCACGATGCAACACCCGGGTTTGTCATCGCCGCCGACATTTTTGCAATTCGATGCGACATACGAAAAATTGACCGACGTCGCCGTCGATGCGCTTGCAAAGAGCTCGAAAGCCGCTCTTGCCGCGGCGGGTATCGAGCTTCGTGACGTCGAATGGTTTTTACCTCATCAGCCGAATGGACGCATGCTCGAAAAAATCCTCGCGGTGATGAACGTGCCGTTCGAACGGACGCCGACCGTCGTCGAGGAAATTGGCAGCGTCGGTTCGGCATCGGTCCCCGTGAGCCTTGATCGGCTCATGCGTAGCGGTAAAGTTCGTCCGGGCGATCGTATTTTGATGGCCGCGGTTGGCGCAGGCACCGGGTATGGTGCTGTTCTTTTTCAAGTAGGAACGAGATGAATCTTGGACCCGCAGCGGCGCGTGCCGCATGGCAATCGTATTGGACCGCGATGCGGTATTATCATCGTTTCGAGGTTCGGGGTCTCGAAAATGTGGAACGCTCGGGCCCTGCCATGATCGTGGGGTATCACGGTCGAGGCGTCGCGCATGACATGATCATGCTCGCGTCCCTTCTTTACGAACGTAGCGGCGCTGAAACTCGCGCCGTCATTCATCAAAAAGTCGTCGAATTGCCCGTCCTCGGCTGGCTTCCCCAGGGGCTTGGGTACGTGCCTGGCGATGGCCCCGAATTGGAAGCGGTATTCGCTCGCGGGGAATCGCTCATGGTCACCCCCGCGGGCCCCATCGAGGGATGTCGCAGTTTTCGGGAGCGGTACAAAGTCAATTGGGGAAATCGCCTCGGCTACCTGAAAATGGCGCTCAAATACCGCTTACCCATCATTCCAACAGCAGGAACCGGCGTCGACGACACCTACATCGGGCTCAACAATGGATACGAGTGGGGCAAACGTTTCGATGCGTCGTCCATTGCCAAACTCATTCGTTGGCCAGGAGGATTCCCCCTTTGGTTTGCATTCGGCGCCACTGGGCCCTGGCCCATGACGCTCCCATTTCCCGTCAAAATCGTTTGTCATGTCGGCAAACCTATCGACCTCGAAGCCGAGGGTCCCGTCGATCCTTCCGATCGCAAAGCGCTCATGCGGCTTCACGAACGCGTGACGGGTACGGTGCAAAAGCTCTTGGACGAAGGTCGCGGAAAACGAACGTCATGACGCAAAAGACTCCGTGCGATCGATGGGCACTCGTACTTGGCGCGTCGTGCGGAACGGGCGGCGCCATTGCTCGTGCGCTCGCACGTGACCCCGGTATGCATGTTTTCGGCATTCACCGAGGCAATCATCCATCCGAGGCCGATCGGGTCAAGGAAGCCGTGCTCGCAACCGGACACGAGATTCATTTTCGTATTGGGGATGCAGGCACGCTCGAAGGAGTTTTGGGCGGCGTCGAAGAAATTCAATCGGTCGCGGGCCCTCGGAGCATTGGGATCGTGGTGCATTCGCTTGCCAATGCCTCCGTAGGACGATTGGCTTCCCGAGAAGCGGATCAAATCACGCCGCGCCAAGTGCACAAAACCTTCGATTCCATGGCGCATTCTTTCTTGTTCTGGACGCAGGAGCTTTTCAAACGCAACCTGCTCGCCCCCGGAGCGCACATTCTCGGATTGACCAACTGGATGACGGATTCCGTGCTGCCCGGCACGGCGCTCATTGCTGCGACCAAGGAAGTGCTGGGCGTGTATACGCGGCATTTGGCACGCGAGCTCGGGCCGCACGGTTATCGCGTCAATCTATTGAAATTCGGCGGCGTTTTTACGCCCGCCGTCGAAAAAACGTTCGGCGAGGCGCGCCTCGAACGGCTTCGCCGAGTGCTCAGTCGTCTTGCGACGTCGCACAGCATTTCGACCGTGGACGAGGTAGCGCATTTCGTATCCGTATTGGCCGGCGACGCGTCGTCGCGTTTCAATGGTGCTACCATCGATTTCACCGGCGGTGAATCGCAAGGCTTTTTCGACGTGATCATGAACGCGAGCTGCGATTGCGACGACGACGAATAGCCGCGGTGATCGCGCTATTGCGTCCGGCGTTCTTCGCTGGGCATGCGGAATGCGAGCGAATACAAAAAGAGGCTGAGCTGATCGACGTGCACGTCTTCCGCTCCTTCCGGTAGTGCGTCGACCGGAGCGTGCGGATTGTTGTCGTACCACGTGACCATTTTGAACATGGCCTGGTGGTACAAATTCGGCTTTTGCGAATGATCGAGCTGTTCGTCGGCGACGACGATGGGCGTGCCGGGTTTGGCGACGCGTGCCATTTCCGCAAGGGCCTGCTTCGCATCGCGGAAACCATTGATGCCGCCCACATGAAATACGCGATCGAAGGAATGGTCCGGGAAGGGCAATACATGCGCATCCGCCATCAAGAGGCGCACTTCGCTATCGCACTGCCTTCGCAATTTGCGCTGAAGCACCGACAGCATACCGGGGCTCAGGTCGACCCCCCAAATTTCGACGGGCAATCGGGCCGGCAAATCGTGCCGCACGTACCGGAGATTCGCGCCCGTGCCGATTCCCACTTCGAGAATTCTGACGGGACTTCCATCGCTGTGCGGCTTTAATGAGCGCAGGTCGAGGCGTGGCATGTAGCCATTACGAAATGCGTCTTCGGTGATGTTCGGGCTCCCAACCTGAAACAAGGGCAGCAGCGTCGCGACGGACATGTCGTGAAACACGGAGAAGTAATTGTAAATGAACCGCATCATGCGATCGGTTCCTTCGACCTTCTCCTCCACGAAGAGGTGGCACATCCCGTTTTCCACTCGCCAAGTGCTTCCGCAACGTTCGCAAGGCAATTCGCCACGATCGATGTGGCCATCGAGCAGCGTTCCTCGAAATTGGAGTTTGCCGTGGCAGCGGGGGCAAACAATACGCACGATATCGGTCGGTTTCAAAAACGAGCTCCTGGTTGTTTTGGTTCGACGGGACGAATGTAACTCCATCACTATACCAAAATCATCGATGGCCACTCCAGCTCATTCAAAAGTCTCCCCACGCCATGTGTTGTGATTTTGATCGCATTTGAATGGGCGGTGGTTTCACCGTGCGGTCGTAACGGTCTCTTACAGGTCGCTTCTTCTTGACTTTTCGTCGCGCATGTGCAACGGCACCGGCTCCCGCGAGCGAAAGCTTACGCAGGACGCTGCCGCGCGATCGGCAAATCCATCGAGTGCAATGCCACTGTTGGCTTGCGCGATTACGTTCACGACGTGCCGAGCGTGCAGAGGTTCTGCATCTCGGTTGATGTTGTAGCGTCACGCTGGTCGGAGAGGGGTCCGAGCGTTGGATGAAAGAAGGCAATGCATTCACGCTCGTCGATGGTGTAGCTGTGGCTACATGTGATCCGTATTTGCGAGATCATTGGGTCGCGAGGATTGCGTCGTTTCTCGCATGTGAAGACATTGCGAAATGTCTTGACGTTGCTGCCCGAACTGGTGTTCGATATGATTGTGTGCGGCAAAATGCCTCATTGTGTGCATTTGCGAATGCGGTCCAGGCATCGATGCGCGCCCAGCAGACTGCATTCAATTTTGGCAGTCGCGGTGGTGCTTTGGTGCGTGGGTGATGCTTGGGCACAGGTGCCGCAAGGACAGAACAGCGCGCCGAGCGTAGCTTCTGACGAGCCCGAGGTGCCCAAAAAAAATGAATATTCGCCGGGGGTCTCGACACCAAGCGAGGCACCTGTGCAGCAGACGGTGGGCTCGACTGGCCACGCGATCGACGTGGTCGTGCAAGGGCGTTCGTCCGATGGACGTCGACTTCGCGATTCGGCGGACGCTGTGAAGGTGGTCGATACGCATTACGCGAAACAACAAGCGCGTGACTTGGGAGATGTATTGTCGGGGGTCGAGGGCGTCGTGGTCCGTCGCACGGGAGGCCTCGGCTCGTTCACTCGAATATCGCTCAACGGTCTTTACGACAATCAAATACGATTCTTTTTCGATGGCATTCCGCTCGATATCGCTGGCTCTCCGTTCGGCATATCCAGCGTTCCCGTGAATCTCGTGGGTCGCATCGAGATTTACCGCGGCGTATTGCCCGTTCGTTTTGGCGCGGATGCTTTGGGTGGCGGCGTGAATCTCGTACCCACGAGGCTCGACGATTCGAATGCGTACATTTCGTATCAGCGCGGATCTTTTGGAACGCATCGTGCAACGGCTTCTGCCCGGTATCATCACCGTCCGAGCGGCTTTTTCGTCAGCGGGACAGGCCTATTCGACATATCGCGGAACGATTATGGAATCGATGTCATGGTTGCCGATAAAACGGGGCGCAAGCGGGATGCACACGTGCGGCGATTTCACGATGAATATCGGTCCTACGGAGGCTCGGTCGTTCTTGGTGTCGCGGACAAACCTTGGGCAAAACGACTGTCGCTTCAGCTTTTTGGGCTCAACTTCGACAAACAGATTCAGCACGATGTGCTCATGGCACGGCCGATCGGCGAAGCCAAGTATGGGGCGTCGTCGCTCGGGGCGACCCTGCGATGGGAGCATGATTTCTCGCGTCGAGTATCGACGGAGGTCGTAGCGAGCTTCGGGCGGCAGACGATCCGTTTCCTCGACACGTCCAAGTGGACCTACGATTGGTTTGGCAATCGCGTAGCCGAGCGGAGCGTCGGCGGCGAGCTCGATTCTCAACCGCATGACGCCACGATTTGGCAAAACAGCATGTTTGGCCGAGCGCTCGTCGAATGGCGCGCTCGTCCCGACCACACGCTGCGGATCGCCAGCACCGCTCGAATGACCAGTCGAACGGGCACGGAAAAAGCCACCAGAGGACAAGACGGAATCGACCTGCTCGCGGGCGTTCGCGACATTGGGACCTTGGTGAGCGGCCTCGAATACGAGCTCAATGCATTCGATATGCGGCCACCGGACGCTCGAGAAGGCAGGCCTCATCGTCCGGCCGACGATGATCGACTCCAAAATATTTTCACATTGAAGCACTATTTTTACGACGCCAATGCGAAAGACGTGAAAACTGGTTTCGGCTTGGAGTCGCTCGACACGTCCGGTTGGCGCTTCGGTGTGGGCGATGGCTTGCGTTTCCGATTGAACAAGAAGGTGGCGCTCAAAGCGTCTTACGAGCTCGCCACGCGGATTCCCAACATCGAAGAGTTTTTCGGAGATTCACTCTACATTCAACCGAACCTAAGTTTGAAACCCGAATTCAGTCACAACGGCAATGCAGGCGTGCTCGTCGAAACCCGGCGAACGCGGGCGGGTAACTTTACCCTCGAAGCCGACGGATTTTTGCGTGAAGTGACGGACCTCATCGTGCCGTTTGCCGACGCCAACGGCGTACAATACGCCAACGTGGGCGGTGCACGCATCGTGGGGGTCGAAACGGCGGTGAAGTGGATTTCGCCAGGAAACTGGCTCATCGTCGATGGCAATGCGACGTGGCAGGATGCTCGTAATCGTTCGGGAGAGTTCGGCGGGGAACGAATTCCGAACCGTCCCTGGCTGTTTGCAAATTGGTCCGCTCGCTTTCAATGGCGCAAAGTACTCACGAGCGACGATGGGGTTGCTCCCTATTATGCCGGCCGGTTCGTACACGAATTCTTCCGCACGTGGGAAAACATTGGCGACCCCGATTTCAAAGCCGTCATTCCTACGCAAATATCCCATACGCTCGGCATCACGTATTGGAACAATACGCCTTCCCGCACGAGCGTCACGTTGGAAGTCGACAACGTGACCGATGCACGATTGTACGACTTCTTCGGTGTGCAGAAACCTGGTCGAGCCTTCTCCGTCAAAGTGACGGGCGAACTGTGAGAAAGTGAAAACGAGAATGGAAAAACGAGCTTTTGACATCCATGGGACTTTCGCGCCTTGCGCCTTTGCAGTGCTTTTGGCATTGCCGCTCGCCGGTTGTGGCACGGAGCCCGAGGGCCTCACGAAGACACCGCCTTATGCGATTTCGACAATCATCTTTTCTGAAGACCTGACGATGCGCCAGGAATTCGTAAAATTTTCGGACGGACTGGTCGCTGGCAGCAAGATCGATGAAGCGCACAGTATCGAATTCCCCAATCCGAACCCGACATTGTGGCCGTCATTGAAGCTGGGCGAGTTTTTCATTGCGGACTCGAGCAATGGGGACATCGGAAAGTATGGCCTCGACACCGACGGCTCCGTCGTGAAAACGGACACGCTGAGCTTCGCGGCGCGCGGAGTCACCGAGACCAATTGGCCGCTGTTCATCGTCCATTCGGAAACACAGGCGTTTTTCTTTGATGAAATCACACTGCAGGGTTTCATTTTGAACCCGACGGACATGATGATCACGCAGGACGTCAAACTCGCAACCGCCTTCAACCCGACCGAGGGAATGACGACCTATACCGTTTGGCGAGAACGAGCACCCATCAAGATTGGAAACAAATACTTCGCGTCGTACAAGTACTTCAACCCCGCAGCGCTGGAAACACTGTATACCCGCTCGGGGATGCTCGTCATCGACGCGGACGCGGGGTCATTTACGACGTACGAAACCACCGCATGCGGGGGCCTGTTCCATACGGTGCTCGGAAAGGATGGGCTGATTTACGCGGCTTCGGGCGTCGTCAGCGCGGCAGGCGAATTTAATGGGCAACCTGGAGCGACACCGGCGTGCATGGTGCGTTTCGACCCGGATGCGTTGAAATGGGACGATACGTACAACGTCGACTTGTCGGCGCTCGTCGGGACGGGAAAGTTCGTCGGGTCCATTTTCGCAGCCGATCAAAAAGAAGGGACGGTCTACACGCGCGTGCTCATGGAAGCGAATGCCCCGACGGGGAGAACGGCATTGCAATTGTCCGCTGCGCCGGTTTGGGAGACCTACAAGATCGACAGTTTGGCCAACCCGACGACTGCGACGAAAATCGATGGATTGCGACCCGCGGGCGGTGTTCCGTATCCGTTTTACGTCGACGGGAAGTCCTACACGGCAGGCGTCAATCTATCGACCACGCCGAACCAAAGCTGGATCGTGGACTTCACGACCGACCCGCCCACCGAGCAGCTCGAAATGCCAGGCTGGGGCTACTTTGCCATCCGGGTGCGCTGAATCCACGCGCCGCCGGTCGCCAGCATGCGCCTGAAAGCGACCTGCCCACCACATGCCCAAGCTTCATTGTTCGATCCTCAAGCTTCTGGGCAAACGAATAATGAATTCAGTGAACTCGCCCGTTCGAGTGTCCAATGAAAGGCTGCCGCGGTGCCCCTCGACGATGATGTCGTGGCTCAGCGACAAACCGAGCCCGGTTCCTTCCCCCGGCGGCTTGGTCGTGAAAAACGGCATGAAAATCTTGTCCACGGCGTCGGGACGAATGCCGGTGCCATTGTCCCTGAGTCGGATCTCCACGTGATCGGCTTCGCCCGTCGTGGATACTCGTAGCTCGGGTTGGTAATCATTCCCGAGCGCTCGCTTTTTCTGTGCCACCGCATAACAGGCGTTTTCGACGATGCTGAGCACCACGCGGCCAACGTCCCCGGCCACGGCATCGACGAGCCCCACGTTCGGATCGTAGCTCGTAATGACGTCCAACTTGAAGCTCGGGTCTCGGTTTTGCGCGCCTTGAACCGAATAAGCCACGTTTTCGGCGACCACTGCATTCATGTCCGTCGGACCGCGCTCGCCCACGGTGTTGCGCGAGTGCTGGAGCATGCTGGAAATGATACGATTGGCACGTTTGCCGTGATTTTCGATTTTTTCGACGTTTTGCTTCAAAAGATCGAATGCTTCGGTAATCGTTTCGAGCGCTTCGTCGTCAATCACTCCACGTTGCTGTTCGAATTCGCCGCTCAGCTCGTCGACGAGCTGTACGCTGAGTCCGGCGAAGTTGTTGACGAAGTTGAGCGGATTTTTCAGCTCGTGAGCAATTCCAGCGGTGAGTGATCCGAGGGATGCGAGTTTTTCTTTCGTGACCAATTCTTTTTGCGTGGCGCGCAATTCTTCGTTTTTCTCGCGCAGCTCGCGCGTGCGTTCCTCCACTTTTTGCTCGAGGGTTGCATATAGCTTTGCATTGTGGATGGATAAAGCAGCTTGGCCTGAAAGCAGTCGCAAAACTTCCAATCGATCGGCTGTGAAAGCACCTTCGGTGAGGTTGTTTTCGAGATAAATCACGCCCGTGATTTGCCCTTGATTGGCGATTGGCGCGCACAAGATCGACTTGGGGGCCACGTTCATGACATACGGGTCTCTGGTGAAATGCCCCGATACCGTGGCGTTCGACAGCACGATGGTTTCCCCCGTACGCGCGACGTAATTGACGATCGCGGCCGACATCCGAGACTCGTTTTCGGCCAGGGTCATTCCCCCAATGAGTTTTTCCGGCTGATCCGGCGCGCATTCTGCTTCGATGACGAGTCGCCCGTCACGCATGAGCAGGAAAAACCCTCGGCGTGCCCCCGCGTTCTCCAGCATGATCTTGAGCAAGGATTGCACCAAACGATCGAGCACGATTTCGCTCGAAATCGCTTGCGATGCTTTCATCACCGATGTCAGCTCGAGAACTTCGTTCGTTCCCGTAGGGGTTTGTGAGCTGCTCGTTTCGGTTTTTCCGAGGTCGCGAAGAAGCGCCCTGCTGCCGAGTTTTTCGGGGTATTGGCGTTCGAGCGACGCCACCTTTGCCGTCGCGCCCCAGCGCAAATACGCGTAATGAGCATCGACCAAATACGCTTCACTCGCTCGGGTCCACCCCCACGATCGACATGCTTCGGAAGTTCGTTCGCAAGCCAAGGCCTCGTCGTAAAGGTAATTCGCTTGTGCCGCGTTTCGAATGGCACTTTCGTAAAGCTCCATGGCTTCCGCCGGTCGTCCCGCCGTTCGAGCTCCTTCGGCTTCGACGAGCTGCCATTTGTGCAAGAAATTCATTGGCGCATTACGCGCCCATCCTGCCATTTCGGCCTGATTTCGCGCCACTTTTGAAAGCGCCGCTGCGCGTTCGGCTTCTGGCAGATTTCGAGCATGCGCGAGGAGCGAAAGCGATTGGAATTCATTTTGGAGAATCAACATCGGGTGGCCCATCAACCCGTGCCGATTTGCCTCCGCTTGTTCGGCGAATGTCACCGCCTGCGCATACTGCCCGAACATGTACGCGAGCATCGATTTGCACGTGTAGAGCACGCACAGGGACGAGAAGTTCTTCGCTTGAACCAGCGCGGGCGTCGAGATGTCTTCGTCGAATGCGCTGCCTGAAAGCTTCGAGGGGTCGTCGTACGAAACCGATAGATTCAGTACCGTTTGCTGCGGAATGCTGGCGAAGAGCCGCAACATGTCGTGCTTGAGGCGTGTCAGAAATTCGACGTGCTGCGTTTGTTTCTTGAGGACATCGTCGAGTGGCAGCGAGGCAATGAGCGGAGACGTGCAGGAATTGGATGCACAGTGCCCGGCAAACTGCAATTCCGCCGTATCGATGCCCGCCGCGAGCCCCTCGCGAAGCAGCAGCAGCGTATCACGTACATGTACCTTCCACGGCTTGATGAGCACCGCCAAGAGCAGATACACGTTCGATTTCGATTGCCGTGCATTGAGTCGTTCGAGCACCGTGGCGGCGAGCTCACCCCATGCAAGAGCGGCATTGGCGTCGGCAAGAACGCCTGCATGAAGCACTCCGTACGTGGCGTATGCAATCGGCGCAAAGCGCGAGTTACCGCGAAGGACGCATTGATGCAGGTGCTCGCAAGCGACCAATAGAAAGAGAATTGGATTCGCGGTCTTCGCCGGAGCGGCCAGCAAGACGAGGATGCGCTGGATCGCCAAATCCGATTCCGCCTTCGTTTCGGGCAGAAGTGCAAGATCCGCGACGGGTCGGTTGCCAAGCACCGCACGATTGCGTTCGAGCGCTGCGTCGAAATCTTCCCGCGTCGGGCTTCCGGGCAATTGAACGCCGAGCAGCTCGAGTGCGTCGAGACCATCTCGAATGACGTCCTCGAATTTGTTGCGCGAAAGATTGAACAACATTCGCATTTCGAGCACGTTCACTTTTTCGAGCGTCGTGCGCGAATGCGTCATGGCCACATCGGCGAGCTGCTGAGCTGCCTCCATGTGCGCATTCAAGTATTCGGTCTCGGCACCATCCGTGTAGATTTCGATGGCCAGCGAATGGTCCTTGTCGAAAGCATTCTCTGGCAATATCTGCACGCTCGTCATCGAATAGCGGAGCGCTGGTTCGAACGCGGCGGCCGACTTGGCCTTACGCGACGCCCGGAGCGCGAGCCGCGCGACTCGATAACGTTCCTCGCGTGATGATATGCCACCGATGCCGAGCATGTATTGGTTCACGATATCGAAAATATGCTCGTCGAGCGTCGGTTCGGGAGAGCTCGACAAGAAAAACCTGGCAAGCTCGAGGTGTACGTCCGCCCGGTCCTTTTCGGGCAAGAGCGAATATGCGGCGTGCCGAACCCGATCGTGCAAAAAGCGAAACGCGCTGCCCGTGAACGTATCAGCGAGATCGTCGGTCGTTTGGGTCAGGGGCGAGAGCGTTCGATCGAACGGAACCAAGAGCCCTTCGTCGATGGCTTGCTGCAAAGCGGTGGCTGCTTCCGTTGGCGGGCAACGCAAAATGACCGATAGCGGTCGAATGTCGAAGCGATTGCCAATGCACGCTGCGAGCTCGAGGGCCTTTTGGGCCCGCGGGGCAAGTTTCTGAATTTTGCCCACCATGAGCTCCACGATGTCGCGCGTGAGGCCAAAGGCTCGAATGTTTTCGACCTCCCAACGATAAGCGCCCGAATCCGCATCGAATTCGATGAGCCTGTCGTTCACGAGCGTCGACAAGAGTTGTCCCAGGAAAAATGGATTGCCCTCGGTCTTTTGAAATAACAGCGTTGCGAGCGGCGCGGCTCGCTCCGTACCGCAATGCAGAGCATCGTCGATCAATTGCACGATGTGGGGGACCGATAGTGGTGTGAGCGAGATCGACGTCAGCGGCGTTCCAGTGGATCGCACTGCTTCGAGCATATCCATGAGCGGATGCGCGGTCGATATTTCGTTGTCGCGATACGCACCAATGACGCACAAATGCCGCACTTCAGGATTGGCGAGCAGCTTTTGCATGAGATTGAGCGATGCGAGGTCCGCCCATTGGAGGTCATCGAGATACAGAACCAACGGATGCTCTCGCGCCGCAAAGGCTCGCACGAAGTTTTGAAACGCAAAATGGAACCGGTTCAAAGCTTCGGTGGGTGCAAGCGTCACGGCGGGTGGCTGCTTGCCCACGACCAACTCTAGATTCGGAATGAGCTCGGCAATGACGGGGGCATTGTTCCCGAGAGCAGCAGTGAGTTTGTCGCGCCAGCGGTCGAGCTCGTTCTGATTTTCTGCCAAAATCTGACGAATGATTTCCTGAAACGCATCAATCAACGACGCATAGGGAATGTTGCGACGCAATTGTTCGAACCGACCTGTCGCAAAGTAGCCGCGCGCGGAGACCAGGGGTGCACACGTCTCGCTGACGAGCGACGTCTTTCCTATGCCAGAATATCCAGAAATGAGCACGATTTCTGTCGTGCCGGCTGCGACTCGCTCGAAAACCGTTCTGAGCTGAGTTGCGGCCGCCTCCCGACCATAGAGTTTTTGCGGCAATTGAAATTGACTCGAAATATCGTGTTTTCCAGCAAAAAACCCTTCGAACGTCCCGGCTCCCCCGAGCTCGGCGCGAATGGCCTCCAAATCGAGCGCAACTCCGCGCCCCGATTGGTGACGTTTGTCCGGCGTCTTCGCGAGCAGCTTGTGGATGACGTCCGACAGCGCTTTCGGTACGTCCGGACGACGTTCGTGCAGCGGCATCGGTTCGAGTGCGATGTGCGCGTGCATGAGCGCAAGAGTATCGTCGAAGCGGAATGGCGTGCTCCCGGCGAGCAATTCGTACAGCGTGACGCCCAGCGAATAAAGGTCGCCTCGATAATCGAGCGCTTGATTCATGCGCCCCGTTTGCTCGGGCGACATATACAAAAGCGTCCCCTCGAATACCCCCGATCTGCGTGACAATGTCGCGTCACGCAATGGCGTACGTGCAATGCCGAAATCAATGATTTTGACCTGTCCCGTCCGGGGATTTCGTACGATATTCGCCGGATTGATGTCCTTGTGGATCACTCGCTGCTGATGCACCTGCCCGAGCGTGCGGGCAACACGGCTCCCAATGTCGAGCACTTCCTCGATCGTCGGTCGTTGCGCCGCATAGAGCTGTTTCAGTGAAACCCCACCGAAATCTTCCATCACGAGCGCGAGGCGACTCCTAAAACGAGCAAGCGCGTAAGGCCGAATCACTCCGTCGATGTGCAGTGATGCGAGCGTTTCGTACTCACGTTCGAGCCTTTCGAGCTCCCAAGGCGGCGGATGCTCGTTTTGAGGAATCTTCAGGATACATGCGGCCTTGTCCGATAAGCGAACCGCGCGATACACGATCGTCCGCCCGCTCTGGTGCACGCGCTCGCCCAGACTGTATTCGGTAAGGACGTTTTCCATCGTGGACCATTCTACTCCGCGCTGCGACGAGAATGCACGTCAAATGTCAGGATCGAGGAAAGACGAGCACAAAGGACCCGGGAGCGGGGCGAAACAGCGTCGTCTTCGACGGGTGCGCATCTTTGTTGAAGTGCCGCACCCAAGGAAGCGCGTTCCAAGCGTCGTTGTCTTTGATGTATTCCGGGACGACCAAGTCCACTTCGACGTAACGTCCCTTCGTCTTTTGCGATAAGTCGGGCCCGAACGTCCATTTCTCGCGACCTTCTCGCGCCACGATATCGTTATGAATGGCGCCCCCATAGGTGAGAACCATCTTTTCCGTTCCCGCGTCCGCCTGCTGCGTCAAAAGCGCCGTCACTTTTTCGTTCATGAGCCGGGCGATCATTTCGAGCATCACGATGACCGCGTCCTCTTTGGCATTGAGGATTTTGTCGTAGTCCGCGCATGGAGCACGCAAAATATGCGGTTTGATCCCGCGCGCGTGTGCCGCGTCCCCGAGCGCGACGTATTCATTCTGATTCGTTTTCGCTTGACCCTGCGTGACCGGCTTCTGTTTTTCCGCGACCGCAGCCTCTTTTTTCTTCCCGCATTGGCCCTCGGCGACCCATATCTCCAGCACGATATCACTGGCCACCGTGTCCCGCTTCGCGTCGACGAGCATCGGGAGAAAGGTTTCCGTGAATCGTTTGGTGCTCGAAACGACCCCTTCCGCCCCCTTCGGCGCGTGCGATTCCCCAATGCCAATCACAAGCGGCTTTTCCGCCAGTATCGATGCAAAAGCATCCGCGGGCGTGTCGAAAAGCGTGCATCCCATTTCGCCACAGGATGAGGGCGCAGATCCCGCGGCGGGCGCCGCGCGTGCCGATGCCGACGGCGCCGCCGAAACAGCCGAAACAGCCATCATCGGGGCTGGCGTCACCACTTTGTCTTCTTTGCATGCGGAAACGAGCAGGAGCGAGAGCAGCAAAAGCGAGGAACGCACGAGTTTGAAAAGTGGCAAATGGTTTGTCATGGATAATCGTGCTCGAATGTCGAGAATTGTATTCTACCAGCAGCACGCGCGAATGCTATGTCGGTCCCACGATTCGCTCGAGCTGCGCTCGATGTATCTTCGTGAGCCGGTCGAGATCCACGCGTGGTTTCAACATGCGAATCGCCGATCGTGTTGCCGCATCGACGTCCGCACCGAGTCGCGTTGCTTCGAGATGCAGCTCGAGCGCGCGGCGAAACCCATCACGCGCCTTCCAAACATCGCTTCGAAGCTCGTCGATCTCCGCCTGATGCTGGATGAACATCGCGTACGCCGACACCTTCTCGCGCGTCCCCAAGAGGATCGCTGCTCCCGATGATTCACGTCGGCCAAGGCTGTCCCACATCGGCCCGAACAGCACGATTGCACCGTCACGCAGCAGCTTGGTTGCTTCATCGAGCTTGCCTGCTCGTCGGAGACCAACGATGCGACCAAACAGCTCGCCAAGCTGCTGTATCGTGCGGAAGGTCGAGTCGCGTGATTGGAAGGACATCGAATGAGTTCCCGGAGCTCGTCCGGTCGCCGCCGCAGCATATCAGCGCTCGCGCCGGTGGGCGAAATGTCGTCGAGAGATTGTTTGGGGCGCTCGTCCACCACAATGCGGTGGGTTGTGTCATGCTCGCCCTCGAAAACGCCCCCTCTTGCCAACGACGATTCGCATGCTCCACACGATCCGTTACGGCCGACACTACGACGACTTCGTTCCCGGTGCCGTGTATGAACACCCCTGGGAAGTCACGATCGACGAAGGAATGCTCGCCTTCTTCGCCGCGTCCTTCCAAGACGCGATTCCCACCCACGCGAGCAAGCGTGTTGCGACGAACCTCGGTTTTCCGGACAGACCCGTCCACCCTCTCGTCCTGCTCAATCTGGGTTTGTCCTTCAGCGTGCATGACGTGAGCGAACAAGCCATCGCGCACCTCGCGTACCTCTCCGTCCGCTTTCCCAACGCTTGTTTTCCAGGGGATTCCGTCAGCGCTCGCTCGCGCGTCATTGGCATGCGCCCCGTCTCGACCGGCGAAAAAGGTGTCGTGCACGTTCGCACCGAAGTGCGCAACCAACGCGGCGACATCGTCTGTTCGTTTGAGCGCAAAGTACTTGTTCGTGCCCTGCGTTCCGTCGATCCTTCGAGCCAAGCAGCGCCACCCGTCGTCGCCGAGTACGACGTGTCCAATGACGAGCTTGCTCGCGCACCGGCGCACCTGCTCCGAAACTTGCCCTCACACCCAGCACTCGGATCCTTTCCGACGTACTGGGAAGACTTTTCCGTGGGAGACGTCTACGCGCACGAGGTTGGTCGAACCGTGAGCGAAGCCGAGCACATGCAGTTGTCGACACTCTGCCGCAACTCGCATCCCCTGCATTTCGACGAGCGATACTGCCAGAAACACTCGTTCGCCAAGACGCGCGTCGTCTTCGGAGGCCTGGTGCTCGCTTGGGTCTTGGCTCTGACGAGCCGCGATACGGCGGGCAATGCCATCTGGGATTTCGGCCTCGACGATGGCGCGCATCCGAGCGGTGTTCTTGCGGGCGATACGCTCTATGCCGCCAGCTCGGTGCTCGCGAAAGAAGATCGAGGGCCGCACGCGGGCCTCGTCACGCTGCGCATCGTGGGCCTGAAAAACACGCCCGCTCGCGTGCTGCTCGAACGCGGCGATGATCTGTTCACGCCGGAGCTTGGCAAGTCGTCGGGGCGTGTTCTCGAAAAGGCCGTGGAAATCACGCGCACGCTTCTCGTGCGCAAACGCGCAGAGCGCGCATGATAGCCGCGAGAAGGGTGGTGCGGACATGTTCAAAATCAAAGGAATCGATCACGTCGCCGTTGCCGTCGACAACATCGACCACGCGCTCGAAAAGTGGCGACAGGTCTTCGGCATCGAGGGCACGGATCGCGAAATCGTTGCTTCTCAAAAGACCGAAGTCATCCTCTTGCCGGTCGGATCGAGCAACGTCGAGCTGATCGAGCCGAAGGGCAATGAAGGACTCGCAAAGTTTTTGGAAAAACGCGGGCCTGGGTTGCATCACGTTGCGGTTGAAGTCGAAGGGATCGAGGCTGTGCTCGCCCTGCTCGACTCGCTCAACGTTCCCCTCATCGACAAGACGCCGCGCGTGGGGGCTCGTGGCCACAAGGTCGCGTTCGTTCACCCACGAGCGACCGGCGGAGTGCTCGTCGAGCTCGTGGAACCAGCGCACGCGCCCGCGGCCGAATGATTCGCGGTTTGTACTAGCGTCGTGTTCACCCTCTAGGATGGATCGTTCACGAATCATCCATGCGTTCGAGCACCGCTTCGATCGTTTTTGAGTCGTACCTTGCGGTGTCGAGCTCGAGGCGCTTCGCTCCCATGCGCTCCACGGTCTCTTCGATCGTTTTTGCGTCGTACTTTGCGGTGTCGAGCTCCAGCTTGCCCTGTGTCGCGTTCGGCTCACCGGCCAAGTAAAGGCCGCTCGGATTCGCTCCACTCACGACGCGCTTCAGCAGATGCACGGCCTCGGCTGAATCCTTCACGACGCCGAGCTTCGCTCCTGCATCACGAGCGAGCGCTTCGAACCCGTGTGGATCGAAGTCGTAGAGGTACGCGTCGACGAGCAGCACGACAGGCTTGAGTTGCGCCGTGTCTTCTCGAAGTTTGGTCATCGTCGTCAGGCGCGCTTCAGCACCGCTCGGCTCGAGCACTTCGGAGGCTCGTTCGACCGCCTCGCGCCTCAAGCCGACGATGAGCACCGTTTTCGTGGGAGCTGGGTGATTGGGACGCTCTGCGCTCATGCACTCACCGCTGAAATCATCGTGATCGACGGTACGGGCGCGAAAGATCTTCGCGTTGTCGCGAGCGTCCGAGGGCTTCCTTGAAAGGATATCAAAGTCCCGCGTGAAGCGGGCCTTTTGTTCGCGCGACGTGCCCGTGGCGTGTCGAATTTTCGGCCAATCGTGTTACACCCGAAAGCCAAGATGTCGACGCATTCATCCGGTCCTCGCATGGTTCGTGCTGCTCGTGGGACGACTCTTTCGTGCAAAGGGTGGCTTCAAGAAGCAGCGCTGCGAATGCTTCAGAACAACCTCGATCCCGACGTTGCGGAACGCCCCGAAGATCTCGTCGTCTACGGTGGTACGGGAAAGGCCGCGCGTTCGTGGGAAGCGTTCGACGTCATCGTGCGTGAGCTGCAAGAGCTCGAGGACGACCAGACGTTGCTCGTGCAATCCGGCAAGGCGGTAGGTCGCGTGCGCACGCATCCGGATGCGCCGCGGGTATTGATTGCCAATTCGAATCTCGTGGGACGTTTTGCCACCTGGGACGACTTCCGCCGGCTCGAACAGCTCGGGCTCATCATGTATGGGCAGATGACGGCGGGTTCGTGGATTTACATCGGCACGCAAGGGATTTTGCAGGGCACGTACGAAACGTTTGTCGCGGCACGCAATGCTCACGCGACGCGCACGGGACGCGCGGGCTCGCGTTGGGTGCTGACGGCGGGACTTGGTGGCATGGGCGGTGCGCAACCGCTTGCGGCGACGATGGCGGGCATGTCGTGCTTGGCGGTCGAAATTGATCCGACGCGCATCGAGCGAAGGCTTGCGACGCGTTACGTCGATCGGCGTATCGACAATCTCGACGAAGCGCTTGCGGCCATCGAAGCGTCGGTTGAAAAGGGAGCACCGATATCGATTGCGCTTTGCGGGAATGCGGCGGACATTTTCCCCGAGCTCGTACGGCGGGGCGTCGTGCCGGACCTCGTGACCGAGCAGACGGCGGCGCACGATCCGCTCAAGGGTTACATTCCGCAGGGTTTGTCGCTGGAACAGGCGGCTGCGCTTCGCGGCAAAAATGCGAAAGAATATGTTTCACGTGCCAAACAATCGATGCGCGTCGAGGTCGAGGCGATGCTCGAAATGGCGCAATGCGGTGCCGAGGTATTCGATTACGGCAACAACATTCGCACGTGTGCAATGGAAGCCGGATGCGAGCGAGCTTTCGACATTCCAGGGTTCGTCCCAGCATATATTCGAGAATTGTTTTGCCAGGGTAAGGGCCCGTTCCGATGGGTCGCTCTATCGGGGGATCCGGCGGATATTTTGGAGACGGATCGAGCCGTTCTCGAAGCAGTTCCGAACGATCCGGACCTTGCGCGCTGGATTCGACTCGCCCAAGAGCGTGTGGCATTTCAAGGATTGCCCTCACGCATTTGTTGGCTCGGGTTGGGCGATCGGGCCAAGGTGGGCGTTGCCTTCAACGAGCTCGTGAGGACCGGCAAAGTCAAGGCGCCGATCGTCATTGGTCGCGATCACCTCGATTGTGGGTCCGTGGCATCGCCATTTCGCGAAACGGAAGCGATGAAGGATGGGTCGGATGCAATTGCGGACTGGGCCATATTGAATGCGCTTGCGAATACGGCGGGTGGCGCTTCGTGGGTGAGTTTTCACCATGGAGGTGGCGTGGGCATTGGCAATTCGCTGCACGCGGGCATGGTCATCGTCGCTGATGGAACGGATGCGGCGGCGAAGAGGCTCGAGCGAGTGCTCACGATCGACCCGACGATGGGCGTCATTCGGCATGCGGATGCGGGGTATGAAACGGCGATCCGCGTGGCCGAGGAGAAGGGCGTGCACGTGCCGCACAGGGCGTGAGCGCGAGCTGTCGAAGGGCGGTTTGTCGAGGCAACCTAGTTGGTGTCGTCGAAGACGTCTGCGAGCGTTTGTGCGAAGATCACGCGTTCGATCCACTGCTCGAACAGACGTGTGTCAGCAGCTTCGATGCGCGCGATGATCGAAGGTGGTACCTCACCGAAACGAATGCGGAGCTGACGTAACAGCGCGTTGCGTTCGCCTTCCTTGCGCCCTTCCTTGCGCCCTTCCTTGCGCCCTTCGTCGCGCCCCTCTTGTCGCAGTTTGTCTTTGTAGTCCTCGAACCACGCTCGGATCTCTGCACTCATGGGATGCCTCAGTTCGCGTCGTCGAAGACGTTGGCGAGCGTCGGTGCACAGATGACGCGCTCGCCCCACTTCTCGAGCAGCCGCGTATCGGCAGCTTCGACGCGCGCGATGATCGAAGGTGGCACCTCGCCGAAACGAATGCGGAGCTGGCGCAAGAGCATACTGCGTTCGCCTTCCTTGTGCCCTTCCTTGTGTCCTTCCTTGTGCCCTTCGTCGCGCCCTTCTTGTCGCAGTTTGTCTTTGTAGTCCTCGAACCACGCTCGGATCTCTGCACTCATGGGTCCCTCGTCGTTCGCAACCGACAGTTCGACGTCGATGCGGAAGTGTATCAGAAGCGGCATGACGATGTTGTGCTCCCAGGCGTCTTTCGGGAGCGCCTTCAAGTCGGCGAGCGCCAAAGTGAGCACTCGGCCGCGGCCCATCAAGCGAAACAGCAGCGTTTCACGCGTGCGAGGCAGCTCGGCCGTGACGACGACGTACGTACACAACCCCTGCACGAGCTCGTACACGCCCGGACGAACCAAGCTTCCGCCGTACACGGACAGCACCGTCTCCGGTCGACCGGGACCAACCACGACGAGCCTCGGAAACGCCACGATTTCTGGCAATTGCGCGGAAGTTGCTTCCGCTTCTTCTTCCGTCTTCGAGGCGACCCGCGCTCGCCGTTCCAGCTCGTGGTGCCACATCAATTGCTTGGACAAACAGCGCCGCATGCGGGCGAGACACGGCGTCAGACTGAACGCCTCGAACATGCTCGGCTCGCAGGACAGTTCTCCCAGTAGCCCAAGCTGCCTTCGTTCATTCTCGCGCGTGGGGTCGGGCGTTGCGTACACATCGATTTTCTGTGTCGCCGCGAGCACCTCGACTTCGGTCTCCGGCAATTTGCACACAAGGCTCAGCGCATCACGCAAGAGGTTTTTCGTGTATTGATCGAGCCGGTTGTGCATGAGTGCGTCATGGTACAATCCTGTTTGTCATTGGTAAACATTTCTTCTTCTCGCACTCGGTAAAGACAAACGTCGCCGACTCACGCGAGAGCAAGCGGTCATGCATTTAATTTGAGCACATACTAACCATCCACGAGCCCATCTGTTCTGCACTGGGCGCGTGACGCGCGATGCACAGCTCGCCCCGGTTGTCAATCCATTTGTAACGCTTGCGTGTTGCGCTTGTTTTGCCCTAGAGCGATCTCGGTCCGCCTTCGGTTTCAAGGTCACCATCTCGAGAGGCTCCATCACCAAATCCGCCCGCGTTTGTTGCGTACCCTCGTTCGCGTCGGCTTTGGTCTTGACTTGATCGGCGAAGCACCGGAAATCCTCTCGCCGCCGAGCGCTGCATGCGAGCGGCATGCACAGCACGAGGCGCCTTTTTGGTGGCCTTTCCACGCGGCAAACGAGGCGATTTCACATGAGCGAGACGGACACGAACGGAGAAGCCAACGTCACCCCGCTGCTCCCTTCGCGCATCCTCGCCGGCAAACGGTTGGTGGTCGTCGGTGGCACCGGCTTTCTCGGCAAGGTCTGGGTATCGATGCTCCTGCATCGCTTTCCCAACATCGGCCACTTGTACTTGCTCGTCAGGCCCAAGGCCGGACAAACCGCCGAAGAACGTTTCTGGGCGCAAATCGCATCGTCTCCCTGCTTCGATCCGGTACGCGAAGCGCATCCCGGCGCCGAGTTCGAGAAGTGGATCGCCGAAAAGATCACGGCCTGCGCAGGCGACATCGTCATGCCCGAGTGCGGTCTCGACAAAGACCTTCTCGCGCGCATCGACGGCACCATCGACGCGGTCGTCAACGTCGCCGGCGTCGTCGACTTCAACCCACCGCTCGACGAAGCGCTCGAGGTCAACGCGTTCGGCGTGACGAACCTCGTTTCACTTGCCAAACGCTTGGGTGCGCCCGTCATGCACACGAGCACGTGCTATGTTGCAGGCTATCGCGAGGGGCTCATCGAAGAAGTCGATCCGCGTGAAGTGCCATTTCCGCGTGCCCAGGGGGAAACGTGGTTCGGTGCGGGCATCGAAAAGCGCACGCTCGATCGTTCGCATTGGGATCCGCAGCGCGAAATCGACGAATGCCTCGACCTCATCAAGCAGGCACGCCATCGCGGTGGAGACGCATTCCGCCAAAGCGCGTTTCTCGACGAAGCCAAGGCCAACCTTCAGGCGCGACAGGAACCATGTCGCGGCAAAGCGCTCGAAGACGAGCTTGCCAAGGTAAAACGCCGCTTCATCGAACGGCAACTCATCGAAGCGGGCACCGAGCGCGCGCACTTCTGGGGCTGGACCAACATCTACACGTACACGAAAAGCATCGGCGAACAGGTGCTCGCAGCGAGCGGCGTACCTTTTACGATCGTAAGGCCCGCCGTCATCGAATCGTCGAGCATGTATCCGGTGCCGGGATGGAACGAGGGCGTCAATACGAGCGCCCCATTCATTTACATGGCCATTTCGGGTCAAGTGCAATTACCCGGCGATCCCCGCGTGCACCTCGACATCATTCCTTGCGATATGGTCACGAGCGGCATGATCGCGTCGCTTTGCGAATTGCTCGAGGGTAAAGCCGCACCCGTATACCAATACGGCACGACCGACACGAATGCGTGCAAGATGAATCGTTATTACGAGCTCATCAGTCTCTACAAGCGCCAGCTCGTGCGGGACGGCAAGAAGAGCGCGCTTCTCGATCACGTCAAAGCGCACTTCGACACCATCGGTTTGACCAAAAAGCAATATCAGTCGCGCGGCGCGCACGCTATCGCGAACGCAATGCGTACGGCCAGCGGCGTCCTCGGGAAAGTGGCCGCAGGACCCGTGAGACCCTTGCTGAAACCCGTCTCCGAAGCGCTCGAAAGCGCCGCGCGTAACGAAGACAAGCTCGGCGACGTGATTGATCTCTTCTTGCCATTTACGGCCGAAGCAGACTGGGTGTTTTCGTGTGCGAACACGCGTGCCGCCATTGCACGCATGCCCCCCGAGGAACGTGAAAAGTTTTTCTGGGAACCCGAAAAGCTCGATTGGCGCAAATGGATGTGGGAAATTCACATTCCGGGCCTCGAAAAGTGGGTTTTTCCGCTCATCGACGAAAAACAACGCAAAGAGCTCAAGGCCCTGCGCAAATACGACACGCTCATCGATATCATCGACGAGGCTGCCGAGCGGCATGATCACGCCGTGGCATTGCAACTGCTCACGGACGAGGGGCTTACGCGCACGACGTACCGCGAGCTCCGCGATGGAATGCTGGAAACGGCAGCTCGCCTTGCGGCCATTGGGGTTCGTCCCGGCGATAAAGTCATTCTTTCCGGCGACAATCAACCAGCATGGCCCGTTGCTTACTTCGGCATTCTGCGCGCTGGTGCCATTGCAGTTCCCATCGATCCGGCGCTCGAGGCTCGTCAAATTGGTAACATCGTGCGCTCGTCGGGCGCGAAAGTGGCGCTTTGGGATGCTACGGTCGAAGCAAAGGGTGGACGCGGGGCGCGGGCACTGCATCCGGAATTGACGGTGTACGACCTTGCGACATTTGCCGACCCCGATGCGCCTGCGTCGCTCACGGCGCCGGACCTCCAAATCAATGGCAGCGACATTGCGAGCATCATTTATACGAGCGGCACGACGGGTGATCCGAAAGGCGTCATGTTGTCGCACGATAACTTCACGGCTCTCGTCGCAGCGCTCGGTCCCATTTTCCCGCTCGCGCAGCACGATCGAGCGCTGAGTGTGTTGCCGCTGCATCACACCTTCGAATTCACGTGCGGCATGCTCTTGCCGCTCTCACGCGGGACGCGAATCATTTACGTCGGGGAATTGAGCGGCGAGCGAGTATCCAAGGGATTGCAGCAGGGCCGCATTACCGCCATGGTGGGTGTTCCCGCCCTTTGGCAATTGCTCGAACGGCGCATCGTCGCGCGTGTAAAGGAGCAAGGACCAGCCGCAGCAGCCGTTTTCGATTGGGGCCTCGAGCTCAACCGAATGCTCGGTGACAAGGCCGGCATGAACCTCGGCCGTATGTTCTTCGGCTCGGTGCACGATGCGCTCGGTGGCAACGTGCGTTATCTCATTTCTGGCGGGGCTGCGCTGCCGAAGGATACGGCCAACGTATTCCGGGGCCTCGGTTTGCCGCTCAGTGAAGGATATGGTTTGACGGAAGCGGCGCCGGTGCTCACGGTTGCGAAAGCGTCGCCCAAGTTGCGTCCCGGCACCGTGGGCAAACCCATTCCGAACGTCGAAATCAAAATTGCCAATCCGGATGCGAATGGTGTCGGCGAAATTCACGCTCGCGGCCCGAACGTAATGCTCGGATATGCCGGCAATGAAGAAGCCACCGCGGCCACGATCGACGCCGATGGTTGGCTTCACACGGGCGACCTCGGAAAATTCGACAAGCGCGGGCAACTCGTCATCGTCGGTCGCAAAAAAGACGTCATTGTTACGACCAGCGGCGAAAACGTGTATCCGGACGACGTCGAGAATATGCTTGGAGGCACGCCGCATGTCCGCGAATTGGCGATCGTGGGCATCGACGATGGACAAGGCGGCGAGCGAGTTGCCTGTCTCGCCGTACCCGAGCGCGATGAATCGGAAGGGTCGGACGACACGGACAAGAAGCCGTCGCCATCGCGCGCCGAGCGTCACGAGCGGGCAATGAAAGCATTGCGTGATGCATTTCAATCTTTGCCGAAAGCCGCGCAACCGTCGGTCGTGCACCTGTGGGATCACGACTTGCCGCGCACGGCGACGCGCAAGGTCAAGCGAAACGAAGTCAAAACCGTTCTCGCGCGATTGGCGAATGCATCGGCGACCCCGGCGGCGTCCGGTGCGACAGGCAGCGGTAATGCGTCCGTACGTCATGCGATTGCGACGATTGCGAACAAGAAGGCCGCCGAGCTATCTCCGACGATGAATTTGCGCGCGGACCTGCGTTTCGATTCGCTCATGGCAATGGAGCTCGCCGCGGCGCTCGAAGCGCAGGTAGGCCGAGCGCTCGACACGGACAAACTCGGTCGATGCGATACCGTGGCGGACGTCGAGGCGCTCGTCGTGGAGCTCGGCGGGCAAGCAGCGCACGAGATCCAGGGGGCGGAGCCGGCCGAAAACGAGGAGGAATCGATCAAGATTCCGAAGCCCATCGCAGACCTCGTCAAGGGCTTCATGGGCAAGGCGCAAGAGGGATTTTATGACCGCGTCATGCGGCCGAAGGTGACGGGCAGGGCCTTCATTCCGCACAATCGTAATACAATTGTCGCGTCGAACCACGCAAGCCACCTCGACATGGGGTTTGTCAAGTATGCCCTGGGCCCGTACGGCTCGGATCTCGTCTCTCTTGCTGCGCAGGATTATTTCTTCGAATCTGGCAAGTGGCGTCGAGCATATTTCGAGAATTTGACGAATCTTGCGCCGTTCGATCGCAAAGGAGGACTGCGCCAGGCTCTCCGTCAAGCAGGAGACTTGCTCGATCGCGGATCGACGATTCTCATTTTCCCCGAGGGAACTCGCAGCACCGATGGGCAAATCCACGAATTCGGTGCAGCCATTGGGCATTTGGCGCTGCATCACGAGGTCGACATATTGCCGATTTGGCTGGGCGGCACGTACGAAGCATTGCCGAAGGGGAATGCCGTATTGAAAAGGCGCGACATCGTGGCGCGAATTGGTCCGCCGCTCGAAGTTGGCGAATTGCGGCGTCTGACGGCGGGCATGAAAACAGCGGTTGCGTCGCGCAAAGTCGCAGAGCTCGCGAGGCAAGCGGTCGTTTTGCTGAAGGAGGGCAAAGTTCTCGACATTCGCAATTTGAATCAGATCGAGGATGCGTTGCCCAAGCAGGAACACCCGCTCGTGGTGCTTTTCCGGGAGCTCGAAACCAAGTTCGTCCCAGGTCGCGTAACTTCGCCGGTGACGTATTACTTCACGCTTGGGAACGAAAACGAGGCGAAGTGGACGCTTCGCGTAGAATCCGCGAAATGCGAAGCGCGCATGGGCAAACCCGAGGGTGCGGGCCAGGCCGATTGCGTCCTGAAGACCTCGCCCGATATCTTCATGAAAATCGTTCGCGAGGCGTACACACCGAGTCCAATGGAGTTCATGTCGGGACAAGTCAAGTCGAACGACATCTCTCTGCTACAAACCTTCCAAAAGGTATTTGATCTGGCATGAGCCGCTACCTCGTCACCGGTGCCACGGGTTTTCTGGGTCGTCACCTGATCGACGTTTTGCTCGCGAGTGGCCATGACGTCGTTGCGCTCTGCCGCAAGCAGCCTACGGACTTACCGAAGGCCGTTTCCGTCGAGCTGGGGGACGTTTTATCAGCCGATGCCGTGCGTAAAGCGGTGATTGGTTGTGAAGGCGTTTTTCATTGCGCCGGACGAGTTTCCCGAAAACCCGAAGATGCCGATGCGCTTTTTCGAGTGCACGTCGATGGCACCAAAGTAGTGCTCGATGCGGCGCGCACAGCAGGCGCAAAGCGATTCGTTTTGGCAAGCACGAGCGGCACGGTTGCCGTCAGTACGGAACCGAAAATCATCGACGAGATGGCGCCGGTGCCCCAGGGCATTCTCGTACGCTGGCCGTATTATCGGTCGAAGCTGTATGCCGAACGCGCTGCGCTCGAGCAAAATGGCAAAGGCATCGAAGTCGTTTCGATCAATCCATCGCTGCTTCTTGGACCAGGTGACGTCATGGGCTCGTCCACGGGCGATGTCGTCAAATTCATCGAGCAGCGCGTGCCAATGGTTCCTGCGGGCGGTTTGTCCTTCGTCGATGCGCGTGATGCCGCGATCACGATGGCGGCCGCGATGACCAAGGGACGTCCCGGCGAGCGTTATTTGCTTGGCGCGAAAAACCTGACGTTCGATGTTTTCTTTGGAATGCTCGCTCGAGTCTCCGGTGTCGATGCTCCCACGATGAAAGCGCCCAAGAGTTTGCTGCTCGCGCAGGCAGGTGCGGAAATCATGGATCGGGTTGCTCGGAAGCTGAAAACGGAAAGCCCGCTCGACCGAGTGAGCGCCGAAATGGCGCAACATTATTGGTACCTCGATGCGAGCAAAGCCGTGCGAGAGATCGATTTCTCGCCGCGCGACGCGATTGAAACGTTGAGCGACACCGTGGCAGACCTCCGAGCGCGAGGGGTCGTGTGGCCGACGCCGTAAACGCTCGGTCGTTTTGCCGCTGGCGAGATGCCGCTCGGGCTGTTACGTTTGTCCTGCCTCTCGAGCCATGAGCCAAAAGCAGCTTCTCGATGACAAGGGCCGACCGCTGGATTGCATTTCGCTTTCCAGCATGTCGATCGATTGCATCGTCGGCGTGTACCGGCACGAGCGCGAGGAACCTCAACCGCTGCTCATCGAGCTGTTCCTGTACCTGGATACGCGACCGGCGACGGCGGACGCAGGCATCGAAGGTACCGTGGATTATGCGCGCATCGCCGGCGAGGTGTACTTTCTTTTGCAAAGCTGCCGCTTCCGGATGCTCGAGCATGCCGCCAATGCGCTTGCGCGATACCTGCTCGCGCCGCCCACACGGGATACGCATCGCGCGCAAGTACAAGCAGTCACGGTGCGTCTAGAAAAACCACGCGCATTGCCAGGACAAGCCATCCCGGCGCTCGAAGTGACGCGCCGGGCATCCGAGATGCATTATCGCGTAGAGGAAAAACCGTTTGGCTGGGTGGATGTGATTCACGAGGGGCCAATCGTTCGCGTCCCAGGAATGGATGCGGATCGACCCAATTTGAGCATTTGTCGCATTCGGCTGAAGTCTGGGGCAAGCATTCCGACGCACGTGCATCGAATCGTGTCGGAGCACGAAATGATATTGGGTGGAGGTTTGTTGCTCCAAGGGCGGCCCGTTCCGCGAGGAACCGCCTTTCATTGGCCGCATGAATTTCCGCGCCGCTACGACAATCCGACGGACACCGTCCAAACGCTCCTGCGAGTGAATTCCCCGGCGCCGCTTCCGACCGATACGGCGGAGGTGTCCGAGCCTGCCGAGGGGCTTGTGACGATTGCGGGTCGGTCGTATTACCCTGAAGCGGATCGCGGCGAAAAGGCTTGATAGGGAAAGACGAACCTAGCAGAAATGTCCGCCCGCTTGTGATAACCTAGCCCTCGTGCCTCTGCCTGTCTTCGAAGTTGCTTGTGTCGTCGTCGTGCTACTCACGCTGGCCTTCATGGCACGTCATCGGCCAATGCCCGATTTGCTCACGGATTATGGCGCATTGGCGGTTGCCGGATGGATGGGTGAAGAAACCTGCGTCGTTATATACGACTTTTATCATTATGCGACCCATTGGCATTTGCGGCTTGATCGCGTGCCGATACTCGTGCCGCTCATCTGGCCGCTCGTCATTTTATCGGCGCGCGATGTCGCAGCATCGGTTTGGCCTTCCATTACGCGGCTGCGACCGCTCGTCGTATTCGCCATCGTTGCATTCGACGCGTCGCTCGTGGAAGTCATTGCCGTGCGTGCAGGATTCTGGTCATGGGCCGAGCAAGGGCATCTTGGGGTGCCGATCATTGGAATCCTCGGCTGGGGTTATTTTGCAATCGGGGCAGATCTTGCACTTTCGGGCCGGTTCACGTTCGGAGAAAAAGCGCGTCTCGAGCGCGCCATTGCCACGATTATCGCAGCGCCGCTCATGGCGCACGCAATCATTCAATTGACCTGGTGGGGCTTTTTTCGATGGGCGCAGAGAAAGCCTCTCGGCGATGCGTCTCTGTGGGGGCTCGTCGTCATAGGTGCCGGCGTCCTCGCCCTGGTCATTCTCGCAAAACGCCGCGGCGGGGCCATTCCCATGTCCGTGGCGTTGCCGCGCATGGTTGCAGCGAGTCTCTTTTTTGCACTGCTCGTTTCGACGGCTCCCACGGATGTTCCACTATGGATTCATACCGCGGTCGTGGCGATACCGTACTTTGCGGCAACCGATATCTCGACGAGAAAGCCGGCCCTTGCGAATTGATTCACAAATAAATATTCGCCGGCATTCCTGCCCAGAGCCATATGGCGGTACCCACGAGGTAAAGGACGAGCTGTGCCGTGCCAAGGTGCGTGAGCACGATGCAATCGTGTGAAGTCAATCCGCGCCGATAACGCGGGCGATAAAATATAAATTGTGTGAATGGTGCAACGAGCATCAGTCCTTCGCGGACGCCCAGCGCTCCCGAGCCAATGCCGATAACGAGCATCGTCGCGGATCCCCATAACAAAAAATCGATGATTTGGCGGGCTCGTTCGGGACCGTGAACGACCGGATAGGTTGGTATTCCCTCCTGCTTGTCCCCTTCGAGATCACGCAAATCGTAAAGAATTTCGTACGTCAATTCGAATGGCACGAAAAAGAGCGCAAGAAAAACAATCCCGCTCCAAGGCATGATTCGAGCATCGGCGTTCGTCACGAGCGGATAAACAAAGCACGTCAAGACGAACAGCACCGACGAACCGAAGTTTTTGAGAAAGTAAATTCCCTTGAAACGAGACAAACCCTTCGGCGTTGGTACGATGTTGTAATTGTAACCCAACCCGATGAGCTGCACGGCAATTCGATAAGGCGTGAGCGCCGGCCAAACGAGGTGCGTTGCAATGAACGAGCCGCCCATGAGCAGGGCAGCGCTCATCGTGAGCAAACGCTTTTGCCGGGCGACTCGTTCGGTGCCACGAATTCCGTTCTTCAAGTCTTCGTCGATATCAGTAATGCGGTTCATCAGGTTGATGAGGAACCAGTCGAGGCCCACCACGAGCGCAAGGAGCGGCAGATAGCGGCCCGTCATGAGCCATCCGAAGACGACGCATGCGGTCATCGCCACGAGCATGATGTGGTATCGCGCAATGGCGAGCGCATCCGCGAATGCGGAGAAGGTCGGCGATGCCGGTGGCTGAATCGTTTGAGTCACTTCTTTCCTATCTGCCATTCCAAGAATGCATACGTGTCGGCAAGCTCTTCGGCGCGCTGTTTTTTCGTGGTGCCTATGCCATGGCCGCTGCCGAAATCGACCCGCAAGAGCACCGGTTTGTCGCTCGACGTGGATGCTTGCAATCGTGCCGCCATTTTTGCCATTTGCCAAGGAGAAACACGCGGGTCCGTAATTCCCGTCGTGAGCAATACGGCAGGATACGCTTTGCCTTTCACGACGGCATGGTATGCGTCGATGTTCCAGAGCATATCAAAACCTTCTTTCGTCGCGACCGTGCCGAATTCGCTCGTATTGAATGGCCCGATGGGGATTTGCTCGAAACGTAGCGCATTGACCATACCCACGCGCATGACGGCAGCGCCGAACAAATCCGGACGACGCACCACGGCACCACCAATCAAAATGCCCCCCGCGCTCGTGCCTTGACCCGCCAAATGAGCTGGCGAGGTGTATTTTTCCTGCACGAGGTATTCGGCACAAGCAATGAAATCGAGGACCGTATTGATTTTCGTAGCGAGCTTTCCGCCACGATGCCAATCCTCGCCGTATTCCCCACCTCCACGAGCATGACAGACGGCCATGATGTGACCTCTTTCGAGCCACGCGAAGTCCGTGGGTTCGAAATAGGGGCCATATACGTTACCGTACGAAGCATACCCATTCAAGTACGTGGGGTTTGTCCCGTCCCGTGACAAATCCCTTCGATGAATGATCGATAGCGGCACCGTCGTTCCGTCGGCGCTTTTCGCCTTTACCTCCGTCGCCACGATGCTTTCGAAAACCACCGGCGACGGAGGAATGATGTTCGTCGGGTCGGCTTTTTTCTTTGCAGGATCAAAAGCCACGAGTTTGGGGGAAGCCGTCCACGCTTCGATGCGCACGAGCGCACCGGGGATATTTTCGTTCGTCGACAATCCAGCCACGGTTCCCGCAAGACCTGTTTCGACAGGTTCGGGTTTGTTCGTGTCGAATGGTACGCGATAAAGTTTTCCAATACCCGCCTCGAGCTTCCTTACGTATAGCGCTTCCTTGGCCAGCCCCGTGCCTTTGATGATGGCTTCGCTTTCGGCAATGATCGTTTCGGCTTTCGCCAAATCAGGCTTGCCCAGATCGATGCGGAGTAGCTTCGAGCGTGGAGCATTTTTATGGGTGATGAGATAGAGGTGATTGCCCTTCGCATCGAAATCCGTAACTTCATCGCGAGGATCGAAGACTTTTTTCCAGGGTGTTTTCGCCCCAGCGAGCGATTTCTTTGGCGCCACGTAAAGCGTCATGTCCGGCTGCACCCCGTGGTAGAGCGTGGCGAACGCATAAGGGCTGCCTTCGTAAACACCTACATTGGGAAACGCTTCGTCACCGACATCGATACCCGCAACGACGCCGTGACCGAAAAGCGCCACGTCTTTTTCGGGATCGGTCCCGAGCACGTGATGATACACGCGCGCTTTCGTGAATCTTTCGGTCGCTGGCGCATCCGCCGGGAGTTTCCGATCGCGCTTGTAAAAGAACGACTTTTCGTCGAGCCACGATGGGCCTGCGTAGCGAGCACGATCGATGACGTCCGGTAAAACCTTGCCCGTTTTTGTTTCAATGACGTGCAAGACGGCCATTTCCGAGCCGCTCTGGGAAATCCCGAATGCAACGAGCGAGCCGCTTGGCGACGGAACCCAATAATCAATCGCCACGGTCTTGCCATCCGTGACGAATTTCGTCGGATCGATGAGCATCCGCTTGGGCGCATCGAGGTTCGTTCGCACATAAACCGCGTAGATGTCCTGCCCCGGTTCGGCTTCGAGCGAGAAAACCATGCCGCCGCGTCGCACGACCCCGCGAACTCGAGCTGCAGCATTGTCGAGCGCCGTGATTCGATCGAACCAAGCATTGCGCGTTCCAAGCTCGTCGATGGCACTGCGTGCAAAGTCGGCCTGCCCCTTCATCCAGGTGGTATATTCATCGGAATCGGTTTCCATCCACCGATAGGGATCGAAAACCTCCTTGCCGAAATACACGTCTCGAACATCGCGCACGGGGGCCACTGGTGGCCCTTTCTTGACCGGTACGGCCACCATGTCCGACGTGATCGGGGCGCGCTCCGCCGGGCGAGGCGCCGGCGCCGATACCAGTGCTGGCGCTGGCGAGCTACATCCGGCAACGAGAATGGCAGCGAACAGAAGTCGAGCTTGGCGACGCATGTTCGCGTTATACGCGCGCTCGCAGCGCTCGTCCATCGATACTTGCGCATTGGGGACGAATGCTGCCGCGGCGCATCGTTCACATGCGCGGCACGAACTCGAGAAGGGAATGGTAGATGCCCAGGTTGTCGTGTGCGGATTGCAGCTCGAAACCAGCGCTTTGGGCAATGGCCAAGATGTCCTCGAATCGGTACATGCGACTATTGCCATTGGCGATGGCCGTGAAGTAAGGCGACGTATTGATGAGGCAATAGGCTGCCGCATCGAATCGCTGGCGATCCCAAAAGGTGTCCAAGATCCAAAGACGCCCACCAGCACCCAAGGCCCGCGCCGCTCGCGTGAGAATGGACTTCACCTGCTCTTCGGAAAAACACACGAGGAATTGGCTCATCCACACGGCATCGAATCCGCCCGGAAATTCAGCGTTCGGATCGAGCACGTCGGTGGGGCAGGGCGTTGCGCGAGATTCCAAGCCTTTCGAGCGAAGATTCGCCATTGCCATTTCGATTTGCCCCGGCAGGTCCACGAGCGAAACCCGAATGTCGGGGGAGTGCGCCAGACACCGCATGGCCCATTTGCCCGTATTGCAACCAATGTCTAGCAAATTGCGCGGGTCTTGCTCGAAAACAATGCGGCTCGCTGCGGGGAATGCAGCATCTGAATAAAAATGGTCGAACCTGAGCCACGCGGTTTTGACAGGCTCCGGCAAGTGTGCAAGCGCTTCGTACACCGTGCTCCATTGCCCGAATACGCGCAATCCCGAAGGTTTGCCTTGCTCGAGTGATTCTTCGAGCGCATGCATGCCCAAAAAACACATTTCATGCACGAAGTCCATGTTGATTGCCGTCATGTCGTCGCGCCGAATGAACGCACCGAGCGGCGTAATGACGAATCGATCCTGCTCGTACTTGAACAAATCCGCGGAGAGACCGCATTCGAGCAAGATGGTCGCCGCATATACCGACAAACCTGACTTTTGGGCTGCTTCGGCTGCAGTCATACCCACGGTGCCGCAATCCTCGACCATGTCCAGCAAGCCAGTCTTCAGCAAGAGGCGCGTGGCTTGAAATACGATGGGTGAAAAGGCAATTTTTTGCGCGTCGAAACGTGTTTCGAGACCGGCCTTGTCGCTACCAAACCGCTTGTTTTGCACGTTGTTCTCCGATGGCGAGCGGGTAACAGTCGCGCAGAATGCCCGATGCGGCGGGCTTTGACAAGGCACGTGTCGCGAACGACCCGTGCTCGGGTCATCTTATGCCGTACTTTTTCAACTTCTCGTAAAGCGTTCGTAACCCAATTCCCAAATGCTCGGCGGCCTTTTTCCGATTCCCACCGCATTGTGCGAGCGCTCGGCGAATCGCGGTTTGCTCCGCCTCCTCCATGGTTGGAGCATCCGTTGCGACCGGCGCAGGCTTTTCATGGCTCGGACCATGGAGCACCCGTGTGATGTCGTCCAGCGTGAGCTTCGTGGATTCGGCGAGAATCGCGGCGCGTTCGAGCGCATTGCGCAATTCTCGTACGTTGCCTGGAAAATCTGCGGCAACGATGGCCCCACGCGCGCGCTCGTCGAGCGACAGACCTGGGCGCCCGAGATCGCGCGCAATGCGCGCAAGGAGCACGTCGGCCAAATGCGATACGTCCTCGGGTCGCTCGCGCAAAGGTGGCATGCGTACCGGAAAAACCGCCAAACGATGATAGAGATCCTCACGAAATCGCCCCGTGTGGATTTCGCTCATCAAATCACGATTCGTCGCGGCAATGAAGCGGGCGTCTGCATCGATCGAGCACGTCCCGCCGACACGTTCGAATCGCCGCTCCTGCAATACGCGCAAAAGCTTCGTTTGGAGCTCGAGCTTCATTTCGCCAATTTCGTCCAAGAAAAACGTTCCCCCCTCCGCAAGCTCGAGTTTGCCCCGTTTTTTCGCAATCGCCCCGGAGAACGCTCCCTTTTCGTGCCCAAATAATTCGCTTTCGAGCAATTGTTCCGAAAGCGTGGCGCAATTGACCGCGACAAACGGTCCTTTGGCCCGCTTGCTGTGCGCATGCAGGAATCGCGCGGCGACTTCTTTACCCGTGCCGCTTTCGCCAAGGAGCAGCACGGTCGCGTCCGTCGGAGCCACTTTTCGGAGCGCCGTTTCGACCTCTTGCATGACGCGAGACCCATAACCGAGCCGTGGGGGAGCGGATGCTTCGGCTACGTGCTCCTCGATCGCATGAAGACCACGCCGTTCGAGCGCTCGGTCGACGACCAATCGAAGCGCAGCCGGGCTGGGGATTGGTTTTTCCAGGTAATCGAACGCCCCGAGTTTCATGGCCTCGACCGCGCCCGCAACGGAACCGTGCGCCGTGAGCACGACGACCTCCATTTCGGGCTGCTCGCGACGCGTGCGACGCACGAGCTCCATGCCGTCGATGCCTGGCATTTTGAGGTCCGTCACGAGCACATGAAATGCTCGAGAACCAAGGATGCGATACGCCATTTCTCCGTCCGCAGCTCGCTCCACCGTGTGCCCCGCAGCTTCGAGCGTATCGGACAAGAACTCACGCAGCCCCTCTTCGTCATCCACTACGAGAATCCGCGCCATTGGCACTTTCCTCTCTGGTTCGCATTCGCGGAATCGATATTTTGAGCTCGGCCCCGCCTTCGGTTTTGTTTCTCGCGCTTATCGTACCACCGTGCATGGAAACGATTCGACGGGCGACGGCAAGACCAAGCCCCACCCCCCGCGATTTCGTCGTAAAAAACGGTTCGAATACACTCTCCAAATCTTCCACTGGAAACCCCGGTCCATCGTCCTCGACCACGTACACGAGGTTGTCCGAATCGACGCACACCCGGGCCTTGACCATTCCCTGTTTGGACGCCTGCAATGCATTTCGCAGCAAATTTTCGAGCACCTGACGCATGCGAATGGCATCGAGCGACCACATCGGAGGCGCATCATCCAATTCGAGCGCTATGGCAGGTGCAGCATCTTCGGCGGCGAGAAACAATAGCTCCGCCGGATCCACTTCGGCACGTTCAATCGGACCTCCACGCGCAAAGTCGAGCAAGTTTTGCACGAGCCCCTGAAGCCGCAATGCCGCTTCGACGACGCGGTCGGCTTGCGAACGGGATCGACTTTCCGGCGATAACGATTCAGCTAAAAGCTGCGCATTGCCCTTGAGCGAAGCCAAAGGATTTTTGATTTCGTGTGCAAGCACCGCGCTCATCGTCCCGAGCGATGCAAGCCGTTCGGCTTGTGCCAGGCGCGTCCCGAGGGCCTCTTCGCGTTCGGCCCTTCGCCAAAGCACGACGGCAGCCAAAGCAAGCAATGCGGCCACGCCGGTCGACAAGAAAAACGTGATTCGAGCGCGCTGCGTGAGACCCGTGGCAAGAAGCGGCTCGAATTCGAACGCCATCGCAAAGAAGGGCGCCATGCCAGGTTCCCCGTCGAATGGCGGTCCATCTCCAGGCGGCGGATTGCCGTCGAATCCCGGCGGCGGAGGAAAACGCTTATGCGGCGGCGGAGACCTTGGAGGCCGAAACCCATCGGGTCGTCCGCGTGTCGGCGGCGGCCCTCCGGGCGGCAAGTGCACGATGATGCGATAAAGATTGCCAATGCGTGCGAGCATTCTACCATGTGGCCGACCGAGCGCTTTCGGCAATGGCTCACGAAATTCCCCCGCCATCACCTCGAATGTGCCTTCCGCATCGAATCGCCCGGCACCTCGAAGACCACTTTCCGAATACGTATCGAGGACCGCTTGGAATGCGTGTTCCGGTCGGCGATTGCTGCTGAAATCGTGAAACGCTCGCAAATACAGCTCGCTTTGCCCTTCGCTCACCGTGTCCGTCAATGCTTCGGCATCGCGCCAGGCAAACCAGGTGGTCAATACGAGCGTCAGGCCAAGGAGGAGCGCAGTCGCGAGAATGCCGTGACGAGCGTAATTCTTCTGTCGTGGTGGCGTGACGACCCCGTCGGGCGGGTGCTCGAGGGCGCGTTTTTCAGAGGACGAGGACTTGCGGTACATGGTGGCATCAGGGAGATTGCAAATCGACCGTCATTTTGGCGTCCAGGATGATGTTGTCCAAAATCGTGTCGGCAATGATCGCATCCGAATCCACCTCGAATTCGATATCGTCGAAGATCGTGCCAAGCGCCACGTCGATACCAATCCATGTGAAATGCACGGACGGTTCCGCGGCAGCGGCTTCGAATACGTTTGGCTCAGCGATGGATTGTAGGTTGACGAAAACTCCGGCTGGCCACCACGTATCGACGAGCAGCGGGCCACTCGCGCCGCCACGCTCCCACGTCCCCGCGAAAAAAACACTTCGATTCGACATGTCGAACCCACCCTTCGCCACTGCACCCTCCATGCCGCGTGCGACGAGCCAATAGACTTGGCAATAACGCGCAGGTTCGAATGCATTCGCCCCAATTTCATTGGCTTTCGGCTGCACCATGTCCGAAATGGCAAGCGTCTCCATCGACGACGGGTCGGTTTCTTCCTCGTGCGCGAATGCCGAAGTTATCGACAATCCGAAAAACGAAGTTGTTTCAATAGGTTCCGACGGGCAAGGCACGAGCGCCACGCGATGCAAAACGAGGTGCCCCGCATCGACGTGCACGCGATAACCAAGGTTCGTCGTAACCGAAAAACCGCCATTCGAGTCGAATTCGACGCCCTCTGTATCGTACCCCAACGTCCACGTCGCCGCCGAGAGGACCACGCCATGTTCCGCCGTCTCGATCGCATTCGAAGGAATTTCCCCGTTCGGCTCTCGTATCGCGCAATGCGGCGTGGCGAGCAACGCGAAGGCAAATCCTATCGTTGGCAATAGCCGAGACATCCATTGGCGCAGCATGGCGTGATCCTCGAGCATGGCTACACCATCACGGTCCGCACACGCCGTTTTGGCAGGAAAGCTGCATACCCATTGGGCCCGGAGGACAATCCGCATTGGTTTGGCACGTTGGAATGCAGAGCATCCCCATCGGGGTTTGTCCGCACGTGCAACCCATCGACCCTTGCGGGCAGTCGCTCAACATGCAATCCGCGGCGTTCATGCACGCCTTCGGACCCATTTGCATTCCACCGTCGCCGCCCGGCATCCCCATGCCCGCACCATTGGGCGTTCCACGGAAACAGCCCAAAACATACGGGAATTGCTCCGTGACGTGATAATGGTATTTGCCATCGGGCCCCGTGTGACCATTACATTCGTCGAGGTACGCATTGTCCCCTGGATGCTCGCTCCACGTGTACGCGTCCCACGCATTCGTCTTCGGATTGCCCGTCTGCGCATACCCGCTCTTGACGGTCACGATTGAACTGCACCCCGTATCGGCACATTCGCGCGAACCATAAATGGGGAAACCATCGAGCGCCCACCCAAGAACGGGCGATGCTTTCGTCGCATCAGGATCGGCATTCGTCCACGGCTCACTCACGAGCCCCGATTGCGTGAGGCACTTTTCGAGCATCGAATGGTAATGATACCGGTCCGCCGTATGACCCAAACACGGATCCATGATGCCATTGTAAATAGGATCGCCGTACGCTTCGGCCGCCGGCTGGGCCCCTTCGTTCGGCCCGAATATCGGCATACCATTGACCGCAAAAGCCACCGTCCCCAAAAGCGGAAGGTCCGTCGTCGTCGCCGCCATCTGCGGCTCGAGCACAATTTCGTAATGCTGATTCGTCACGACCAGCGGATTTGGCGTAATCGGTACGAATTGATAATGCGGCATTCCGTTGGTGTCGACGACGAAATGCGTGGCCGTGCACGCTCCAGATAGCGAGGGCTTGTCGTAATTCGCGCCAGCTCCCGGCGCCTTCGTCACATCGAGCAGCGTTTGCGCCTGCCAACACGCGTCCGAACCCCCACCCGTGCCACCATTACCTGCCGATCCACCCGACCCACCCTCGCCAGCACCACCCCCCGATCCCGAGGGCTGCTGATTGGTGTTATTCGACGAACAGGCCGGTGCAAGAAGTGCGAACGTCAGCAAACAAAAGCCGGGCGCGGTGAGCGCAAGACGAGAAAGGCGCATGGTGTTCTCCTCGATGAAAAGGTCGACCGAGTCGAGCAGCACACCGCGTGCCACTGCCCCACACATGCCATTCTACGCCGTTCATTCGCAAAAATGAATCGCTTCGCCATTCACGACTGCGGATTTCGCACGTGATGCTGCAATATCCGCAGTCGGATGCACGCAGTAAGAAGAATCACGAACGAGGCTACCGGCGCCCTACTTTTTGTTCGAGCTCCGACCAACGGATCTTCATGACGACCGGACGACCGTGAGGACAATGACCTGCAAAGTCGACGTCATCGAGCGAGTGTAACAGGGCCTGCGCTTCTTCGGGCGCAAGTGGATCGCCTGCACGAACCGAACCATGACAAGCCATCGTGGCGAGCGCCAAGTCGACTGCACCGGAAAATGCGCGTTCGCCCACGCGCGAAAGCTCGGCCAATAAATCTCGCAAAAGCACGACTGGAGAAGCTCGGCCCGCGAGAATTTGCGGCACCGCAATGATCGCAGCTTCGCGTGGGCCTCGCAGGGATACGTCGAGCCCCGTGCGAACGATATCGTCTTGCGCCTCTTCGATGATGGCCGCTTCGTCCGCCGTAATGGTCACCATTTCCGGAATGAGCAGCCGCTGCGATGCCACAGCTCGCGTTTCATAGGCTTTGCGCAATCTGTCGAAGGTGACTCGTTCGGCCGCCGCGTGCTGATCGATCACGTACATACCATCGGGTCCTTCGCACACCAAAAACGTGAGACGCATTTGGGCGACGAACGAAAGCGCGCCGAATGCGGCCGGTCTATCCGTCGTTTGACGTTCGAGCGCGGCTGCATAAGAAATGGGTTTTGCTGGCATTTCGGCTGCGGGGATCGGCGCAGGCGCAGCGGTTTCCGTCGTTTTGGTTGTGGCCGATGAAAATGGTCCGGGGACGTCGGCGACGAGCCCCCAAGGATCGGGTTCGGAAGAAACCGTGGCGAGCGCTCGTGCAGGTTGTCCGGAAATACCATTGGAATCGGTCTTGGGTTTATCCACAACCTCCCGGCCCGAGCCGTTCCAATTCGTCGAACCTTTGGGTTTTTCCTCGGCGGGGCGCTGCTTTCGCTCGCCGAACGGTAGCGGTACCGTCGATCCCACCGGCAAGGGCTCGTGTTTCACGGGCGGCGGTAAATCCAATGGATTGGCCAATTTTTCCGCCGCTGCCAATTGCGCTGCTTCCACCCGAGCTTCGCGCCCTTTTTGATACATCGACCACGCATGCGCTCCGGGCGCGGGCAAACCGAATGCGCGAGCGAGCGGGAGCGCAATGATTTGGTAGAGCGCGTCTTGAATGGCTCTACTATCCGCAAAACGCACCTCGGCTTTTTGCGGATGCACGTTCACGTCCACGTAATCCGGCGGCAAATCGATATGGACGACACCCACGGGATATCGACCTGCATCGAGCACGCTGCCATAAGCATTGGCAACCATACGCGCCAAAGTGCGATCTTTGACGGGACGACCATTGACGAAAAAAAGCAACCGCGTCGCACCTGCGCGAGCCCGTTCGGGGCGCGACAGAAATGCCTCCACCGAAAGAGGCCCTCGTTCGCCCATGCACGTGGCGAGTGGTTCGTCGTCAAATACGTCTCGCGCCCGCTCTTCGCGACTTTCAGCGCGCAGCCATTCACGCGCAACGCGCCCGTCGCGCGAAAGGACGAACGTGACCTCGGGACGGCATAGCGCTGCGGCTTCCACGACATCCGTCACGTGCGCGCTTTCGGTGCTCACCGCGCGCAAAAACTTGCGCCGCGCCGGCACGTTGTAAAACAAATCCCGCACCTCGACGCTCGTTCCGACGGCCACGCCGCACGGCGATACCTCCGCGACGCCGCCTCCTTCAATGCGTACGAGCGTTCCTTCGACATCGGCTCGCGTGCGTGTGCGAAGCGAAAAACGACTCACGCTCGCGATGCTCGGAAGCGCTTCACCTCGAAACCCGAAGCTTTGAATCGCACGAAGATCATCGATCGATTGAATCTTGCTCGTCGCATGTCGCACGATCGCAAGCTGCGCATCGGCGCGCGGCATACCATCGCCGTCGTCCGATACGCGCACGAGCACCACGCCGCCCCCTTCGATGTCCACGCGCACGCGACGCGCACGTGCATCGAGCGCGTTTTCGACGAGCTCTTTGACGACGCTCGCAGGACGTTCGACGACTTCACCCGCTGCAATCTGATTGGCTAAATCGTCCGGTAAAACCCGCACCTTGCCAAGCATTTCGCTCACGGCTCCTCGGCATCCTCGGTCGCCGCTGCGACCGCATCGAAGAACGCTTTCGTTCGCGTCGTCATGAGCGCAAGTGCACCAAGGACGAGCGCTCCGACGCCGAAGAGTGCAAACGAAACTCGGCTCAGCCACAGCATCGCCGACTTGCTCAACATCGCCGACATGAGCTGCACGGTCTGAGGCGGCTCGGACGCTAGCAGCTTGGGCAAGAGGTGATGCACGCTGCCCATGACGTCGACGACTGCGTATCGAGTCTCGCGCAAGAGCCAAAACGTCGCGGACGCGAGCGCGGCGTAGGCCAGGTGCGCTTGGATTGCGAGCATGCGCGAACCTGGACGACCACTCATCGCCATCGCACTCGTGATGACGAGCAGGACCGACAAGATGAGTTTGCCCACGGTGAGCGGAAAGGCGACTTTTGCCGCTTCACCGAGCGCTCTCATGTGCGCGGCATTGAGCAAGTATCCCAGAGCTTCCAGAGGTTCGCTCGATTCGCTGAGACCTCGAACGAGCGGCTGGATGTCCGGCAAGTTGTTTTCCCGCAGGAAAAGCAGCGTGGAGAAGGAATCCGACAAGCCTCGGACACCGACGAGCCACGAGCTGACCATGGCCAGGATCAGGTACCAGGGCCTGATCGTGCGCTGGGCAGAAAGGGGGGCAGGAGGCGGCGCGGACGTGCTCACGAACGGAGCGCTCTAGCACGTTCCTGCGGCCTCGCGAACGGTCAGCTAGCGCGCGAGGGTGAACGTGTACTAAGAAAGTTTGCGAGAGGTAAATCGGGTGCCCACGAAGAAGAGCGAGCCGCGCACGAAAACGAAGAAAGCAGCGGCGGACGGGACGGATGGTCGAGGCAAACGGGCCGCAGCAAAGGCCGAGGCTGCCACGGCAAAAGCCGCGCCGCGGGCCGAACCTGCGCCCGCGCCGGCGGAGGCTCACGAGGACGATGCCGACAAGTCCGAAGGCGAACCCGACGTCATCGAAGTCGCGGGAGAAATCGTCGATGGCGACCTGGAGCTCGGTGCAGAGGACGTGGGCGATGTCGAAGTCGTCGCACCACGGCCCATCACTGCATCGCGCAGCAGCGATGTCGCGCTCTCACGCACCGATCCTCTCCAAGCCTATCTTCGCGAAGTTCAACGCCATTCGCTGCTCACGCCCGAAGAAGAGCAAAAGCTGACGCGGCACTACGTCGAAACGCAAGACGTCAAGACCGCAGCGCGGCTCGTCACGGCAAACCTGCGCCTCGTCGTGAAGCTCGCATACGAGTATCGCCGTGCCTACAAGAACATCATGGACCTCATCCAAGAGGGCAACATCGGGCTGATGCAGGCGGTCAAACGCTACGATCCGTACCGCGGCGTCAAGCTCAGCTCGTACGCGGCGTGGTGGATACGCGCGTACATTTTGCGGTTCATCCTGAACAACTGGCGCCTGGTAAAACTCGGAACGACCCAAGCGCAGCGCAAGCTTTTCTTCAACCTCAACAAGGAAAAAGCCAAGCTCGCCGCGATGGGCATCGAGCCGACGGCGGCCGAAATTGCCAAGCGTTTGTCCGTCGACGAAAGCGAAGTCGTCGACATGGATCGGCGCCTGTCGAGTGGTGAAGCGTCGCTCGATGCGCCCGTAGGGGACAGCGAAGGTCGTGCGGTTTCACGCATCGATCTCATGCCTTCGTCCGCGAGTGGTCCCGACGCGGCGTTCGAATCGCAAGAGATGGATCGCATGGTTCGCGAGCGGCTCGACACGTTCCGCAAAACGCTCACGGGCAAAGACGTCATCATCTTCGACAAACGCATGTCCGCGGACGAACCCGTCACGTTGCAAGAGCTTGGCGACGAGTTCGGGGTGTCGCGTGAACGCGTGAGGCAGCTCGAAGCGCGCCTTGCATCGAAGCTGCGCGCGTACCTCAAGGAAGAGCTTGGTGACGCCGTGGGCCTCGAAGGCTGACGCGTGAACGCCGAGGTCACCGCGGGCGTGCTTTACGTGGTGGCGACGCCCATTGGCAACCTTGGCGATCTCAGCTCACGCGCGGTCGAAACGCTGTCGCGTGTGTCGCGCGTCGCTGCGGAGGACACGCGCCGCACGCGCGGCTTGCTCACGCATCTTGGCTTGAGCAAACCCATCGACAGGCTCGATGCGCACGCATCGGCAAGCGACGTTGCGCGTGTGATCGAGCGTCTCGCTTCAGGCGAACACATCGCGCTCGTCACGGATGCCGGCACGCCTGTCGTGAGTGATCCCGGCACGGATCTCGTGCGAGCTGCTGCGGACGCGGGCGTGCGCATCGTGCCCATTCCAGGTCCATCGGCCGTGCTCGCGGCGCTCGTCGCGTCGGGTTTGTCCGGGGGAGCGTTTCGATTTTTGGGCTTTTTGCCGCGCAAAGGAGTCGACCGTCGCGAAGCGCTCGAAACGGTGCGCTCGACGCCGGAGGTCGTGGTGCTCTTCGAATCGCCCGAGCGAACGGCGGAGACGCTCGCCGACTTGGCGCGGATCATGCCCGATCGTCGAGCGGTCGTCGCGCGTGAACTGACCAAGGTGCACGAGGAGTTTGTCCGTGGGTCTTTGGGCGAACTTGCGCAGTTGACGCGGGATCGCGAGATGTTGGGCGAAGTGACGATCGTGCTCGGGCCGCGGGAAAATGTGGACACGCCGGTGATGAGCGACGAGGAAATGGATCGGCTCATCGATGCGGAGCTTGGACGAGGGCGGCGACCGCGGGACGTAGCGGATGAAGTGGCGCTCGTGTCGGGACGCAGCAAGCGTGAGGTGTATACGCGGGTGATTGAGCGGAAGCGCTGACGCTTCAGCCGATGTTCACGTCGACTTGTTGAATGGCCACAGAGGCGTAACCGCCACGGAATCGACACGCGCATGAGCGGGGGCCCTACATAGGACAAATCCTGTCCGGCCTGCACTTGACGGCTTTTTCCACGGGGCGCATACCTGCCCTCGGGTCGGGTTGTCCGACACATATATTGCAAGGCTAGGTTCGTTCTTACAAACGCGATCCTCTCGGTTGCCGGAGGGGACGGGCGCGTATGGCGGCATTGACATTCGTCCATTGGTTTTTCGCATCCAAGATGCAGCGTATTTCGCAATCAATGGTCCCGTTGTGGCTCTTTCTTGCGTGTGTTGTCGCCCAAGCAGGATGCTCGTGTGATCCGACGGATGCGCCTTCGATAAGCCAGAATCATGCTTGCATCCCCCAGCATCCATTGCTCCCGGTAGCCCGGCCGATCGCATCGAAGACGATCGTCCCCGGGGCGACGTCGGTATCATTCGGAGTGAGCGACACGGGTGACACAACGTTATCCATGCCGCTCGTTTCCGTGCCTGGGCGAACCGGCGTCGAGCCAAATTTGCAGTTATCTTATAGCAGTGCTGGTGGTGACGGCGTGCTCGGAATTGGCTTTTCGTTGTCGGGCACCAGTGCCATTACGCGCTGTCCGAAGACGATGGCCATCGACGGCGAACTTCGCACCGTGCAGTACGACGCGGATGATGCGTTGTGCATGGATGGCAAGCGGCTCGTCGTCGTTTCGCAAAGTGCAAACGCCATTGAATACCGCACGTGGCCTGATACGCACGTGAAAATCATTGGCCATCAAGCCGAGGATGGCTCGCGTTACTTCGAGGCGTTTTTGCCATCGGGGCATGTCGTCGAGTATGGCAAAACCAAAGGAAGCCGGCCGTGTGCGCTCGGGGGCGCCGTGCGTGCGTGGCTCGCGAACGAAATGCGCGATGCTCGCGGAAATGCAATGACGTACGGGTATTGCTTTGCGGAGGCAGACGGCTACACCGCGGAGTATGCGCTCGACGAGATACGCTACACCTCGTTTGACGGAATGGAGCCGACACGTGCAGTTGCGCTCGTGTATGCCGCCAAGGAAGACGCACGCACGGTGTATTCGGCCGGAATGGAGTTTCAGCAATCGCTACAGCTCGAGGAAGCGCAGATGCTGCTGAACGACGATCTCGTGCGTCGATATGCTTTGATTATGTGCAAAGCGAAACGACGGGTCGGACGCTGCTTACGTCGGTCGAAGAATGCGGTGCGAATGGAGCGTGCAAACCGCCGACGAGGTTTCAATATGCGAAGGTTGAAACGGGGTTCGAGGAGGTTGCGACGACGATAGCGGCGCCGCTGTCGCGGCGCGCGAGTTATATGCTGGCTGATTTCACGGGCGATGGGATGTACGATTTTCTCGTGCCCGATACAACGACGCTGTCGACGCCGACGAATCCGATCACGGAATGGCGAGTTGCACGCAATCAAGGCGGTGGCTTTGCGGCGACAAAAGTGGCGTTCTTGCAAGAATGGTCGTTTCAACAGGATCCCACGGAACCATCGGATCCGGGACTCCTTCAACCAGAGGTCGGCACGGCGATCGATCACAATGGCGATGGGAAAGCGGATGTCCTTTTGCACGATGTGTACGGCAATCGGAACAACCACATCGTCTTCTTATCGAAATCGGACGGCACATTCGAAGAAGTCGACACGGGCATTCAAAGGCCGTTTCCATTGGGCCCTGCGCCAAAGCAATTGCGTGGCGCTTCAGGAGCGGTGCATTTGGCCGATGTCGACGGCGACGGCGTATCGGATCTGATTCAATGCACGGATCATGGAATAAACGCGCCTCAATCCGTGTGGAATGTGCACGCATGGCGCCCTGGTGGGTTTGCACAAATCGGCACGGCAATCGACGAGCTGAACGGATACCCGTGCAACCTCGAAATGCACACGGTCGATATCGACAGAAGCGGGACCGTGGACTTGGTCATGCCCGGAATGATTGAACAAGGCGGAGTGCCATTTCAACGAGCACCGAACTATTACGTGTTTTGCCGTAACAGTGATGGGACGTGGGAATCGCACGATACGAGTTTGCGTGTACCTCCGAATGGTGGTCGCACGTTGTTCGTTGACGTCAATGGAGATGCGTTGCCCGATGCCATAACGTCCGGCGATCCTTCGGGACGACTGTGGACGTGGATCAACACGGGCAAAGGTTTTGCAGACAAGGCGGCAAATACTCTCGAATGGGATGGGCTCATTCCGCAGACCACCTATTTCCATTTGGCGGTCGTCGCTGATTTCGACCAGAATGGGCAAAGCGATCTTTTGATGCCGCTCGTCGATGCCATCAGCCCCGACATTCCGCGCTGGGTGATTCTCCGTGCAACGCACGGATCGAATGGGTTCACCTTCGAGCGGATCGAGTCGGGTATTCCATTCGAGCCTGTGCTCGGCGATGCGATTACGCTGGCGGACCCGCACGGTCCACGCATTGGCGATGTAAATGGTGATGGTGCCCTGATGTAGCGATCTTTCTGGGGAATGAGTTGCACCTTTTCAAGAACCGTGCAGCCGACCCGGATGTGCTCGTGGGGTTTTCCGATGGCATGAACGAGCATGACCCCGAGGATCCGGGCTTCATTCCGAATGTGTCCATCAAGTATGGGCACTTGACGGACGAATGGAAAACGAACGGCACCAGGAACGATCCGAAGAAGGAGTCGTATCTGTATTTGTCGCATGGGGACCAGGCGAATGACTGCGCATACCCGCGGCATTGCGCGGTGGGCTCCAGGCGTGTCGTGCGCGAATATGCACTCAACGACGGACAAGGTGGGCAGCGGCGGTTTGGCTTGCGTTATCGCGATGGACGATACGATCGTCGAGGCTACGGCTTCCTTGGATTCGGCGCGCGCATCCTGACGGACCTGGATACCGGCGCGACGACGGCGACGTTTTACGACAACGAGACATTTGTCAGCGTCGGCGAGCGCAAGGTGTATCCGTTTGCGGGGCAGGTGAGATCACAATGGCGGTGGGCTCCGGCGTTGCCAAACGAGCCGAATCCGAGCCGTGTAGAAATGGCTTTCGTCGATATTGTCGCAGACGTCGTTCCCACGAATGACGGGCGCACGTATTTCGCGCTGCCCACGAAACGCCATACGCGCCGCATGCAAGGCGCTTTTTCTGGAGCAGGTTCGCTCGAAGCATATGCTGAGGGCGTGGCCGCCAATGAAAACGCGACGATGCTGCGCGATACGACCGTGGATGTACCGGCCTTTGACGAATTCGGCAACGTGCTCGAGGTGGACGTATCCACAGTGGGCGTCGACCTGACGACGCATATCACGCGCACCGTCAAGAATGATGTCTCCCGGTGGATTCTTGGGCAACCGCAATGGCAAGAGGAATGCAGCTCGGCTACGGGCGCGACGCAATGCAGAACAATCACGCGCACGACGAATGCATACGGCGAAGTGGAAACGGAATCCACGTCGAGCAGCGACGGCATCGATGATACGAAGCTGACTGTTGTGTATGAGCGCGACAAGTTCGGCAACGTTACGAGCCGTGGATGCGGACGATGCATTCGGTCATCATCGCGAATCAATGACCGTTTACGATGACGAAGGCGTATTCCCGATCAAGCACATCAATGCGCTTGAGCATGAAACGACGGTGGAGCATGATGCGCGATTCGGTGCGCTGCAAAAAGTGATCGATCCGAATGAATTGGTCACCGAATGGCAATTCGACGGCCTTGGCAGGTTGGAAGTCGAGAAACGCCCGGATGGATCGCAAACGACGATAGCGTTGAGCCGTGAAAACATCGGCGGCGAGTGGCGCATGAAGCAGCGCACGACGACGGCGGGCGGCGCGGACGACGAAACCGTTTTCGACAGCCTTGGGCGCGCCATGCGCACGTATGCGCACGGCCTGCACCCGAGGGAAAACGCCTCGGCAGATGCAGCTCATCGAATACGATCGTCTGAGCGGTCAGATTGCAAAGCGTTCGGTCCCGATCGCCGAAGGTACGCCGGATGCGCAATTGCTCTTCGATGAATATGAATTCGATGCGTTGGGGCGCGAGACTCGACATACGACACCGTGGAACGCGACGACCACGACCTCGTATGATGGTTTCTTCATCGAGATGACCGAGATCGCGGCACGACGATGTTCGTCAACGATGGATTCGGTGACCTGCTCGCGTCCACAGATGCGCTCGGGCGCGTGATCACGTTTGGCGTGGACGCACTTGGGCGCGTGCAAACGCGCACGGATACGCACGCGGGAAAAAGCTTGACGACGACGTGGACGTGGGATACAGCGCCGAATGGAATTGGCCAGTTGCGCATGCTCGAAAGTCCCGACGGAATCAAGACGTACGCTTATTCGAAGCGAGGGCAGCTCGAAGGGATGACGCTCTCCGTTGCGGGAGAGTCGTTTACGGCGCGAATGACGTACGACGACGTTGGGAGGCCAAAAGCGCTCCAATATCCGCAGCCGCTTGGCGCGTTGCCGTTCGGCGTAACGTATGAGCACGACAAACACGGTCATCGCATTGGCGTGCGCGACACGTATACGAACGATGCGTATTGGCAGTTGACGGACGTCGACCAAGCCGGCCGGTACAAGGGGGAGCTGTTTGGTAATGGCGTGACGACGGCGCGTGGATACGACCATGAGAAAGGCGCCCTGAAGAGCATCACCACGACGAAGGGTGCAGCGACCATTCAGCAATTGGCTTACGCGTGGGATGAGCGGCTCAATTTGAAGAGCCGCACGGATGCGTTGCAAGCGCAAAACACGACGGAGCGGTTCCAGTATGATGGGCTGAATCGGCTCACGTGTGCGCACTTCGGGCTCGTCGAGAACCCGAATGCACCGTGCGACACGTCGTACGGCTATGCGCCCAATGGGAACCTCGTATCAAAAAGCGACGTGGGCATTCTGTCGTATACTGATCCCACGCATCCGCATGCCGTTACGAATGCGGCAGGCGATAACTTCTACCATGATGCGGTCGGCAATCAAATCACTCGGCCAGGAGGCGTTGCCATTACGTATACACCGTTCGATTTGCCGACGACGATCACGCAAGGCGCAAAGGCGACGACGTTTGGATACGACGGCGATCAGCAACGAATCCGCAAAACGACGTCGACGACGGAGACCATTTACTTCGACGACCTTTACGAGCAGGTGAAAACCGCCAGCGGCATCGAGCATCGTTACCACGTGCATTCGCCGGAGCGCACGATTGCCATTGTGACGCGCGGCGGCCAAGAACCGGGAACGCGCTACCTGCATGTCGATCACATTGGGTCGATCGAGACGACCACGAAAGAGAATGGCGCCATCGATGAGCGGCGCAGCTACGATGCATTCGGCGCGCGTAGAAGTCCGGACTGGGGCGGAGCGCCGATAGCATTCACGAGCAAAACGAAAAAGGGATTTACGGGGCACGAGGAGGCCGACGAATTTGGCCTCGTGAACATGAAGGGAAGAGTATACGACCCACGCATTGGGCGATTCACGACGACGGATCCGATCATTGCGAACGTGTACAATGGGCAAAGCTTTGGGGCGTATACGTACGTGCGCAACAATCCGCTGACATTCGTGGATCCGAGCGGGTTTACCGAGGAAGAAGCGCGGCGATTGTGGCGCGTCGAAGAGACAGGGCAGCTCGGCATTCACATCACATTCGACCAATTGCCGGCACCAACACCGCGACCTGCGCCACCGTCACAAGCGGCGGACGTGGGTGCTGGAGAGCCGACAACCGATGTCGGAACGACGGGCAATGGTGACGTGATCAAAATACCTGTCATTGAAACGCCACATCCGTCGGGTCCGGGAACGGACGATCCATTTAGGGTATATCCGCCGGATATCGAGCTTGGCTATTCCACGCCCATTACAACATTCGATCAGCTCGTGGCCGGCGATCCTGCCGCTGGCCGAAGGACGTTCATCATCGAGGACGACCCTGGCCTCGCACGTGACTTGCGGCATGCGTTTGGCCCAGAACGCCAAACGATTATGCTTCGGCCGCGGATTGGCGGGGAGGCGGGCAATGACAGGAGTCGCGCCCGGCAAAATCTGGTCGTTGAGGCGATCCTGACGGCAGCGACGATCTTGACGCCTGGGCCGTTGGATGATATGGCGGTCGGGGCCGTCGCTAGGGCGCCAGGCCTGCGGGTTGTAAGATCCCAAGATGGCTCATGCAGCACCTCGTGCCATAGAACGTGCCGGGTTTGAATCGGCCAGGAAGCTCGGGAGGCATTGCAAGTATTCGGCCAAGCTATCGAGGAAAAACGGTCTCCCGGCAGGAACAGTCAAAGATGCTGCCGGGCATCTTATCGTTCCAGGTTTTGGCAAAGGTGGTGCAGTCGTCTACCGGCAATCTGGTCGAAAGCTAACTCTCCAAACCGTTCTAAAATGGGTTGAGGAAAGGAACGCCTGTCATTCCGACGCCTTAGGTATGAAAAAGGATGCTGCTGTGACTACGAAGAAATTCGAGCTTCAAATCACTGGTCCAACGACGGCGTATCTAAAACTGCCGACACATCCAGGAGTTCTACGAAACGCGAAGAACGTCACGTTGGTGGATCTTATGGGGGCCTACAAAGGACCCTATGTGGTGTTCGATTTCGACACAGATGGTGTTCTCGTCGGAATTGGGATCGTCGGCGACGACGAAAACGATTCTGAAGAGGAGGCAGACGACGACCTCGACGACTCGTCCGCATCATCTTGAATTTTCTGGTAGCTACAATCTGTCACCATAAACCTCACCACCCCTCGCCGATTGCCCGCGTGCAAATCATGGATGCCGCCGGGTCAAGATTCCGCAAGTACCCCATGCAAATCATCTTCGACGCAACCCCTCCACCAAAGTAAGATGGGCTCGATAACGGGTATCTTGTACATCGATTTCGGTGGCACTCAATTTCCCGAAGAAGGATGGAGCGATTTCCCGGTGGTCGTGACTACGTGGTGACTCGAAGCGCTCGCGAAGCTCGAACGGGGCTTCGAGCGTGAGGTCAATCTTTACTTCATGGATGGCCCCTATTGGCTGACGCTGACACGGCAAGACGGAGATGACGTGCAGATACGATGCATCGAAGATCGGACCGGCGGCGGCGTTGTCCATGAGGAGCTGGTCAGCCTCCAGGATTTCAGTAAGCAACTACGACGAGTCGCAAGGCAAGTTGCCTCGGCGTGTCAAAGAAATCGTTTAGAATCGAGTGCGGTAGACGAACTCCGGCGATACCTGCCGAACTGACTTGGGACTCTGCATTCCCCTTTAGTTCCGCCCACCCAAACTGAGCAAGAGGAGAGCAGGTCATGGCACAGCATGAAGCGAACGCGATTCGGCGAATCTGCAAAGACTTGGGGTTGCCCCAGGGCGATTCCTACACGCAGGACTGGGCTTATGAGTTATCGGAGGAATTTCGCAGCGAAGCTCACCTATATCGATACCTGGCTGCATATGGAAACCCCGCTTATGGTAACACGGAGCGACGTGTTCTGATACAACTGGCACTAGATGTCGTGAATGATCTTGTGCAGCAAGATGAAGAACGCGGCTCGAGAGCGTGGGCCAAGCTCGTGGAAACAGTTCGGGCGCACCTTGGATTGCATCGGGATCAGATAGAATACTGGGCGGTCAAGGTGAACCACTCGAAGATGCGTTCGCTTTGACTCCGTGGGCGCGACGTTTCCTAGCCGCCGATTGATTTATATGCATCCCTATTCCTTACTTCCTGCTCAAGAAAGACAATGCGGAGGATCGTGAAGAGATCGAGGACATCGAGTTCGAGTTTTTAGCTATGCAAGGCCGTCTCGTAACAGTGACGACAGAAATCGTGGTCTCGAGCAGGCCCATTGACGAGATTCGATTGCTCGGGCGCGAAGTCTTTCTTCGCCGGGAATCCCTCGACCATGCGTCCAACTAGCGCCGAGCGGGTCGTCCCCCCCGCATCCTCACGACCATGCGATTGGTTTCACTCCAGCCAGGGCCGCGAGGACCATCGATGCCACGCCTCTACGCCTCGCCCTCCCCCTCGCCTTCGCCGTCGTCGCTGTCGTTATCGTCGTCCATCACCGGGAACACCAATCCTGTCGCACGCGGTCGTTTCCGGAAATACCGCGCGCACGAGGCCCATCAATTTGTCCACCGCATGGTAATGCTCGCCCCCCAATGCACCCTCGTCCGCGAATGCCTCCAGGTACGCCTGGCCCGCGCGGCTATACGCATTCGCCGTCGTTGGCAGCTGGTCGAGCGCTATCTCAATTTCGGTAGCCACTCCGCTATGAATGCCTCGCTCCCAGGCACCTTGCATCGCTTCATATCGTCGACGAGCTTCACCGTCGGCGGGATTTGCCGCATCCGTACGGCGCCACCACCGGCCCGAGACCCTCGGGGAACAAAGCTTCGCAATGGGACCATTCTTGCGTCCACCATCCCCGATCCCCACCGCCCCGTGAATCATCCGAATCGTCTGATCCGTGTTGTAATGCGCAAACCGGAAAGCCGCTCGCTTTTTGCAACATCGGCTTGCGCAAGCCCCGCCGCGCATTGTGCGCCGCATCGAGCTCCGTTGTTGAGCACCTCCGAACGACGGCGCATACCCATCCGTCTCCGGAAATCCGCAGCCCTTCGCAAAGTTCGACCCCATACGTAATGCGGATATCCGATGCCGCTTTGACTCGATACTTTCTCACTTCGACCTCCTTCGATCGTGCAACGACGGTAACACAGTGCGCCCACAATCTCCAAATTTCGCATCTCAAATCGACGACAATGCCCCTAAGTCCGCGCTGGCCCGCATGGCGTCGCGACACCTGGCACTCCGCCGAAAGCTTCGAGGCCGACGCGTCGTCGCGACACCTCGGCCCTAAGTTCCGGACTTAGGGCGGCATGTCGTCGCGACACCTGGCACTCCGTCGAAGTCAGGGGCGCGTCGTCGCGACACATGGCACTCCGTCGCCAAATGGAGGCACGTGCGCGCCGACACCTCGGCCTACGTCCGGACCTAGCCCAACTTCCGCAGTTGGGCCAGGGCGAATCAATAATTTCAAGCACTTACGGCCCAAAGTTGGCACTACAAATCTACGCGACGCGTGGGGTCCGGATGCGCTCGGGTAGGCGTAGCCCGGGCGGTCGAGCAGGGCTGCCTGTTCAGGCTCGGGACGGACGATGCAACGAATCCGCAGTTCGCGCCCGGCTTCTCCTGCGATGGGGATGATGACGTCCGCGCATTGAATGCGATGAAGCTCCTCGAGAATCGTGCGCGGACTGTTGCCCAATCCTGCACGTTTCTGCCACTGTTCCAGCGTTTTCCATAATGCATACGCCAGAAAGCACACGAGAATGTGCGCCTGTACTCGCTCGGCTTTCTGATGCCATATCGGTCGAATCGAGAGGTCGTTTTTATGAATGCGAATGCGGCTTCCGCTTGCGTCAATTGAATGTACGTGTGCCATATTTCTTGCGCCGACCAATTGTTTACGTTGGTGCGCAGCACAACATCCCTCGCTTTCGCGGGCCCATTCATTCAGTCGTGCAGCGCTTTCTGAAGTTTCAATCCTCCGGCCCTGGTTGGATCGTAAACGATTTGTATTCGATAGCGGCCGGCCGCGCGTTCATTGCCGCCGAAGCCGCCCAATTTGGCGTTCGAGCGTGCTTCGATCCACGGGCTTTTTGGCTCGCTTTCGGGCCGCCGCTCGATTCGTTCGAGACCATCTTCGATCCGTTTCGCAAATCGGTCGTGCATCGCCGATTCCTTCTTCGCTCGATCTGCGGACCGGCACAATACAAATGTCTCGGATCCCTTCGAGCACAGCTTAACTTCAATCCGTCACGGTGCCGTCCAGCCCGCCGAATCCAAAATCGCCTCACGTCAGATTTCATCGCTGCTTTGGGCGTGCCAATCAAATACCGTCTGCCCGTTGATTCAAGCCATTTCATTCGCTTCGCTGCCCATCCCGCGATCCGCGGCCCATACGCGTTGCGCGATGCCAAATCTTCGTTCCATGCTCTCGACGATTTCTTTGACCGTCGTCATGTCGCTACGGTTTCCCGGGAAAACCTCGTAGCCAAGCGGAAGTCCTTCACGCGTGACGACGGGCGCGATGCAAACCTGCTTGCAATCCGAGCGGTGATCGCGACTGTGTCCGCGCTTGGCGAGGCTCGTTTTTCTCCGCAAGCCCCTCGAATATGTGCTCGTCATCGTACAACAGCAGATCATATTCAATCGAGAACAATTCGCCGAGTCGCTTGCGCAAATGTTTCTCGATGAAGCTTCTTTGTGCGGCAAAAAAGCTCGTCGAGCGCGCGATACAGCCGGTCATCGTTGACCCGCTCCACTGGTAAATCGAGAATGTCTTCGAGCGCCGTTTTGCGATACCAATCCTCGGCGATGTGCAATTCGCTGGATGGCTCGCACAGTCGTGCAATGACCAAAACCGCCGCCATCGTGGACCATGCGACGGACTCTTTCCCTTCGGGCATGCGACGCGCACAACATATCCAGTTGCAATGCCTTCCAGAGCGTCCATCCGAGCCACACATCGCCGAAATCGACTGCGTTCGGGGCGAACAAGATCCCGCTCGAATCTTCAAAGGTTTGCGGAAGGGATTATCTTCCCATAACTCCATTTGATTCGCGCCGCCCGTCATTCGAGCGCCCAACTCCTTCGCGGCCGCTCGGCTCCCGCGCATCGAGATTCCAGCTGCGCGACCGTCTGTTGAACGACTCTGCCATTGCGACGAACGGACCGAACCAATCGCCAATAGGTGTGGGTGGTTCCGTTTTCTTGACCAGCGAGCGACGTAGATACATCAGGATCTCTTGCTGCAATCATGGTCCTTCCGTAAAACCGCGCAAATCCATCGGTTGGCACTACACGCATGGTTTGGAAGGGCCGGTGACAAAGGTCTTCCCAAATCGGCGACGCATCACTCGCGCACAACAGCTCAGGCCACATGCCTGGCCCACATTGTTCCGTGGAATCAGCGTTCGGTGAGCACGATTCTGACGACGACGGGCTTGGCCAACTGCGGAAGTTGGGCTAAGGGCGACATGTCAGCGCGACAACCGTGATTTCAGGTGCGTCG